>JBIKPD010000479.1:0-2911 GCA_044357665.1 Roseateles sp. | reverse complement strand
TTGCTGGCCTGATTCGCGCGACTAGGCGGGCAATGCGGCGTTGGGGCGAGCGCTCAGCGTGTCGCAAAAGCCGAACAGCCCGGCTTGTCCGCCGGTATGCAGGAACATGACGTTGTCGGTGCTGCGGTAGCGGCCCTGACCGATCCAGTCGATCAAGCCGGCCATGGCTTTTCCGGTATAGACCGGGTCGAGCAAGATGCCTTCCATGCGTGCCACTAGGTGCACGGCTTCGACCATTGCCGGCGTGGGAATGCTGTAGCCAGCACCCAGATAATCAGCATTGACCTTGACCTCATCCTTTGCAATCTCCTTGCTCAGCCCGATGAAGTCGGCCGTGGCTTGCGCCAGAGCCAGAACCCTGGCCTGCTGAAGGTCTGCGGTTTGGCTGACGGCAAAGCCCTGGATAGGGATCGCTGATTGAAGCTGCGCCATGCCCACCAGCAGACCGGCCTCCGCTTGTCCTGCTGTTGCCAGTACACATAACCGCCCCAGGCCTGTTCGGCAAAGACGAGCTCCTCTGGGTCAGCTTTCGCACCTTGCCTTTGCCCGCTTCCAATTCCTGCATCGCCGCAAGCAGGCGCCGCGCGTTCGCCGGGCTGCGCAGAAGGTATGCTGTTTCTTCCAGCGCCTTGAAGTCGTCCAGCGCGAGCATGACGACCGATTGTCCGCCGCTGCGCGTGATGATCAAGGGCTCGTGGTCATCGCATACCCGATCCATTGTCTTGGCCAAGTTGGCGCGGGCGGAGGTGTAGGTGATGGCATCCATCGCGTGTGTACCGAATTGACTGTACGTAAAAATGTACAGGTTGTCAGGCGTCCCGTGCTGGGCTCGCCAACAAATCAGTCAACGCGGACCGACAACTCCAAGTCGCCGCTTCGCCGCTGGGGTTGTGGTCCGGTTGCCTCCACCGTCAGGCTTCCGGATACCTGACGCGCAGGCCAAGATACCTGACGCCTGGCACGAAGTCGTCTTTCCGGCCCCTCAGCTGCCCACCCGGTTCGGGTCGCGCCACGAGCGTTCGAACGGCAGCCGCCAGGCGTGGGGGGCGATCAATTGGTGGATCGACTTCGGGCCCCAAGAGTCCGGGGGATAGAACCGCACCGGCGGGGGCGCCTCCAGCAGTTGCGTGGACACCTGCCACAAGCGCTCGATACCTTCGGCCGTGGTAAACAAGGTGTGGTCGCCGCGCATGGCGTCGAGGATCAGTCGCTCGTAGGCTTCAAGCACCTCGCCGATCAGGCCGGTGTCGTGCATCGCGAACTGCAGGCTCAGCTTGTCCAGCCGCATGCCCGGGCCGGGACGTTTTCCGTAGAAAGACAGTGACATCTTCGACGCGTCGGCCAGATCGAAAGTCAGATGGTCCGGGCCCTGCGCCCCCACGCCGGAGCCGGCCGGGAACATGCTTTTCGGCGGTTCGCGAAAAGCGATCGAGATGATGCGTTGCCCTTCGCCCATCCGCTTGCCAGTGCGCAGAAAAAACGGCACACCGGCCCAGCGCCAGTTGTCGATAAAGCACTTCAGGGCGATGAAAGTTTCGGTCTCCGACTCCGGGTCCACGCCTTCCTCGGCGCGGTAGCCGTTGTATTGCCCGCGGACCACGTCGGCAGGCTGGATCGGCAACATGCTGCGAAACACCTTGTTCTTTTCTTCGCTGATGGGTGCCGGCTCCAGCGCCGTTGGTGGCTCCATGGCCATGAACGCCAGTATCTGGAACAGGTGGGTCACCACCATGTCGCGGTAGGCGCCGGTTTGCTCGTAGAACCCGGCCCGCTTGCCCAGGCCCAGCTTCTCCGGCACGTCGATCTGTACGTGGTCGATGAAGTTGCGATTCCAGATTGGCTCGAACAATCCATTGGCGAATCGGAACGCAAGAATGTTCTGCGCCGGCTCCTTGCCCAGGAAGTGGTCGATGCGAAAGATCTGTTCTTCGGCGAACACCTCGTGCAGATTGCGGTTGAGCGACACAGCACTTTGCAGGTCGGTGCCAAAGGGCTTCTCCATCACGATGCGCGAGCGCTCCACCAGCCCGGCCTCGCCCAGCATACGCACTGCCGACAAGGCTGCATTGGGCGGCACACTCAGGTAGTGCAGTCGTCGGCTCTCGCCATTGAGGGCCTGCTCGGCCAGCTCCACTGCGGCCTTGAGCGCGCCGGCTCCTGCGGCCAGCGGTACATAGTCCAGACAACGGGCGAAGGCCTCCCATTCCGGCTCGGTGACCTTGCGGCTGGAAAACTCGTCGAGAGCGCTGCGCGCCGACGCGCGAAAACCGTCGGCGTCGATGTCATCCAGCGAGACCCCGATGATGCGGCATCCCGGGATGAATCCGGCACTGACCAGGTTGTACAGGCCCGGCAATAGTTTTCGCCGGGCCAAGTCACCGGTGGCGCCAAACAGCACCACCACTTGCGCAAAAGGTGGCCCGACGCCTGGGTGAATCTTTGCCATGGTGGAAATCCTCTCAAATGGGTGGGCGCCGGAGTGCGCCGCACCCGACCATGGTGACGAATAGGAAATTCAACCACCTCACAGCAAGTATGACGCCCCTGGAACGGTTGGCCCATCCAGATTTCCCCTTAGCGTGGCCAGCTTCGCATGGCTGAGGCGCCTGGCGCCCTGCCAGCATCAACTCTTGACGCTCTTTTGGGCCGACTCTTGATGTGAGTGGCCTGTCGACGCCGCCTACCCGCAGCGCTGGATCGGCAAAGTGACGGTGCGCACCGTTGACGGCCGGCTGCTGAAGGGCCGAGTTGATGAGCCCAAGGGCGACCCCGGCAACAGCTTGAGCCGCCCCGAAATCGAAGACAAAGCGCGCCGGCTTGCTGCCTATGCCGGCGGCGCCAGCGAAGCCGAAATGACCGCGGTGATCGCCAGGATCTGGGCGCTGGCCGATTGGCCGCAGGTCGGACTGTT
>JBIKPD010000129.1:0-10280 GCA_044357665.1 Roseateles sp. | reverse complement strand
GCATGGGCGCCGAGCAAGGTAAAAGGTCGCGGGTGCTCGCCAGCAGCCAGCAAGGCCAGGTCGGCATCGCCGAGTTGCGGTCCGAAGGCATAGGCATCGGCATAGATGCCCTGGCTGCCGTCAGCCCAGGAAACGGCCAGGCGGTAATCGAAACGATTGCGCCGGCGCGGTACCAATGCCTCGAAAAAATCGCCGCGAGGCTGCAGGCCGACAAGAACCTTGGAGGTCAGCGCATCGAGCAGCTCGACCTTGCTGGCCCCCGGCAGCAGCGCGCGCAACCACAGACGCCCCTGCGCATCGGCATGCAGGCCCAGCAAGGCAAACGGGTCGGCATGGCGCCCGGCCAGCAATTCGTCGATTTGGTCCTGCTCCAGCATTGCTCAGCCCATGGTCTTGACCGACCAGACTCGGTCGATGTACTGCGCGATTGTGCGGTCGGAAGAAAATTCCCCCATGCCTGCGATGTTCAAGATCGCCTTTGACACCCAGGCTGAGGGGGTATCGAACAGGGCATCGACGCGCTGCTGGGTCGCCACATAGTCGGCGAAATCGGCCATCAGCATATAGGTATCCCGGCTCAGCAGGCCATCGGTCAGCGCCCGGTAGCGCTGGCTGTCGCCGGCCGAAAATTCACCTTCAGCAATGGCCTGGATGACGCGCTGCAACTGCGCGTTGCCCTGGACATGGCGCCGCGGCTGGTAGCCGATCGACTTCATCCGCGCCACGGCCGCCGTCTTGAGGCCGAAAACAAACATATTCTCGGCTCCCATCGCCTCGGCCATCTCGATATTGGCGCCGTCCCAGGTGCCGATGGTCAGAGCGCCGTTCAGCGCGAATTTCATATTGCCGGTGCCCGAAGCTTCGGTGCCGGCGGTCGAGATCTGTTCCGACAGATCAGCCGCCGGAATGATGACTTCGGCCAGACTGACGCCGTAATTGGGCAGGAAGACCAGCTTGAGCCGATCACCGACGCGCGGGTCGCTGTTGATCACGCGGCCGACATCATGCGCGAGCTGGATCACCGACTTGGCCGTGACATAGGCCGACGCGGCCTTGCCGGCGATCACCACGGTGCGCGGCGTCCAGCAGGCATCAGGCTGATTGATGATCGCGTGGTAGCGGGCCACCACATGCAGCAGGTTCAGCAATTGCCGTTTGTATTCATGGATGCGCTTGATCTGCACGTCGAACAGGCTGTCCGGGTTGACCATCACGCCGAGTTCGCTGCGGATCAACAAGGCCAGCCGCTGCTTGTTGGCGCGCTTGACTGCCAGCAGTTGCCGGCCGAAATCGACCTCATCGGCCAGCGGCGCCAGCCTTGAGAGCTGCGACAGATCCTGCCGCCATTGGCTGCCGATACGCTGATCGATCAGCGCCGACAGCCCCGGGTTCGCCTGCTGCAGCCAGCGCCTGGGCGTCACGCCATTGGTGACATTGTGAAAACGGCCGGGGAAGATGCGCGCATAGTCGGCAAAGATCGTCTCCACCATCAGTTGCGAATGCAGCGCCGCCACACCATTGACCTTGTGCGAAGCGATGACGGCCAAGGCGGCCATGCGCACGCGGCGCTCTCCGCCCTCATCGATCAGCGAGACCCGGCTGACCAGCGCATCGTCGCCGGGGAATTGCAAGCGCACCTGGGTCAGGAAGCGGTGGTTGATCTCGTAAATGATTTCCAGATGGCGCGGCAGCAAGGCCTCGAACATGCGCAGCGACCAGGTCTCCAAGGCCTCGGGCATCAAAGTGTGGTTGGTGTACGAGACCGCCTGATGGGTGATGCTCCAAGCCAGTTCCCAATCGAGCCCATGCACGTCGAGCAGCAAGCGCATCAGCTCGGCCGGCGCCAAGGCCGGATGGGTATCGTTCAGATGGATCGCATTGGCGAGTCCGAGACTGCGCAGCGACCCGGCTTCGCGCAAATGGCGCGCGATCAGGTCCTGCAAGGAGGCACTGACCAGAAACGCCTCCTGCTTGAGGCGCAATTCCCGGCCCTGCTCGGTGCTGTCGTCCGGATACAGCACCCAGTTCAGGCTGTCAGCGGCAACGCGGTGGCGCGCGGCGCCGGCGTAATCACCTTCGCAAAAAGCCTTGAAGTCAATCGGCGCTTCTGCGCTGGCATGCCATTGGCGCAGCGTCGAAACGCGCTGGCTGTGATGCGAGGGCACGATGAAGTCAAAAGCCTGGGCCTGGATGCGCTCGGCCGGCAGCCAGCAGCGCCCGCCGTCGACACCGCCCGCCTCGACCCTACCGCCAAAGCCGATGCTGTAACGCAGATCGGGACGCGCAATCTCCCAGGGCTGGCCCAGATTCATCCAGTCGTCCGGCGCCTCAACCTGGCGCCCTTGCTGGATGCCCTGGGCAAACATGCCGTATTGATAGCGCAAGCCATAGCCGAACGATGGCAGGCCCAGCTCGGCAAATGAATCAAGAAAACAGGCCGCCAGACGACCCAGCCCACCATTGCCCAAGGCCGCATCAGCTTCGCGCTCGAGCGTATCTCCGAGCTGCAAGCCGGAAGCAGCCAGGCAACGGCTCAGGCTATCGGTCAGCCCCATGGCCGCCAAGGCGTTGGACAGGGCCCGGCCCATCAGGAATTCCATCGACAGGTAATGGACCCGTTTGGTCACGGCAGCAGCGCCGCGAACCGCATCTTGAGCCTGGGTCAAAGCCCAACGGTCGGCCAGCAGCTGGCGGCAGGACGCGGCAGCTGCACGCATCGCCAGTTGCGGCGTCGCGCAAGCGCCGTTGTTGGCCAGCTCGCGCGCGAACGCCGCGATGAATGCCGCCTGGGTCTTGCCCAAAACCTCCGCGTCGATCGGTTCGATAGCAGAAGGATTGGCAGCCATTGCCGGGCGTGGCTTCAACAAGTCATTCATCAGTGCAATCCCCAGTTCGCAGGCACATCCAAGCTGCCCCGAGGACAGCGCCGAGCGAAGTATCGCCCAGAACCGAAGATGTTCGTAGTTAAACTACATGATGAAATGAATAAAAATATTCTATCTATAGAAAAACTTGAAAAAAACTTGCGAGCCTTCGGGTCTATGCTGTTGTTCAACTACATTTTGACCTGTATATTGGATCGAATCAGGCGCCATGCCGGCTTGGCTGCGCGTCGCCGCCGCCGCAAGCCGGTTGATCAAATATTCTGTTCAAACAGGTGACCGTTTCCAGGGTTGCTGCGGTCTGTTGCGCATAAGCGCCTGATGCCAGCATCAACAGGGTGCAGCCGACTGCGACCGGGTTGATTCGGAAAATCTCGCGCGCTTGACTCTGGCGCTTCTGTACGGAAATCGTCATTGCATGTCTCCTGATGATCGTTGGTGCCACAGAGTCCCCATCCAGCCAAAAGAAATTCAGCCTGAACAATGGGAGGCTCCCTCTGATGCCACCCCTCAGTTTGTACCAAAACTAGATATTTACCGGGCTTGCATAAACCCTGTATGTTGTTTTACTACAGCATTTTTCTGTGAAATTTTTCACAAAAAACAGGGTAAACCCTTTGTTTCGCCTGACTACAAACGCCTGTGTCAGTTTTTTATGATGGGCTTGCTCAATTTTTTGTAGCTTGACTACATCAATCGGAATTGAACTAGAAGATCAATTTCCGTGCTGTTCGATGGCCAAAGCTGCGCCGCTGAGCGCCGCCAGCGTGTCGGTGATCAAGGCGGTGGGAATCCCTTGCAGATAAGGCATCAAACGCCCCTTGCCTTCAAAACGCTCACGAAACCGCGAGACAAAAAAGCGCTCGCCCAAGCGCGGCACGATGCCGCCGCCAATATAGACGCCACCCCTTGCACCCAATGTCAGGGCGACATTGCCGGCAAAGCCGCCGAGCAGGGCACAAAAGCTGTCCAGCGTGAGGCTGCAGACCGCATCGGCGCCTGATAAACCGGCCTCGACGATCTGGGCAGAGCTCAGCGCAGCGGCGGTTACCCCTTGAACCGCCGCAACCGCGCCATGCAGCACCGGCAGGCCGATCCCGGACAACAAGCGCTCAGCCGACACATGCTCATACTCACGCCGTACATGGGCGAGCAACTCGCTCTCGAAAGCATCTGCCGCAGACAGCGTGGCATGCCCGCCTTCACCGGGCATGGCAATCCAGGCCTGGCGCGAATACATCACGCCAGCGACACCGAGCCCGGTGCCCGGCCCGATGACAGCCAAGGTGCCCGAGCTCACCGGCAGACTGACCGCACCCGACCATTGGCGCAATTGCTGCGCTTGCAGCCTGGGCAAGGACAAGGCCAGCGCTTCGAAATCATTCAGCACCAGCAACGCTTGCAGGCCAAGCTGTTCCTGCGCCTGGGTACGTGAAAAACTCCAGTGACCGTTGGTCAGCTCGATCTGATCGCCCGAGAGGGCCGAGGCCACGGCAAAAGCGGCGCGCTGGGGCAAGGCTTCTTGACCGAGCAAAGGCGTCAACTGCTGAAGATAAGCGCGCACCGCAGCGACCGGCCCTGCGTGATCGTTCACCGGCAGGACCCGCACATGTTCAACCGGGGCGCCAGGACCCGCAATCCAGCCAAAGCGGGCATTCGTGCCGCCGATGTCAGCAACCAGGCCGGTACTCATTGAAACGCTCTCTGCGAAAAAATTAGAAAACCGCGTGGGAAACGAACTAGGCAAATTTGCACGATGATCCAGCTTGACTTCAATGTGGAGGCTCGGAAGGTAACAAAACTACATTTTCTACACAAGCCCAATCGACAAATTTTACGTTATCAATGGAAATCTCCCGGATCAACAAAATTTACTAGGGCAATTCCCCTTGTGCCAACGTTGTAGTCAAGCTACAACGACTGATCCATTCTGCGCCGCCTGTCCCGAGACTGAAACGACCTTATGTCCCCATTCGATAGCCCCAGACTGATCGCCGACATCGGCGGAACCTTTGCCCGCTTTGCGCTCGAAATCAAGTCGGGTGAATTCAGCCATATCGCCTCTCTGCGCTGCGCTGATCATGCTGATTTTCAAGCGGCCGTGAGCGCCTACCTGTCCGGTATCAGCAGCCTGCCCGAGGGGCAAACTATTGCTCATGCTGCGGTCGCAATCGCCAATCCGGTCGACGGCGACCAGGTGCGGATGACAAATTACCACTGGCAGTTCTCGATCGAGGAAATGCGTGCGCGCCTGGGTTTCGACACCCTGGTCGTGGTCAACGACTTCACCGCCCTGGCGATGGCCCTGCCCAGGCTGACATCAGCTGATCTGCACCAGGTCGGTGGCGGCGAGGCCCGCATGCCCAGCGTCATCGGACTGCTCGGTTCCGGCACCGGTCTCGGATCCTCGGGGCTGATCCCGGCCGGCGGCGGCTGGATTGCTCTGGGTACGGAGGGCGGCCACACCGCTTTTGCACCCAGGGATGAGCGCGAGATAGCGATCCTGCGCTATGCAATGCGGCAATTCCGCCATGTGTCGTTCGAGCGTCTGCTGTCGGGATCGGGTCTGGAGTTGATTTACCAGGCTTTAGCCCAGATCCAGGGCCTGCAAGCCAGCGAATTGACTGCCAAAGAAATCACCCAGCGAGCGCTGGCCGGGCAGGACGGCGTCTGCATCGAGACGCTCGACGTCTTCTGCGCCATTCTGGGAACTGCGGCCGCCGACCTGGCTGTCACGCTGGGCGCGTTTGGCGGCATCTATATCGGCGGCGGCATCGTGCCCCGCCTGGGCGAATATTTCGACCGTTCGCCCTTCCGCGAGCGTTTCGAGGACAAAGGGCGCTTCAGTGGCTATGTAGGCAACATTCCGACCTTTGTCATCACCGCCGAGAACGCCACATTCAAGGGCGCATCGGCGATTCTCGAGGCACAGTTGCGGGCTTTGACGACCGCGCCGGGTGCGGCCATTCTGGGCCAGGTTCGCAACTCCAGGTCTGAGTTGTCACCCGCAGAAACCAGGGTTGCAGACTATGTGCTGGCGCATCCCAGGTCGGTGCTCAATGATCCGATCGTCGAGATCGCACGCGCCGCCCAGGTCAGCCAACCGACCGTGATCCGCTTTTGCCGCTCGCTCGGTTGCACCGGGCTGTCGGACTTCAAGCTGCGCCTGGCCTCGGGCCTGACCGGCACCGTGCCGGTCACGCACACCCAGGTCAACCTGGACGATTCAATGCTCGAGCTGGGCGCCAAGGTGCTGGGCAATACCGCTTCGGCGATCTTGCAGGTACGCAGCCAGTTGAACCGCGAGATGATCGACCGCGCGGTCGATCTGCTGCTGCATGCCGGTCGGATCGAGTTCTATGCGGTGGGACATTACGGCGTCGTGGCGCAGGATGCGCAGTTCAAATTCCTGCGCTTCGGCATGTCGAGCGCCGCCTACACCGACTCACGCCTGCAACTGCTGGCCGCCAGTGTGCTCAAGCCAGGCGATGTCGCCGTCATGATCAGCAGCAGCGGCCGCTTGCCGGAAATGATCGCCGTGGCCGACATGGCGCGTGAACGAGGTGCTTTCATCATCGCGATCACAGCCAGCCAGTCGCCGCTGGCGCGCAAGGCCGACGCGGTCTTGATCGTCGACCATGTCGAGGACATCGCCAGCCATGTGCCGATGGTCAGCCGCATCCTGCATCTGCTGGTGATCGACATCCTCGCCGTCGGCGTGGCGATGCGCCGCAGCCCTGACGGCATTCTTGGCGGACAAGCGGATGAGCGGATGGACGAAACCGCAAGGCATGGCGCCAAGCCTGCTGGCAGCAAGGGCGCGCGCAGTGCCGCACCGGGCGTCAGCCTGGCAACGCCGCTGGCGCGCCTGACCTCGCACAGCCGCTGAGACCCAAAGACAGCTTGAGTCGGTGCTGAAAACAAGGCAGCAGGCCGACAAGCGACAATCAGGCTGCGAGCAAGCTGCCGTCACGGCCGCTGCGAGCAAGTCCTTGACCCAGTCTGCAAGGCGCTGAAACTACGATGCAGTTGCTGGCTTGACCGCCCGATCTGCAAGCAAGGCCTTGCTGGCAAGGCGATATGAAAGTTGGCATTGAAAAAAACATTCACCTTGAACATCGAGGGCAAGCACCCCGACCGGGTCGTCGAAGCCGTCAAGCATGAGATCCGCAAATACATCAAGCGCGAGCAAAACAAGCCGCGCCCCGAAGGCGTCGACTTCTGGGACTTCGATTGCCGCTTCGGCAGCAGCGCAGCGACGGCCGAGGTGATCGAGTTCGCAGCGATCACCGACCGCATCAACGCCTACGCGGCTGACAAGGCCGAAGCCTTCTACATCGAGTTGCTGGCCAAACCAGGTCAAAAGCCAAAGCGTCCGGTGACCGTTATCGAGGCTTGAACCGCAACGATTCAAAGCCCGACCGTTGGCAATATCGCGGCCCCGCTCCAGGGCCAGGTCAGAACGCGGCGATGCCTGTCATCGCCCGACCGAGGATCAGCGCATGGATGTCATGCGTGCCTTCATAGGTATTGACCACCTCGAGGTTGACCAGGTGGCGGGCGACCCCATATTCATCGGAGATGCCATTGCCGCCGAGCATGTCGCGGGCGACACGGGCGATGTCGAGCGCCTTGCCACAGCTGTTGCGCTTCATGATCGAGGTGATCTCGACCGCGGCCGAGCCCTCATCCTTCATCCGCCCCAGCCGCAGGCAGCCTTGCAGGCCCAGCGTGATTTCGGTCTGCATGTCGGCAAGCTTTTTCTGCACCAGTTGATTGGCAGCCAGCGGCCGGCCGAACTGCTTGCGATCGAGCACATATTGCCTGGCGCGATGCCAGCAATCTTCGGCCGCACCCATGGCGCCCCAGGCGATGCCAAAGCGCGCGCTGTTCAAGCAGGTGAACGGGCCCTTCAATCCGCGCACCTCGGGGAAGGCATTTTCTTCCGGGCAGAAGACCGCATCCATGACGATCTCGCCGGTGATCGACGCGCGCAAACCGACCTTGCCATGGATCGCCGGTGCACTCAGGCCCTGCCAGCCTTTTTCCAGCACAAAGCCGCGGATCGCACCCTCGTCATCCTTGGCCCAGACGACGAACACATCCGCAATCGGGCTGTTGCTGATCCACATCTTGGCGCCACTCAGGCTGTAACCACCCGCAACTTTTCTGGCCCGGGTCACCATGCTGCTGGGGTCGGATCCATGGTCGGGCTCGGTCAGGCCGAAACAGCCGATCCATTCGCCCGTCGCCAGTTTGGGCAGGTATTTCTGCTTTGTTTCTTCGTTGCCGAACTGATTGATCGGCACCATCACCAGCGAAGACTGCACACTCATCATCGAGCGGTAGCCCGAATCGACGCGCTCGACTTCACGCGCGATCAAGCCGTAAGCGACATAGTTGAGCCCGGGGCCGCCATATTCAGGGGCAATGGTCGGGCCAAGCAGACCGATTGCACCCATCTCGCGGAAGATCTCGATGTCGGTGCGCTCATGGCGGAACGCCTCCAGCACACGCGGCGCCAACCGGTCCTGGCAGTAGGCCGCGGCGGCTTCACGCACCATGCGCTCGTCCTCGCTCAGCTGTTCATTCAACAGCAAGGGGTCGTCCCAATGAAAACTGGCTTTGCTCATGCGATGTTCCGGTGGTTTGGCAAAGCCCCAATGCTAGCGCCTGAATCACCAGTTCTGCCCTTGTTGAAATTTTTTGACATCAATTGGCGAACATGCTGCTATGGTCTCGAACGCAGAAATTGTTGAAAAAGGAATCCTGTATGAAACGCCTTTGGGACATCTCGCCGCTGGTCTCGCCGCTGGCGCCGGTCTTTCCCGGCGATGAGCCCTATTCATTGCGCTGGACCGCACGCTTGTCGGCGCAATGTCCGGTCAACCTGACTGCTTTGACGATGTCGCCGCATATCGGCGCGCATGCCGATGCGCCTTTGCACTATGCCAATGATGGTGCCAGCATTGCCGAAGTCGACCTGAGCCCCTTCCTCGGGCCTTGCCGGGTGATCCACGCGATCGGCTGCGGTCCGCTGATCCGGATTGAACATCTGCAGCATGCGGCAGCCGATCTGCCAGCACGCGTGCTGGTGCGCTGCTGCGCCGCAGCCGACAAAGTCTGGAACCCCGACTTCAGCGCTTTTGCGGCCGAGACCATAGCCTGGCTGGCTGCCCGCGGGGTGAAGTTGATCGGCATCGACACGCCTTCCGTCGACCCGGCCAGCAGCAAGTCGCTGGACAGCCATCAAATGCTCTTGCGGCTTGATCTGCGCGTGCTGGAGAACCTGGTGCTCGATCAGGTCGAGGCCGGCGATTACGAACTGATCGCCCTGCCCTTGAAGCTGGCTGGCGCTTGCGCGTCGCCGGTGCGGGCGGTACTGCGCGAGCAATGAGCTCAGTAATGCTTCAGCAGCGGCGAATGGCGGTATCTAGAGCAGGTTCAGCTTCCTGGCCGATTCGGCCAACTCGGCGCGGAAGTCGGGATGCGCGATCGAGATCAGCTCTTGTGCGCGCTGCTTGGCCGATTTGCCGCGCAACTGCGCCACGCCGAATTCGGTCACGACATAGTTGATGTCGTTCTTGCTGGTCGACACATGGGTACCCGGTGACAGCACCGGCACGATCCGCGTGATGCTGTCGTCCTTGGCGGTGGAAGGCAGCACGATGAAGGCCTTGCCACCGCGCGAGCGATTCGCGCCGCGAACGAAGTCGGACTGCCCGCCGGTGCCGGAATAAGGCCGATGCCCGAGGCTTTCGGATCCGCATTGACCGAGCAGGTCGATCTGCAAGGTCGCGTTGATCGCGACCAATTTGTCGTTCTTGCCGGCCAGATAAGGGTCGTTGGTGAAATCAACCGGATGGATTTCCAGCGCCGGATTGCGGTCCATGAACTGGTAAAGCTTGCGCGAGCCGAGCGCGAAAGTGGCGACCATCTTGCCGGGCAGATAGTTCTTCTTGCGATTGGTGACAGCGCCGCTTTCAATCAGACTCAAGATGCCGTCGCCGATCATTTCGGTGTGGATGCCCAGATCATGTTTGGCGCTCAACTGCATCACCACCGCATCGGGAATGCCGCCATAACCGATCTGCAGCGTCGAGCCGTCCTCGATCATGTCGGCAACATATTTCCCGATCGCCTGCTGCACCGGGCCGATCTTGGGCAGACCGACTTCCATCACCGGCTGACTGCTCTCGATCAGCGCCGTGACCTGCGAGATATGCACATGGCAGTTGCCATTGGCGTAAGGCACATTCGGGTTGACTTCAAGCACCACGGCGCGCGCCCGGGCCAATGCGGCCATCGTGTAGTCGGCACCGAGGCTGAGTGAAAAATAGCCATGCTGATCCATCGGCGAAGCCATCGACAGCACGACATCGGCCGGGATCTGCCCAC
>JBIKPD010000128.1:0-10300 GCA_044357665.1 Roseateles sp. | reverse complement strand
TACCGCGCCAACCGGTGCTTACCGCGGCGCCGGCCGACCCGAAGCGATCTTCATCATGGAGCGCTTGATCGACGAAGCGGCGCGCCAGACCGGTATCGACCGGCTGACGCTGCGCCGGCGCAACTTTATCCAGCCAGCGCAGATGCCTTACAAGAACCCGATGGGCCAAGTCTATGACAGCGGCCGCTTCGAGTCGGTGATGGATCAGGCGCTGCAACTGGCTGACTGGCAGGGTTTCGAGGCGCGGGCGGCGGATTCGGCCCGGCGCGGACTGCTGCGCGGCCTGGGGATCGCAACCTTTCTTGAATGGACCGGCGGCAATGCGCTGGAAGAGCGGGTCACGGTCGCGGTACGCGCTGACGATGGCGTGATCGAGGTCTTTTCGGCCGTCAATGCAATGGGGCAGGGCATCGCCACCTCGCTGGCGCAGCTGGTCGTCGATGCTTTCGGGGTCAGCATCGACAAGGTCAGGGTCGTGCTCGGTGATACCGATCGCGGCGACGGCTTTGGCAGTGCTGGCTCGCGCTCGTTGTTTACTGGCGGATCGGCGCTGAGCATCGGCGCGGATAAGACGATTGCCAAAGCCAGGCAACTCGCAGCCCAGGAATTCGAAGCTTCCGAGCAGGACATCGAGTACAAAAACGGCAGCTTCAGCGTTGCTGGCACCGACCTGAAGCTGGGCCTGTTCGAGCTCGCAGCACGCCAGCCTGAGCAGCGCATCTTTGTCGAATCAACCAGCGCAGTGGCCGGGCCCTCCTGGCCCAACGGCTGCCATATCAGCGAGGTCGAAGTCGACCCCTTGACCGGCAAGGTGGCGGTCGTCGCCTATGCCTCGGTCAACGATGTCGGCCGGGTGGTCAACCCGATGATCGTGCGCGGCCAGCTCGATGGAGGGGCGGTCCAGGGACTCGGCCAGGCACTGCATGAGCATATGGTCTATGACCCCGAAAGCGGTCAGCCTTTGACCGGCAGTCTGATGGATTACGCTGCGCCGCGGGCTGCGGACACACCTGATTTCAAGACTGAAATGGACCCGTCGACGCCTTGTTTGAACAACCCGCTGGGCGTCAAGGGCGTCGGTGAGCTCGGCACCATCGGCGCCACGCCGTCGTTGGTCAATGCCGTTGCCGACGCTTTGGCAAGACATGGCCTGCCGGCGCGCGCGCGCCAGTTGCAGATGCCGCTGTCACCCTCGCGCGTCTGGCAGCAGTTGCAGCAGCAGGGGCAGCAATGAGTTCAGTTCTGGCTGCAGTCCCGCGCTCCGCTGCCTCGGTCATCGTGCTGCGCGATGCGCCGCGCGGGCTTGAAGTATTGATGTTGAAGCGTGCTCTGCGGCCTGGTGACCAGAACAGCGGTGCTGCCGTCTTTCCGGGTGGCCTGCTCGATGCCGCCGACCGCGGCCATTACGAGCGCTGTCTGGGGCTCGACGATGCCAGCGCCAGCGTCAGCCTCGGTGTGGCGCAGGACGGGCTGCATTACTGGGTGGCAGCAATTCGCGAATGTTTCGAAGAAGCCGGCCTGCTGTTCGCCGTCGACGCCAATGGTTCACTGGTCGATCTTGCACAGCCGGCTGATCAGTTGCTGGGGCTGCGCCATCAATTGCACGCCAATCAGATCGGCATGGCCGATGTCTGCGGACGCTTCGGCGTCAAGCTGGCGGTGGACCGGCTGGCTTATTACAGCCACTGGATCACGCCGCTGGGCATGCCGAAGATCTTCGACACCCGCTTTTTCATCACCGAAGCGCCAGCTGGGCAGCAGGCGATAGCCGATGCCAAGGAGACGGTCGAACTGCTTTGGCTGACACCGGCCGAAGCGCTGGGCGGGGACCTCAAATTGATGAATGTGACTGCGCGGGCCTTGAAACATCTGGCCGGCTTCAAGCATGCGGCTGAGGCGGTCGACTGGGCCCGACGGCAGGAAAAAGTGCCGACGACCAGGCCGCGCCTCGGGATCTCGAGCAAGGGCCGGGTGGTCGTCAATCAGGATGAATGGGCTTATGCCGAGGTCGGCCGGATTGATCCCGACGGCCAGGGCCAGGCGGGCACCGAGTTGATTCCTGGCAAGCCGGTCTGGCTGTCGCCGCGCGTGCTGCGCGTCACCGCCGGCAATGGCAGCATGATGACCGGCCCGGGCACCAACAGCTATTTCATCGGCGCGCCGGGCAGCGATGACTGGGCCCTGCTCGACCCGGGCCCTGCCGACGATGACCATATTGCAGCGCTGCTGGCTGCAGCACCTGGTCGCATCAGCCGCATCCTCGTCACCCATACCCACAAAGACCATTCACCGGCTGCCGCAGCGATCCATGCGGCCAGCGCTGCACCGCGTTTCGGCCAGGTCGCTTTGTACCCGGAATGGCAGGACAAGGAATTCCAGCCCGAACATCGGCTCGCCGATGGCGACCGGCTGCAACTGGGCGCTGGCGTGACGCTGCGCGTGATCCATACCCCCGGTCATGCCAGCAATCATCTGTGCTATTTGCTCGAGGAAGAAAAGCTGCTCTTCACCGGCGACCATCTGATGCAGGGCAGCACGGTGGTGATCAACCCGCCCGATGGCGACATGGCGGTCTACCTCGAGTCCTTGCGTAAATTGCTGGCCGAAGAGCTGGACTGGCTGGCGCCTGGCCATGGTTTCTTGATTGACCATCCGCACGTCGTCGTGCACAAGACGATCGCTCATCGCCTGGGTCGCGAAGCCAAGGTACTGGCAGCTTTGCAATCACTGGCGGCTGCCGCGCCGGCCAGCGAAGCTGCTCTGCTGGCCATGGTCTATGCCGATACGCCGGCCCATCTGCATGCAGTGGCACTGCGCTCGCTGCGCGCCCATTTGTTGAAGTTGCAGGCCGATTCCAGGGCGCTGCAGCTGGCGGGCGATGACTGGCAATTCATCGCAGCATGAGCCGATGCGGCGTGGATTTCAGCCAGGCTCATGCAGCGCTGCAGCGTGAAATCGACCAGCAGCGGCTGGCCGGCGTTTCGGCCGCTTTGCTCAAGAACGGCGAGCTGATCGACAGCTTCTGCAGCGGCATGGCCGACCTGGAAAGCGGCGAGTCGATGCGCGCCGACCATATCCACCGGGCCTTTTCCAATACCAAGTTGATCACTTCGGTGTTGGTGTTGATGCTGGTCGAGCAAGGCCTATTCGGGCTCGACGACCTGGTCAAGCAATGGATTCCGGCGCTGGGCCGGCTCTCGGTGCTGCGTCCTGGCGCGGCATCGCTGGACGACACCGAAGCGCTGCGGCGCGACATCACTCTGCGCCATCTGCTCAGCCATCAATCCGGTTTGAGCCATGGTGTGTTCGATGCCGGCAGCATGATCTTCACGGCCTACAACGACTCGGCGCTGCGCCGGCAGGACCGCACGCTGGAGCAAGCGATGGACTTGCTGGCCGGCTTGCCGCTGCTGTTCCAGCCGGGCGAGGGCTGGGAATATGCCCTTGGTGCCGATGTGCTGGCAAGAGTCGTCGAGATCGCCACCGGCCAGAATTTCGGCGATGCGCTGCAAACGCGCTTGTTCGATCCGCTAGGCATGGTCGACACCGGCTTTGTGCTGAGGCCCGAGCAGTTGCCCAGGCTGGCAGCGCTGTACCGCGGCGACCTGGCTGACATGACAAAGCCCGGGCTGCAGCGTCTGGACGAGACCCCCTGGCCTGGTGCTTACCGGACGGCGGTGCCGCGCCAATCGGCTGCCGGCGGCCTCTTCACCACCCAGGCCGACATGCTGAAGCTATTGCGTCAGTTGATGCCGGGTCAGCCAAGCCTGTTGTTGCAGCCGGCCATGTTGGCCGAGCTGTTCACCGACCAACTCAGCGCTGACCAGCATGTTCAGTTCGCCCACCTGGGACGGTTTCCAAGCCTGGGTTTTGGTCTCGCCGGGGCCTTGACGCGGGAGGCTTCCGCGCTTGCATCCGCTGCTGCAGTGGGCGAGTTGCAATGGGGTGGCTTGGCCGGCACCCATTGGTTCATCTCGCCCGCCACCGGACTGGCCGGGGTGGTGATGGCGCAGCGTCATTGGGGCTTCTGGAACAAGTTCTGGTTCAGGTACAAGGCCAGGGTGTACGAAGCTGCGGGCTGAACGATCCAGGCTTTTTTTCAACAGAGGTAAAGATCCGATGACAACCCTGATCCGCCGGACCGTCGGCTTGCCGGTCAATCTTGCCTATCTCGATGTGGGCACAGGCCAGCCGCTGATCTTCGTGCATGAGTTTGCCGGCGACATGATGAGCTGGCTGCCCCAGGTCAATGCCCTGTCGCGTCGCTTTCGCTGCATCGCCTACAACGCGCGCGGCTACAAGCCTTCGGACGTTCCGTCCGATCCCGACGCCTATGGCTGGGAGTTTGCAGTCTCGGATCTGATCGCCTTGATGGATTTCCTGAAGATCGGCAAAGCCCATATCGTCGGCCTGTCGATGGGCGGCTACGCGGTGGTTTCGGCGGGCTACCTGCATCCCGATCGCATTCTGTCGATCACGCCCTGCAGCACAGGCTCGGGATCGGTCTCGCAGGGGCGCGAGGACATGATCTCGGCCAGCCTGGAATTGGCCGGGCGGATCGAGCGCGAAGGCACACGCAGCGCCGTGGCCGATTACGCCAAGGGCGATGCGCGCCTGCCCTTGGTCGAGAAAGATCCGCTCGGCTTTGATACCTTCTTCCAGCAGTTCGCCAGCCACGATGCGCTCGGCTCGGCCCTGACGCTGCGCGGGTTCCAGGCAAGGCGGCCCTCGCTGCTGGACCAGGGCCGGGAGTTGTCGACGATCGCCGCACCGGTGCTGCTGATGCTGGGCGACCGCGACAGCGGCTGCGTCGAGCCGACCCTGTTCATGTGGCGCACCATCCCGGGCGCAAGCCTGGCGGTGCTGCCGAACTCGGGGCATTGCATCAACCTGGAGGAGCCCGAGGTCTTCAACCACCTGCTGCTGGATTTTCTCGATCGCGTCGCCGCGGCTGCCGGCCAGGCGGGCTGAAACCCCGGCTGCGGCAAGCTTTCACCGGCTTCATGGTTGCTGCGCTGGCGCGTTGTCGCCAGAGCCGGCGCCGTCCATAGGCATTGGTTGCACAGGGTTGCGGTCCGCTATCAAACGGGACATGATGCTCGGCTGAATTTCAGCTTACAAGACGATGCTCATCGCGAACCTGACTGAATTCTTTGCCCAGGTGCATCGCGCTGCCGCTTGCGATGCAGCGCTTTTGCGTCGCTATCCCAAGCTGGCCTGGTCGGCCTTGGGTGCGGTGGTGGTGCCGGCGCTGTACGCGCTGATCGTGTTGTCCAGCGTCTGGGATTCGAATGCGCGGACCTCGCAACTCCCGGTGGCGCTGGTCAATCAGGATACCGGATTGCGCTACGGCATCCGCGATGTGAACCTGGGCGCCGAGGTGTTCCAGGCGATGCGCGCGGATGGCTTGTTCGGGTACCGCGATTTCAACGATGCCGATACCGCCCGCCGCGCCGTGCGCGAGGGGCAGTTCGCCTTCGCTGTGCTGCTGCCGCCCGACTTCAGCCGGCGGGCCTTGTTGGGTTCCGAATCGGGTGCCGGGCACCTGATCCTTTACCTGTCCGAGGGCAACAACTACGCCGCGTCCGGATTCGCCAAACGGTTCGCACCCGAGTTGGCACACCGGGTCAACGAGACGCTGAACGAGAGCCGCTGGGCGCTGGTGCTCGAATCCACGGCCGGCTCGAAGCGCGATCTGAATTCGCTGCGGCAGGCGGTCGACGCGCTGGTTGAAGGCGCAAACAAGAGCGCCGCGGCGGCGCATCAGGTCCGTCAGGGCAGCCAGACCTTGGCCGCCGGCACTGCGGAGGCAAGCGACGCCGGCCAGCGTCTGCAGGGCGCCACAGCACCACTTGCCGTGGAAGCCTCAAAACTCGGCTTAGGCTTGCGTCAGCTCGGCTCCGGGCTGCGCGCCGTCGATAGCAAGGACTTGCTGGAGCGCGATGTACAGGCCTTGCGCCAGGGCGGCAGCGCGCTGCAGCGCGGTCACACCGAACTTGGTGCCGGGCTGCAGCAATTGCAAGCCGGTGCGGACTCGTTGCGCGACGGTGTCTCCTCGTTCAAGCTGGAAGCAGGCAATTGGTGGTTCATCGGGACGGAATTCGCGCAAGCGGCCGGAGCGTTGCAGTCCGGCGCCGAACAGCTCGAACTGGGGCTGGGTACTGCAAGAGCAGCGCAGGGTCGGCTGGTCGATGGCACGCAGCGTTTCGTCGATGGGTCGAACCAGCTTGCCGATGGCCTGCTGCGTCAGTCAGCAGCGATCGGCCAATTGGTGTCCGGCCTGCCTGATGACGCCAGCATCGAAAGTTTTGCAGCCGGTGCCGCCGAGGTCTCTGCGGCGACGTCGACGTTGGCCGGTGGCCTGCATCAGCTGCGCGATGGCCAGACGCAGTTGCACCAGGGCCAGGTTCGACTCGAAGCCGGCAGCGCCGAGCTCGCCACCCATCTGCGCCAGTTGCAGGCTTCGTTGCCTGCAGGCAAAGCAGCGCCGGAGGGCACGGCGGCCGGTCTGGCGCAATCGGTGCAACCGGTGTTGGAGATGGTGGCGCAGGTACCCAACGAAGGCGCTGGTTTCGCCCCCAATTTCGTGCCGCTGGCCCTGTGGATGGGCGCGGTGATGACGGCCTTTCTGTTTCATTTTCGCCAGCTGCCGATCGACTTGATGGCCGCGCCGCGTGCCGCCACCGTGGCCGGCCGCCTGTTCTTCCCGGCGCTTCTGACGGCGGGGCAGTCGCTGGTGATGCTGGCGATTCTGGTGGGCTTGCTGCAGATGCAGACGCAGCGCTTGCTGCCGGTGGCCGTCACGCTGCTTTCGGCGTCGCTGCTGTTTTTGTGTCTGATCTTCGCGCTGGTGCACCTGTTTGGCGACGTCGGCAAGATGGTCGCCGTGCTGTTGCTGGTGGTGCAGATGTCGTCTGCCGGCGTGTTGCTGCCTATCGAGCTGACGCCGCCCTTGTTCCAGGCCATGCACCGGTGGCTGCCGCTGTCCTGGGTGGTGCACGCCTTCCGTGCCAGCATGTTTGGCGCGTACGAAGGCGCTTGGGTCAGCGACTGGGTCGCGATGCTGTTCACGGGCTCGGCGGCGCTGGCGGTCGCGGTGATCTTTGGCCGTTGGCGCCCGGTGAAGGCATCGGCTTATCGTGCGTCACTGGAAGTGGAGCGACGCGCTGCCGACTGCGCGCTGACAGCGGATCCCGCAGCGGGCGCCCGGCAGCGTGCGCAGGATGGCGAGCGGCTTGCCGCGCCCGCCGGCCAGGGCCTGCCGCGGCGGGATGCGACTGACTGAGGATCGAAGTCCGGGCTTCAAATATCGGCTCTAATGACAGGTGGCCCTGGCTTGGCCGCTTGGTAATCAAAGAGGCCTGCAGATGGAGTGTTTACCGCTTTCGGGCGTCCGGCTGATCGACGCCAGTGCGGTGGTGATGGGCCCTTACGCGAGTCAATGGCTGGCCGACTTCGGCGCCGATGTGATCAAGGTCGAAGCACCCCAGGGAGACTCGACACGCCAGACCGGCCCGAGCACCGAAGCCGGCATGGCGGCGATTTTTATGGGCGTCAATCGCAGCAAGAAGAGTGTCGTCATCGACATCAAACAGGCCGATGGCCAGGCGGCGCTGCAGCAATTGGTCGGCAGCGCCGATGTTTTCATGCACAGCATGAGGCCGCAAAAGCTGGCCGCTGTAGGGCTGGACCCGGAGCGGTTGCGTGCGACTTACCCCCGACTGGTGTGCGCCGGCCAGCAAGGAGTGCTCGGATGAATGCGCTTGATTCGCTGGGCTTGACCCGAATTCCCGCCGAAGACGAGGCCTTGCGGGCGCCGGTGCGGGCTTTCCTGGCCGAGGCTGTGCGCGCGATCCCGGCCCATATCCGCGCCAGGTCCTGGTCGGGCTTCGACCGCGAATTCAGCCTTGAGCTGGGTCGCCGGGGTTGGCTTGGCATCACCTTTCCGAAGGAATATGGCGGCGGCGGTCGCAGCCCTTATGCCCGCTATGTGCTGGTCGAGGAATTTCTCAATTTCGGCGCGCCGGTCGGTGCGCATTGGATCGCTGACCGGCAGAGCGGGCCGCTGATCCTCAAGTTCGGCAGCGAGGCGCAAAAGCGCTTCTATTTGCCGCCGATCTGCCGCGGCGAGTCGTTTTTCTGCATCGGCATGAGCGAGCCCGATGCCGGCTCGGACCTGGCCAGCGTCAGGACCAAAGCGGTCAGAACCGATGCCGGCTGGATCCTCACTGGCCAGAAGATCTGGACCTCGAACGCGCAAGCCAGTCAGTACATGATCGCTTTGGTGCGCACCTCGGGCGAGGCAGGTGACCGTCAGAAGGGTCTGTCACAGTTGATCGTCGATCTGAGCCTGCCGGGCATCACGGTGCGGCCGATCACCGATCTGGCCGGTGACAGCAATTTCTGCGAAGTCTTTTTCGACCAGGTGCAACTCGGCGCCGATGCCTTGATCGGCGAAGAAGGCAAGGGCTGGGAACAGGTCACGGCTGAACTTGCCTTCGAGCGCAGCGGCCCCGAGCGCCTCTATTCAAGCATCGTGCTGTTCGACCAATGGCTGGCTTTCATCCGCACGCCGGCGGGTCGCCGGCCTGAATCGCTGCGTCTGGCCGGCAAGATCATCAGCCAGTTGGCGCCTTTGCGGGCGATGTCGATCGCGGTGACCGAAAAGCTCGTCAGCGGTGGCAGCCCGGTGGTCGAAGCGGCGCTGGTCAAGGATCTGGGCACGGCGGTCGAGCAGCTGATCCCGGCGGCGATCGCAGACGATCTGTTCTCGCGCGAACTGCAGAATGCGCCGCTCGAGTTGCTGCTGACGCTGAACTATGTGACCCAGGTGGCGCCGACTTATTCGCTGCGCGGCGGCACCCGCGACATCCTGCGCGGCATGATCGCGCGCGGCCTCGGTCTGCGTTGAAGGTGGTTTGAATGGATGATCTATTTTCCGATGCGGTCAGGCAGTTGCTGACCGACCAATGCACCGCCAATCATGTGCGCGCGATCGAAGCCGGGCAACCGGCAGCGGCGCTCTGGCAGATGATCGAGGACGCCGGTTTTGCCGATGCGATGGTCAGCTCCGAACTCGGCGGGGCCGGCTTGTCGCTGGCTGAAGTCTGCCCGGTGCTGATGCTTTGCGGCAGCTTCGCCTTGCCTGTGCCGCTGGGCGAAACGATGCTGGCAAGGGCGCTGCTGGCGCAGGCCGGCGCGGCGATTCCGGCCGGCAGCATCACCTTCGGGGCGGCGCTGCAAGGCGCTGAGGGCAGCCTGGTCTGCGCCAACTTGCCCAGCGCGCGCGTCGCTGACTGGGCGCTGCTGACCACGCCGAATGGCTGCTTGCTGCTGCCGCTGGGCAGCGCGCAGATGTCGGCGGCGGCTTTTTGCCTCGATGCCAGCCTGGCATGGCCGGCCACCGCGGTCGCAGCGGGTTTGCCGGTCGCGAGCAATCATGACCCGCGTCTGCTGCAAGCCTGCTTGTCGGCGGCGCAACTGGCCGGCGCGCTGCTGGCAGTGTTCGAACGCACGCTGCAATATGCGAATTCGCGCCATCAGTTCGGCCGGCCGATCGGCAAGTTCCAGGCGATCCAGCATCAGCTCAGCGTGATTTCTGAACATGTGTTTGCGGCCAGGATGGCGGCGCAGATCGGCTGTCAATCGAGCAGCGCCATGCCTGAACGCATGCGCGTGGCGGTGGCCAAGGCGCGTTGCAGCGAGGCCGCGCTGGAAGTTGCAGCCATCAGCCATTCGATCCACGGCGCGATCGGCTTTACCGCCGAGTTCGACCTTCAGCTTTACACGCGGCGCTTGCATTTATGGCGGCAGGCGGGTGGCTCCGAGTCCTATTGGCATGACGTTCTCGGCGCCGAACTGGTCGATCAGCAAAGCGGCCTGGCACTCGATCTGATCCGATCGACCACGGATTTCTGAATTTTCATTGGAGATTTTTTGGATAACAATTTTCTGCAAACCAGCCGTGAAGGCGCAATCGTCACGCTGACGATGAACCAGCCCGCGACCCGCAATGCGCTGACCGGCAATACCGCAGTCGAGGAATTCGTGCAGGCCTGCGACATGGTCAGACTCGACTCGTCGGTCCGCTGCGTCATCGTCACCGGCGCCGGCCCGGTGTTCAGCTCGGGCGGCAATGTCAAGGACATGCAGCGCTTCTTCAACCAGGACATTTCGCCCGACCTGATCCGCGAGGAATACCGCAACGGCATCCAGCGTCTGCCGCGCGCGCTCTACAACCTCGATGTGCCGGTGATCGCCGCCATCAATGGGGCGGCGATCGGCGCCGGCCTGGACCTGG
>JBIKPD010000127.1:0-10311 GCA_044357665.1 Roseateles sp. | reverse complement strand
GCGGTGATTGCCAAGACCGCACCGAGGGACGTGATTCACACCGCCCTGTGCGTGCAGGTGCGCGACGGCCGCCTGCATATCTTCATGCCTCCGCTCAAGCGCATCGAGGACTATCTGGCCCTGGTGAACAGCGTTGAAGCGACCGCTGCCAAGCTGCAACTGAAGCTCTGGATCGAAGGCTACGGGCCGCCGCGCGATCCGCGCATCAAGCTGCTCAGCGTCACACCCGATCCGGGCGTGATCGAGGTCAACGTCCATCCATCGGCGAGTTGGAAAGAGCTGGTTTACACCATGTCGACGCTGTACCAGGAAGCCCGCCTGACGCGCCTGGGTACCGAGAAATTCATGGTCGACGGCCGCCACACCGGCACCGGCGGCGGCAACCATGCCACGCTCGGTGGCGCGACCGCCGAAGACAGCCCGATGCTGCGCCGCCCCGATCTGCTGAAGAGCTTGATCACCTATTGGCAGAACCATCCGGCCCTTTCCTACCTGTTCTCGGGCACCTTCATCGGCCCGACCAGCCAGGCGCCAAGAGTCGATGAAGCCCGCGACGACAATCTGTACGAGTTGGCGATTGCCTTCCAGCAAATGGATCAGGTCTTGCCGACGATGAACCCGGGCGACAAGCCCTGGATGGTCGACCGCTTGCTGCGCAATCTGCTGGTCGACCTGACCGGCAACACCCATCGTTCAGAGTTTTCGATCGACAAGCTCTACTCGCCCGACGGCTCGACCGGACGGCTTGGCCTGGTCGAATTCCGTGCCTTCGAGATGCCGCCGCATGAACGCATGAGCTTGCTGCAGATGTTGCTGCTGCGTGCCCTGGTGGCGCGTTTCTGGCAGCAGCCCTACCAGGCCAAACTGGTCCATTGGGGCACGGCCCTGCATGACCGCTGGATGCTGCCGCATTTCGTCGCCCAAGACATCCGTGACGTCGCCCGCGACCTGCGCACCGCCGGCTACGCTTTCGAAGACCATTGGTTCGACCCCTTCATCGAATTCCGCTTCCCGCGCTTTGGCACCGTCGTCTACGAAGGCGTCGAGATGGAGTTGCGCCAGGCGATCGAGCCCTGGCATGTGCTGGGCGAGGAAATGGCTGCCGGCGGCACAGCCCGCTATGTCGATTCATCGGTCGAGCGGATGCAGTTGCTGGTACGCGGGCTGACCGATGGCCGCCATGTGATCGCCTGCAATGGCCGCATGCTGCCGCTGCACCCGACCGGTATTCCGGGCGAATATGTCGCCGGCGTACGCTTTCGCGCCTGGAGCCCCTGGTCGGCCCTGCATCCAACGATCCGGGTTCAGGCACCGCTGACCTTCGATCTGGTCGACAACTGGAGCGGCCGCTCGATCGGCGGCTGCACCTATCACGTCGTCCATCCGGGCGGACGCAGCGAAGAACATGCGCCGGTCAATGCCAACGCCGCCGAAGCCCGCCGGTTCGCGCGCTTCTGGCCGCATGGCCATACGCCGGGACCGATGACGGTTTACAAGGAAGCGTTGAACCCTGGATTCCCGATGACGCTCGATTTGCGCTGGCAGCCGATGTGACGCCCCTGTGACTTATGCACGGATAATCCGGCGCAGATAAACAAGAACGATGACTGTGCCTGCTCGACTACTCGCCGGCTATCCAGCCGCAGCGGACCGCTTTGATGAAATGATCGATGGGACAGGACAGCCGCGCCCGCATTGGCGCGCGATGCTGAGCGCCCTGTCACGCGAAACGCCGGCGATGATGCGCGAGCGCTATGACGCCGTGCAGCGCCAGGTGCGCGAAAACGGCGTCACCTACAACGTCTACTCCGACGCCAAGGGCATCCAGCGGCCCTGGGATCTGAACATGCTGCCGCTGATCCTGCCGCCTGGCGAATGGGCCGGCATTGAAGCCGCCGTCAGCCAGCGCGCCACGCTCTTGAACCAGATTCTGCTCGACGTTTATGGCGAGCAGACGCTGCTGCAACAAGGTCTGCTGCCGCCAGCTTTGATCCATGGCCATGCGGGCTTTTTGCGGCCCTGCCATGGCATGAAACACAAGGACGGCATCGCCCTGCATTTCTATGCTGTCGACCTGGCGCGCGCGCCCAGCGGCCGCTGGTGGGTGGTGGCCGATCGCACACAAGCACCATCGGGTGCCGGCTATGCGCTGGAGAACCGGGCCGTCATCGCGCGCAACTTTCCCGACATGCTGCGTGACCTGAACGTGCGGCCCTTGAACGGCTTCTTCGACAGCATGCGCGACAGCCTGAACCATTGGGGCCACCAATGCGCTGCCAATGGCGGGGCACCGCTGCGCCCGGGCGAGCCGCCGCTGATCGTGCTGCTGACCCCGGGGCCTTACAACGAAACCTATTACGAGCAGGCTTATCTGGCAAGGCACCTGGGCTTGCCACTGGTTGAAGGCAGCGATCTGACGGTTCGCAACGGCATCGTCTGGCACAAGACCCTGTCAGGCCTGCAGCGCGTGCATGTGATCATGCGCCGCGTCGATGACGACTATTGCGACCCGCTGCTGCTACGCGCCGACTCGGCCCTGGGTGTGGCTGGCCTGACCGATGCAGCGCGGCGCGGCAATGTGCTGATCGCCAACAGCCTGGGCTCGAATCTGCTCGAATCCGGCGCGCTGCTGGGATTTTTGCCGGCCTTGTCGCAGCGTCTGCTCGGCGCGCCGTTGAAGATGCCTTCGGTTGCGACCTGGTGGTGCGGCGAGCCGGCGGCGATGGCGCAAGTCATCGCCAAACTGGACCAACTGGTGATCAAGCCGACATTCCCCCAGTCGCGCAAATTCATCGTCTTCGGCAAAGACCTGGCGGGCGCCGAGCGCGAAGCCTTCATCGCCCGCATCCGCGCCGACCCCGCCAACCATGTGGCACAGGAACTGGTGCGCCTGTCGCAAGCGCCGGTCTGGCGCCCCGAGACACCGGCCGGCTTGAGCGCCAGCGCCATCGGCGTGCGTGTCTACGCTTGCGCAACGCCCAACGGCTATGTCGTCATGCCTGGCGGCCTGACAAGGGTCGCAACCGGGCCGGATGAGCGCATCATCACCATGCAGCGCGGCGGCGGCAGCGAAGACACCTGGGTACAGGCCAGCGCCCAGGTCAAGGTGCTCAGGCCGCTGGCTCGCACCAGCATTGCCGCAGATCTGGTTCGAGACGATACCCATGTGTCGAGCCGCGCGGCTGAAAACCTGTTCTGGTTCGGCCGCAATGCCGAGCGCTGCGACAACATCGCGCGGCTGCTGCGGGTCAGCCTGAACTTCTTGTTCAATGTGCTGCCGGCTTCGCAAAGCGCCGAATGGGCCACAGTCAAATCGCTGTGCCAGCAATTCGATCTGATCGAAGGCAAGCCGGTCCCGGCAAAGAAGGCCGTTCAAGGCCAGAGCCAGAGCCAGGGGCTGCCACCGGCGCCACCGGCCCCGCTCAGCGACAGCCAGATCGAAGCGGCCCTGCTGCTGGCCGTGGTGTCGCCTGAAGTGCCGGGGCTGGCACGCCAACAGCAACAACTGTTCAACAGCGCCAGCCAGTTGCGCGAAAGGCTCTCGATCGACAACTGGCGCGCGCTGAACCGTTTCGTGCAGCGTCCGGCCAAGGCCGCAACGGGGCTGTCGCAGGCTGATGCCATGACCCTGCTCGACGATGCGGCAATCGCATCGATGACGATCGCCGGTTTTGCCGTCGACGGCATGACACGCGACCTCGGCTGGCGTTTTCTCTCGCTCGGGCGCCGCATCGAACGCCTGCAATATCAATGCACCGTGCTGCAAAAAGCGCTGCAGATGGATGCCGAGGGCGGCCTCGACTGGCTGCTTGAATTGGCCGACAGCATCGTCACCTACCGCTCACGCTACCGGGCTACACCCGAATGGCTGCCGGTGCTGGATCTGCTGGTGCTCGACGACAGCAACCCGCGCTCGGTGCTGTTCCAGCTCGACGGCATCCTGAAGGGTCTGCAGAAAATGGCGCCGATCAAGATCGACTGCGGCATGCTGGCGCTGCCTGCGCTAAGGGCCGAATTGCTGGCGCTGCTGCCCGAGCGCGATTTTTCCTGCGGCAACCTGCTGCTGATCGACCTGCTCGAGCGCGTCCGCCGTGCCAGCGAAGCGATGTCAGAACAGGTCAGCCTGCAGTTCTTCAGCTATACCGGCGCCCAGGGGCCAGCAGCATGAGGCCGCCGTCTGGATCTGCCGCTGGCGCCAAAGCCGCCCTGCGCTACCGCGTCGTGCATGAAACCCGCTACGCCTATGAAAGCCTGGTCACGCTGTCGCAGCAATACCTGCATCTGACGCCGCGCTCGTTCCCGCTGCAGCAGACCGAGTCGCATCTGATCTGGGTGAACCCGGCGGAAAGCGACGGCACCGATGGCACTGATTACTTCGGCAACCTGACGCGCCAGATCGCGATCACGACGCCGCATCTGGAACTGCTGGTCCATGCCGAAGCCATCGTCGCGCTCGCGCCGCGCCTGACGCTGGCGCAGCTGAGCGACAAGCGCAGCTGGGAAAGCGTTCGCGACTTGCTGCAACAGATGCGCAGCAGCGCGACGCTTGAAGCCGCGCGCTACCTCTACGCCTCGCCCCATGTCACGCTGTCCAGCGCGATCGAACAATATGCCCGTCAAAGCTTCACGCCGGGCCGGCCAGCACTTGAAGCCGCGATGAACCTGACCCAGCGGATCTTTGACGATTTCGAGTTCGACCCCAAAGCGACCGAAATTTCCACTCCGCTGGAACAAGTGCTGGCCGGCCGGCGCGGCGTCTGCCAGGATTTCGCCCAATTGATGATCGGCTGCCTGCGCAGCATCGGCCTGCCGGCGCGCTATCTCAGCGGCTATATCCTCACCCACCCGAAAGAAGGCCAGCCGCGTCTGGTCGGCGCCGACGCTTCACATGCCTGGGTCTCGGTCTTTTGCCCGACCCATGGCTGGGTTGACTTCGACCCGACCAACCGCTGCCTGGTGCAGGGCGAGCACATCACCTTGGGTTGGGGCCGCGATTTCAGCGATGTCACGCCGATGCGCGGCCTGGTGCTCGGAGGCGGCAAACAGGTGCTGCAGGTCAATGTGACGGTGACGCCGCTGCCGGCGATCGCGAAGTAACCCTCACCCTCGGCGATTCGATCAATGAACAGCCTGACATAGACGATTGTCAATGCTTTGCACTGGCAAGGCATCGATCCATCCCTGATTGCAGCAAAACCTATGGTCTGCCAGCTTGCGCAGCAGGCCAAGCTGTGTGTAAATCTGTACTCGCTGCTTGCAAGACTGCAATCCAAAGGAGAACGCTGATGACTTCCGCTGCTGATTTACTCAAGAAACACCATAGCGAGTTGTGGCATGTCCGGCCCGAGGTCACCGTCTTCGAAGCCTTGCAAACGCTGGCCGGCTACGACGTCGGCGCCCTGATGGTGATGGAGGAAGATCGCCTGGTCGGCGTCTTCTCGGAGCGTGATTACACCCGCAAGATCGCGCTGCAAGGGCTCAACTCAAAGGAAACGACGGTGGCGGAGATCATGACCCGCAATGTTCTCAGCGTGAAGCCATCGACCGAGGCCAGCGACTGCATGACCTTGATGAGCGAAAAGAAGATCCGCCATCTGCCCGTGCTTGACGGCAGCAAGGTGCTGGGCATGATCTCGATCCGCGACATCATGGACGACATCATTGCCAACCATGAGCTGACGATCGCCCAGCTCGAAAGCTATATCCACTCCTGACTAGCCGGTCATTTCCACGGGCAGTTGAAACGCTTGTCGTTGCCGGCTGCGTAGTCGTGATAAGTCATCCCGCCGCAGACGACACGGTCGATGAACAGGCCCAGGCCGACCGCTGCGAGCAGCAGCGCGAGGATCAGATATTTTCTCGGTGACTTCATTGGTTTGTCCTGTCAGTGGTGGGTCATTGATGCGGTGCGCTCCATTCGATATGGGTGCGCGGCAAGGCAATGTCGGGCTTCATCAACTCGGTCACTTCAGTAGTCAAGGCAATCAAGCGCCTTGCCGCAGTACCGTTGCGAAGCTGACCTTGCTTGCGCAGGCTGAGCAGCGACAGCTGCAAAGCCAAGCGCCGATCGAGCTCGGGCGCTGTGGCCAGCATCTCCGGGGTAAATCCCGCCGGCCGGCCCTTGAACGAAAAAACCAGCAGGTTGTAGCTGTCCAGCGCCCTGCACCACCAACTGCTGGAATCAAACTGCGTCAGCAAATCAGACAGCAGCGATGCCACCCGGCTGTGCTGCCCCCATAGGTTGGCGACCAGGATGCCGCCAGGCTTGAGAGCCGCATGGCAGCGGGCATAGAAGGCGGCATTGTTCAGCTCGGCCACCAACCCGACCTTGTCAAAACCGTCGAGCAGGATCACATCAAACTGCGGTGTCTTGCCGGCCAGATAGGTCACTGCATCGCAATGGATGATCTCGACATTGGCGCCATCCGCCGGCAGCTTGAACTGCTCGCGCATCGCGATCACGTCGGCATCGATTTCCAGCACGGTGACGCGGCAGTCGGGCAAATGGCGGGCACAAAATTTCAACTGCGAGCCGCCGCCCAAGCCGATCATCAACAGCTGCTGCGGCGCTGGATTGGCCAGCAAAAAAGCCATCATCGCCCGGGTATAGCCGCACAACAATTCGTCCGGCGCATCGAGCTTCATCGCGCTTTGCACCGTTCGCTCGTTGAAATACATGAAGCGCAGATTGCCATCGTCGAACAGGAATGGCCGGCCCTGATGCTGGCGCTTCAGCTGCTCCAAATGTTTCAAGCGGGCCCGCTCAATCCGGGCCGAACGACTCAGGAACAGGCTCGGGAACAGGCGCGTGAAAAGGCTGCGAAAGATCTGCATCAGCTCAGGCTGCCTTGATCGCCCAGCGCAGCTTGGCCGAGCTCGAACGCGGATTGGCACGGCGCTCTTCGAACGAAGGCCGGATCAGCTCTGGCGCCACGCTGGCATAAATACCGCTGCGTTCGCCCGACTGGAAAGCTTTTTTCACCCGCCGGTCCTCGCCCGAATGGAAGCTCAATATCGCCACCCGCCCGCCCGGCTTGAGGCAGCTCGGCAGCAAAGCCAGCATCGCGTCGAGCACGCCGAATTCGTCATTGACCTCGATGCGCAGCGCCTGGAACACCCGCTGCAGCGTCTTCTTGGTCTCGGCCAGACGCTCGTCTTCGGGCATATTGCGCTTCCAAAGACCTGCCAACGTGGCCCTGATTAGCTCGGCCAGTTGCGTCGTCGTCTCGATATATTGGCCTTGCAGCGCGGCGGCCAGAGGCAAGGCGTAGGGCTCGTCGGCGTTGTCGACCAGCAGCTCGCGCAGGCGCTGCCTGGTGACCGATTGCAGAAGCTCCGAAGCCGACTGGCCGCTGCTCGGGTCAAGCCTCAGATCGAGCGGGCCATCGGTCTTGAAACTGAAGCCGCGCGCCGGATTGTCGATCTGCATCGAAGACACGCCCAGATCGGCCAGCAAGAAATCAAAACCACCGCCTGCTTCGGGCAGCAGCTCGGGCAATTGCGAAAAATTGATCCGTTTCAGCACCAGCATCGAAGCGTCGAAGCCCTTCGCCCGCAAGCGCGCTTCGGTGCGCGGGAACTCGATCGGGTCTACATCGATGCCAAACAAGCGCCCGCCCGGCAGCACCTTGGCGAGCAACTCCTGCGCATGGCCACCAAAGCCCAAAGTCGCATCCAGCCCGACCTCGCCCGGCTGCGGCGCCAGCAGTTGCAGGATCTCCTCAATACAGATCGATCGGTGCATGCCGGCCGGCGTCTGCCCGCGATCCAGGACCTTTTGCAGCTCAAGCCCATGCTGCTCGGGGTTGAGTTCCTTGTACTTCTCTTCAAAGCGGCGCGGATGCGTGCCGACATAGCGGACGCGGCGCTTGTGGGGAACAACTTCATCAGTCATGGGGGGATTGTCCAGTACATATCCAACGACAAGAGTGAACTGGCAACCGGGCGCGGAGCTCACCCGGTTGAGCCAGCAACGCCATCAATTCCAAGAATGTGCTGGCAACCGCGCAAGATGACGTGACTTGGTTGACCCAGCAGTTACACGGCCCTCAGCATGAGCTGGCAACCGGGCTTAGTCCCGCCCGGTTGACCCGGCAGATATACAAGTCTCAGCGTGAGCCGGCAACCGGGCGCGGAGCTCACCCGGTTGACCCAGCAGTTACCTTTGACTTCTTGCCGAATCGCGGTACAGCGTTTCAACAACACTGTGCTCTGTTTCGCCCGCTTGGGGCCTAAATGAACATTGGGCATCAATTTGTAAAATGTCAGAAACTACTTTATTATTCTGACAAACGGAGCCGGCACATGAGCCAACTTGTCCAATCCATCGTCGCTGCTGCGCAAGCCTTGCCTGAGGGCGGTCTACTTTCGCCTAAGGAGTTCTTGCATCTGGCTTCGCGAGCCGCTGTCGATCAGGCGCTGACACGCATGACGCGCGAGGGGCGGCTTTTGCGCGTAGGCCGTGGCGTCTACGCCTTGCCGGTGCAGGGTCGGTTTGGGGCGCGTCCCCCGTCCACGCAAACTGTGGTGGAAGCGATTGAGGCGGCCAGTGGTGAGATGGTGGTGCCCAGCGGCGCTGCTGAAGCCAATGCTTTAGGGTTGACGACGCAAGTGCCGGTACGGGAGGTTTTTCTGACCTCGGGTCCTTCGCGCAAGCTGCGCCTGGGCCGTCAGGATGTAGAGTTCAAGCATGGCACGCCTCGGCAGTTGCTCATGGGCAAACGCCCTGCGGGCATGGCCATTCGCGCTTTGGCGTGGTTGGGGGCAGAGCAAGCCCCTTCGGCACTCAAAATCTTGCATTCCAAGTTGCCAACGGCAGAATGGGATGCCATGCGCGCCGCTCGTGCTGCGATGCCAAGCTGGATGGCACGTGCCGTCAGTGAGGTGGATTTTGTCTGAGTCGTGGTTTGCACTCAGCCGTGCAGATCAGGCCGAAGCCCTTGAAGTGGCGGCAGGCCGGACTGGGCGGCCCGCCCATTTGTTGGAAAAAGATATCTGGGTCGTCTGGGCCTTGTCGGCCATTTACGGTTCACCGTTGGCCGATAAATTGACATTTAAAGGCGGCACTTCACTCTCCAAGGTTTACAAAATCATTGATCGGTTTTCTGAAGACATTGATCTGACCTACAACATCCGGGAGTTGGTACCAGACCTGTTGCAAGGCGGCAATCCAATTCCTGTTTCGGCAAGGCAGGAAAAGAAAATCACAAGCGCGGTTAGGGCACGATTGCCTGAATGGATCGCAGGCTCCGTCAAGCCGGTTTTTGAAGATTCATTGGTCAGTAGCAGAGCGCAAGCTGAGTTCCGAGTTGATGGAAAGGACAGCGAGAAACTGATCATTGACTACCGCGCGGTGAAAACAGGCACGGGCTACGCTGCGGCATCGATACAGTTAGAGTTCGGTGCCCGCGCCACGGGCGAGCCCAACAGCAGGCATAAGGTTGATTGCGACATCGCTCCAGTGATTGAGGGCATCGAATTCCCCGTTGCAACTGCCTTGGTTATGGCTGCCGAGCGCACTTTCTGGGAAAAGGCAACGGCCGCACACGTCTACAGTTTGCAGGGGCGCTTGCGCGGTGAGCGATATTCACGCCATTGGTACGACTTGGCTGCGATGGCAACAACAGGCCATGCCGCGCGTGCGGCAGGCAATCACCAGTTGGCCATATCGGTGGCCGAACACAAGTCAGTTTTCTTTGCTGAAAAAGATGCACATGGATCCAAGGTCGACTACTTCAAAGCTGTAGCCGGTGGGCTCCAGTTGGTGCCCGCAGGTGCAGCAATGGCTGCACTTGAAAACGATTACGCCGCGATGTTGAAGGACGGCTTGCTGGCGCTACATCAGCCTTCGTTTAATGAAATTATGGGAAAGTGCCGGGCCATACAAGATGAAGTGAATCACAAGGCTCGGGCATGAGCCGGCGGGGTCAGTGTTGAGAGTCAGGCCACCATGATCTTGGTGTGCACCTCGACCTTGAGCGCGCGCTTGATGGCTGCAAAGACTGCCGAGATATTGCTCATGGTCGGGTTGCCCGACTGTGACAGCATCCGGTGCAGGCTCTTGGCTGGCTTGTGAATTTCCTCTGCCAGTGCCTCGAAGCCGACCGTGGCGTTCACCAGGTCACGCAGGATCAGCTTGGCAGATTCCGGTTCGCCATTGACGAACAGGGTGATGGCCTCGTCCAGAAGCGCCTGCGCAAAGGCCGGATCGTTTTGCACGCGCGCGGCGACGGTTTCTTTGAAATCACGGGTCAGTGCCATGTTCACTTTCCTTGTCTGGTTGATGATCAGGATGATGATCTTCAGACCATC
>JBIKPD010000126.1:0-10325 GCA_044357665.1 Roseateles sp. | reverse complement strand
GGATCAACTGGCCGCCCTGGACGACAGCGAGTTGGCCAGCTTTAGTACGACGCAAGTGGCCGCGCTGACGACCTTGCAACTGGTCAGCTTGACGACGGCCAGATTGGACGTGCTGACGACCACCCAGTTTGCTGCGCTGACCACGGCGCAAGTGGTTGGGCTGACGACCGATCAATTGGTGGCGCTGGCGACCGCCGACTTTGCCAGCTTGGCGACGACCAGCCTGGCTGCCTTGACCACCGACCAAATTCTTGCCTTGACGACTGCCGAGATCGCGGCCCTCACATCGCTGCAAGCCGCGGCGCTGACAACGGCCCAACTGGTCACATTGACGACAGACGATGTGATCGCGCTCGAGACGCTCGACCTCTATGCCTTGACCACGACACAGGTGGCTGCCTTCACCACCGATCAGCTCGCTGCGCTGACCACCCGCCAGTGGGTCAGCTTTGATGTGACTCAGGTCGCCGCCTTGACCAGCGATCAACTGGTCAGCTTGACCACAGCCAGCCTCAATGCCTTGACGGCCACCCAGTTTGCGGGGCTGACCGAAGCACAGGCCCTGGCCTTGACCACCGACCAGGTGATAGCGCTTGAAACAGCTGATTTGTACGCCTTGGGTACATCTGCGGTGGCAGCGCTGAGCACCGCGCAACTAGCGGTTTTGACCACCAGCCAATGGGTCAGCCTGAACACGGATCAGGTGGTCGCCCTGACCACCGCGCAACTGGTCGGCTTGACGACAGCCAGCCTCAATGCGCTCACGGCAGCCCAGTTTGCGTCGATGCTCTCGACCCAGGCTGAAGCGCTGACGACAGAGCAATTGGCATCGCTCCAAACTGAAGATCTGGTGAGTATGTCGACCGCCGCGATTCAGGCCTTTACCACCGACCAGATCGTGGCCTTGACCACCACCGAGCTCTGCGCTTTATCCACAGCGGGCCGCACCTTGACGACAGATCAGACGACTGCGCTGACAACGGCAGGCATTACCTACGATACGCCGCTGGTCCTCGACCTGAACGGCGACGGCGTGCAGACTTTGTCGGTGGCAGCAGGGGTTCAGTTCGACGTTGCCAACCGCGGAGTGGTCGCCAGCACAGGCTGGGTGGCGCCGACCGATGGTCTGCTGGTGCTCGATGTGAGCGGCAATGGCTTGATCGACGACGGCAGCGAGTTGTTCGGCAGCGGCACCCTCCTTGCGGACGGCTCGCATGCGGCCGATGGCTTTATCGCCCTGAAGGCGCAGGACAGCAATGGCGACGGGGCGATCAATGCCCAGGATGCCAGTTTCAGCGCATTGGCGGTCTGGGTCGACGCCAATAGCGACGGGCTGAGTCAGGCGGGTGAGCTGAAGAGTTTGGCCTCGCTGGGTATCGAGTCGCTGAACCTGAATGCCACCGCAGTGCAGATCAGCAACAACGGCAACCAGATCGGTCTGTTGAGCAGTTACACCACGACCGATGGGGTCACCCATCAACTGGCTGACGTGTGGCTGCAGTCGGCGGCGGCAAAAACTGCGCCGGTAGCAGCGCCAGCATCGGCAGCAACAACACCGGCAGCGGGGAATGTGGCGCTGCCGACGATGCCTGCGGTGCCGCTGCGCAATGCAGTTGCTGGCTTGGCCCAGTCCCTCAGCAGCTATGCCCAAGGGCAGGGCGAGGCTCCGCTCAACAGCGGCAACCTGGCCATGCCTGCGGTGGTCAATACAGTAGTGCTGGCAGCAAGACTGTCGGCCTTCATCGAGCAGAACGCCGCAATCACACCAGGCGGGACCATGGGGGTTTTACCGCCGATCGACAGGATGCTCGACTCGGTAACCTTGGCCCTGAGTTCGTCCTTGCCCTGGGCTGATCAGCAGAGTCTTGCGCACAAGCTGAACAAGGGATGAACTGAGCAGTCAGGCCCCGCTGCTGCAGCGTTTCCCGATCAGACCAAGGGATAGGGAACTGCGCCAGGCTCAAGACCTGCTTACTGTGTCTGAATCCAATTCCAGCGTCAGTATTCCTGCCGTCGTACCGAGGGTGAAACTCAAGACAGCAGTGCGAGTCGAGACCTTGCCGGCCAGGTCGGTTTGGCGCGCCTGCATGACCTTCGCGCCTTCCTGGGCAACAAAGCTGTCGGACCGGGTCGCGGTAGACACAATAAATATGCGAGTGTGGCGCCAGTCTCTCGTCCGCTCACTGCTACAAGACCACAGGGTCCAGGCCGATCAAAAAAACATTGGGAACTTCAGCGCTCGGTGGCGGCTTCGCTCAAGCCGCGCATCACCGGGTACATCACATAGGAAATGACACTGCGTTTGCCGACGACGATTTCGGCGCTCAGCGTCATGCCTGGAATCAGTTGAGTCAGTTTGGGTAAATGGCGCAATTCATCGGCCTTGACCTGGGTGCGGCCGACGTAAAAGGCCGGCTTGGCGGCACCGGTGCCGGCATCGCGGGTGAAGGCGTCCTGGCCGACCCGCTCAAGGCTGGCGTTGATCAAGCCATGCTTCTGGAACGGAAACGCGTCGATCTTCAGTCGCACCGGGTCGAGCAGTTTGACGAAACCGATGTCTTGCGAATCGATCTGGATTTCGGCCTCCAGCGGCACGCCCAGCGGCACCAGGGTGAACATCTGTTCCGATTCGCGCACCACCGATCCGGTCGAACGGTTGGCGGCCACCTCAAGCACCACCGCGTCAGCGGGCGCCACCAGTTCGATCAGGCGGCTGCGCCGCTCGGCCTTGTTGACCTGTTCGGCCACCGCGCTGCGCTCGCGCCGTACCGCAACCAATTCTTCGGTCGACTTCTGCCGCCAGTCCTTCATGAAGCTGAGCTTTTCGCCTTCGGCTTCAGCCAGTTGCTTCTTGATTTCCTGCGCCCGGTTGCGTGTGGCCAGCATGTCGCGGTCGACTTCCTGGCGCCGCTCGCGGCTTTCCAGCAGCTTCAGCTTCGACTGGAAATTCTGCTGCGTCAGCTCTTCGTTCATCGCCTCGATTTCGCGCAGCGAAGTGACCCGGACTTCGAGCGAACTGAGCTCGCCCTGGTTGGTTGTCAGCGCGGCCTTGAGCCGGCCGATGCCGTCATCCAGGCGCTGCAACCTGGCCTGGTAGCTGGCTTGGCGGTCGGCCTGCAAGCTCGACTGCAGCGCCTCGTCACGGTTGCGGCTTTGGCCGCCATAGGCCTTGCCGGCCTGTTCCTGGTTCAAGCGGTGCAGTTCAGCGTCAAGGCTTTTGAGGCGGTCCTGGGCCTGGGCCAGATCAGCGGTGACAAAAGTCGGGTCGAGCACGGCCAGCACCTGGCCCTTGTTGACCACCTGACCGGCGCGCACATTCAAGGCGGTGATCTGCGCTGTCTCGAAGGATTGGATGACGATATTGGGTTCCTGCGTCACCAGTTTGCCGCGCGCGCTGACGACAGTGTCAATCTCGAACAGCGTGGCCCAGAGCACGGCTGACAGCACCATCCCCAGCAGCAGATAAAGCGTGATCGTCAGCCCGCCCGGCAGTTGCCGGCGCTCGAGCTCGTCCGGGTCGGGCAGATAGGCGACGGCCCAGGTCTTGTCTTGACGTTTTTTGCTGTCCATGGGCTTCACAGATGGGTGGTTTGCTGGTTCCAGAGCTGCGTGTACGGCTCGCAGCGCCCCAGCAGTTCCGAATGGCGCCCGGCATCGGCCAGCCGGCCCTGTTCGAAGACGAAGATGCGGTCGGCCTTGACCAGCGTCGACAGCCGGTGGCTGACGATCACCACCGTGCGGCCTTCGGCGATGCGGCCCAGGTTGCGCATGAAGATCGCCTCGCTTTCGGGGTCGAGCGCGCTGGCGGCTTCGTCGAGGATCAGGATGCGCGGCTCGGGCAGCAAGGCTCGGGCAATCGCCAGGCGCTGGCGCTGGCCGCCCGAAAGATTGCCGGCGTTTTCTTCCAGCATCGTGTCATAGCCCTGCGGCAGACGTTCGATGAATTCATCGGCACCTGCGGCCTGCGAGGCGGCGACGATGGCCTCGAAGCTGGCGTCAGGCCGGCCCATCGAAATGTTCTCGCGCACCGTGCCGCGGAACATGAAGTTGTCCTGCAGCACCACGCCGATGCTGCGGCGCAAATGGGCCAGATCGATCTCGCGGATGTCGACCCGGTCGAAGCGGATCACGCCTTCCTGCACTGGGTAAAGACCCTGGATCAGGCGCGTGAACGTGGTCTTGCCCGAACCGCTGCGCCCGACCACGCCGACGATAGTGCCCGGCTCGATGTCGAGCGAGACCCGGTCGAGCGCTGTGATCGCAGCACCCGGATAGCGAAAGCTCACCGCGTCGAGGCCGATATGGCCTTCCAGGTCAGGCCGCAAGCCGCCCGATGAACTGCGCTCGGGCGGATGGTTCATCACCTCGCTGAGCATCTTCACCGCCAAGGCGGTTTCCTGGTAATCCTTGACCAGGCCGACGATCTGCACCAGCGGCCCGACCACCCGTCCCGACATGATCTGGAACGCGATCAGCGCGCCGACGGTCAACTGCAGGGTGAATACATCCAGGGCGCCGAGCGCGATCACCGTCACCGTCATCAACTTGGACAGCAGATCGGTTGCCGTCGATGCGGCGATCGACATCTTGCCCACCGTGAACATCATGTTGATGCTGTTGGCCGAACGTTGATCCCAGACCTTGCGCTGCTTGGGCTCGATCGCCAACGATTTGACCGTGCGCATGCCGTGGATCGTTTCCACCAGCATCGACTGGCGTACACCTTCGGCCATATAGAGTGCCTGCAGCCGCACATTGAAGGGCTTGATCATCAACATCACGACCAGAGCCATCAGCACCGAAAACGCCATCACTACGGCGCCGAGCTTGGTGCTGTAGGAAAACAGCAGGGGGATGAAGATGATCAATGCGGTGGCGTCGAGCGCGGTGAAGAACAGCCGGCCGGTGAGGAAATTTCGAATCGAGCTGACCTGCTGCATATGGCGTACCACCATGCCTGCCGTATTGGTCTCGAAATAATTGATCGGCAGCGACAGCAGATGGCCGAAAGTCCGCTTGGCCAAGCGCATGTCAATGATGTTGGTGGCATGCAGCATCAGATAGCTGCGCATGAAGCTGAACGCCTCCTCGAACAGGATCACCCCGATCACGCCGACGGTCAGCACCGCCAGGGTCGAATAGCTTTCATGCGTGAGCACCTTGTCGAGCACAAGTTGCGTGAAGATCGCGGTGCCCAGGCTGAGGAAATGCAAAAGGATTGCGCAGATGGCCACATCGCGAAACGCGGTACTCTGCCGCATGATTTCGGGGATGAACCAGCGCAGGCCGAAGGGCTGATTGGCGTCGAGCAGGCCATGGTGGCGCTTGAGCATGATCGCTTCGCCCTGCCAGTCGCGGCAGAACTCGGCTTCTCCGACCAGCCTGATCGCCGTGCCGGCCAGCGGGTCGAGAATCGCCACCTGCAGCGGGGCATCCTGCTTCGGAATGCCGGCGACGATCACGGAATGGCCGTCTGTGCGCCTGGCGATCAGCGGGAATACGCCTTCGAGCTCGGTCAGGTCCTGCCAACTCAGCTCCACTGCCTCGGCCTTGAAGCCCAGTTCGGTGGCCATGCGAACGACCAGGCGACTGGTGGGCTCCTCGGCAGCAAGCGCGAAATCGTGGATCAGCCGCTCCGGCAAGGCTGCGACGCCATGGTGTTGTGCCACCGCCGTCAGGCATTGCACGGTGGAATGCTGGTAGACATTGCTCATATCGCCAGACTTTAACAGAACGATCGAATTAAAATGCGTAAAGCGCTTAGAATTTGTTATTGTTATAACTACGATCAATTTACCTCAAGCGTTCCGCGTCGCCCCAGCCTCACGGCACACTCGATCGCCTGGCCTTGCAACCAGTAAGATGGCAAAGGCGACGTAAACATCAGCAATCAGCAAAATGAAACGAGTCATCCAGACCTACAAAGCGCCCCATCAATGGGTCAACGGCCCGCCCGGGCTGGGCGACTTTGTGCGCGGCATCTGCCATCTGTTCGAGAAGCTCAAACACAGCGGCATGGAGTTGCGGGTCGACCTCAGCCAGACCGGTTTTGCCGCGCTGATCGATGCGGATGATGGTTTTTTCCAGGTCGGTGACGAGCAGCGCATCGCCAGCGCTGAAGAATATTTTGTCGACCATGACGCGCTGCATCACCGGCTGCTCGCTTTTCAGCGCTCGGACGAGGCCGAACTCTATATCTGCACCAACCTCGGCGCCTGGGACCGCAAGTCGCTGCCTGAAGAGACCAGGGCATTCGCGCAGAAGTTCTACCGTTTCAATGCCGAGGTCGAACGCTTGAACGCGCTGGCCTTGCCGACGGCCGGGTACGAAGTGCTCAGCTTGCGCTGCGGCGACCGTTTTTACACCGACCCTGATGGCCAGGTGCAGGCCGATGTGAAGCCCTTGATCTGCGCGATCATCGAGCAGCAGGTCTTGCCGCAGGCCAGGGCGGCGCTGGTGCTGACCAGCGATTGCCATGAACTCAAGCTCGAGTTGGCCAAGCGCTACGGCATGTTGACTCTGCCGCACCGCTCACAACATGGCGCTTATGGCAATGCCTTGCCGGTCGCCCTGGATCTGTGCATGCTGAAAAATTCACGCTTCAACCACCACATCAATACCTGGGCTACCTGGTGGTCAGGGTTCTCGCATTACACCTCGGTGATCTTCAAGATCCCCAGCGTCAACTTCCGCGCCCCGCATTTCGTCAGGGAAGCAGTCGACGCCGACCTGCCAGGCTGAAGACCTAGTCGCCCGCGCTTTGCTGCTGTTGAGGTTTCTTCGCGCAAAATGCGTAAACCGCTATTAATGAAAATTTGGGTACAATTTTCGGATGTGTGAAGCATATCGTTGCCTGGCGTCGATGCCAGGGCTGGCTGCCAGGGCTGATGGCGCAAACCATGGCGGGCATTTTTTGAGCCCAAGCTTGCAGCGCCAATTGTCAGCAGGCTTGGCGAAATCATGAAATCAAAACCGCAGGATCAACTTTCCCTGGCCCTCTCGCAGCAGGCGGCGGGCCAGCAGGCCGAAGCCAGCAGCAACTTCCTGCAAGTGCTGAAGGTTCAGCCGGGCAATGTGGTTGCGCTCTACTCGATGCTGGTGATCGAGTCGAGCGCCGGGCGCTATGTCGCCGCGATGGCTTATGCCAACCGCGCCGTAGCGGCCAATAGCGGATTTGCGCCGACCTACCTGGCGCGCTCGATGCTGCATGTGCAACTCGGCAATCTGGCCGAGGCCTTGGCTGATGCCGACCTGGCTTTGCGCTTGCAGCCTGATCTGGCCGGTGCGGCGTCGCAGCGCCAATCGGTGTTGGCCGCGATCGATCCGAGCGTCCCGTCGCCGCAGCAACTCGATCCGGTCTGGCAACTCAATTCCCAGGGCATCCATGCCCAGCAGGCCGGGCAGGTTGAAGCCGCCGCCGGGTTTTTCCGCCAGGCCTTGCAACTCGACAGCAGCAATTTCGCCGCGCTCTATTCGATGGGCGTCATCACTAACCAGCAAGGGCTGTTCAGCGAGGCGATGGCTTATCTGAGCCAGGCGGTGACGAGTGAGCCGACCAATGCAAAAGCCCATTTCGCGCTGGGCACCACCTTGCAATCGCTGGCCCTTTATGAGGCGGCGCTGGCGTCGCTCGACAAGGCGCTGAACCTGAACCCGCTCTACGTCAGCGCCTGCACCAACAAAGCCACCTTGCTGCACAGCATGAACCGCCAGCATGATGCGTTGCTGGCGCTCGACACCGGCCTCGAAGCCTCGCCGGGCAATGAGGACTTGTTGAACAACAAAGCCTATTTGCTGACCGAGTTCAAGAAATACCAGGTGTCGGCAGCCATCTTCAAGCAGTTGCTCGACAAGAACCCCGATTACCCCTTTGCCCAGGGTCTACATGCCGATGCAAGCCTGAACGCCTGCGACTGGACCGATTTCGAGGCCAACCGGCAGCGCATCATCGAGGGCGTTCGCGCGGGCAAGAAGGTCTGCAATCCGCTGACCTTCGCCGCCTTGACCGATTCGGCGGCAGACCAGCGCCGCTGTGCTGAAATCTTCGGCGACCAACGCTATGCGGCCGCCCCCGAACCGATGTGGCGCGGCGAAACCTACCGGCATCGCAAGAAGCGGGTGGCCTTCCTCTCGGCTGATTTCAGGGAACATCCAGTCGGCTATCTGCTGATTGGGTTGATCGAGCAGTTGGACAAGACGCAATTTGAGACCTACGGGATTTCGGTCGGTGTGCGCGATGGCAGCGAACTCTACCGCCGCTATCGCAACGGTTTCGACCATTACCTCGACCTGGCTGACAAGACCGGCGTCGAGGGTGCGCGCATCCTGCGGGCGATGGAAATCGACATCGCGATCGACCTGTCAGGCTACACGGTCGGCACAAGGCTCGACATCCTTTCGCACCGGCCGGTGCCGGCCCAGGTGGCTTACCTCGGCTACCCCGGCACCCTGGGGTCTTCGTTCATCGATTACCTGATCGCTGACCGCATCACCGTGCCCGAATCGGCGCAAGCCCATTACCGCGAAAAGCTGCTCTACCTGCCGCATTGCTATCTGCCACGCGACACCGGCGTGACGATTGCGCCAAGCGCGCCGCCGCGCACGGCCTTTGATCTGCCCGAAGACGCGACGGTGTTTTGCAGCTTCAACCATGAATACAAGGTCAACCCCGAGTTGTTCACCGTCTGGATGGACTTGCTGCGCGAAACGCCCGGCAGCGTGCTCTGGATGATGAAATTCAACAACGATGCGCGGCAGAACCTGATGCAAAACGCAAAGGCGCTGGGTGTCGACCCGCAGCGCCTGGTGTTTGCCAGTCGCGTGCCCAAGGTTGAAGACCATCTGGCGCGGTTCCGGCATGCCGATGTCTTCCTCGACACCTTCCCCTACAACGGCCACACCACGGCGAGCGATGCGCTTCTCGCCGGTGTTCCGGTGGTCACGCTGACCGGCAACAGCTTTGCCAGCCGGGTCGCCACGAGCCTGCTGCACGATGCCGGCCATCCCGAATGGGCTTGCGCTGACCTGGCCAGCTACCGGGCCTGCGCCCTCGAACTGGCCGCCTCCGGGCGCCAGCGCAAGACCGGCGCCGATGTTGAATGGCCGATCAGCCGGCAAATGCAGGCCAGCGCTTTCGGCGAACTGCTGGCATCGATCTAGTGGACTATTCCGCAGCAGCCGGTCTTTGGCGTAACGGACTATCCATCGCAAGGCCATTGCCATGAACGCAGCCTTGCTTCAGCCGGTCTCTGATCTGCAGCGGGCCAGCGAGCAACTGGCTTTGCACAACCCGGCGCAGGCTGATTTTTACCTGCGCCGTTATCTGCTCTGGGGTGGCGCTGCGCCTGCCGCGGCCGGGATGATGGCGCGAATTGAGCAAGCCTATGGCCTCAGCCCCGGCTTCAAGCTCTGCGAAGCACCACCGGTTGGTGGCCGCTTTCTGTTGATCAAGGCCTGGGGCTATGGTTTCTGGAGCGATGTCCACCATGCCCTGGGCCAGCTTTTGCTGGCCGAGTTGACGCACCGGACGCCGATCATTGAATGGGGCAGCAGCAGCCTCTTTGGTGAAGGCAGCGACGATGCCTTCAGGCAGTTTTTTTTGCCCGTTTCACCGCTCGAACTGGCACAGTTGCCGGCCGATCTGACCGTCTACCCGCAGAACTGGACCCGCGCCAATCTGCACACCGACAACACGGACAAATGGACCGGCCCCCACGCACGCCAGGCCGCACCGTTCCTGTTCCAGCGCAGTGAAGAACTGGTCGTCAACGATTTCTACATGACGCTGGCGGCGCTGATCCCCTGGATCGCGCCTGAATCGCGCTATTTCGGCCAGAGCGAAGACCAGCTCTACAGCCTGCTGTTCGCGAAATACCTGCAGCCGCAGCCGGCTATCGAGGCGCGGGTCAGCGCCTTCTATCAAGCCCGCATGTCTGGCCGCCATTGGGTTGCCGTGCATCTGCGCGGCGCCGACAAGATCCATGAATCCGCTGACCTGCAGCGCACCAACCAGGGCTATGCCGCCTTTGTCGACCGGATCATCGAGCTGAACCCCGACATCGGCGTCTTCTTGTTGACCGATTCGGTCGAGATCGAGCGCGACTACAGCCAACGCTATGGCGCCCGACTGGTCACCACCGCGGCCCTGCGCAGCGACAACGATCAGGGCGTTCATTACCAGGGCCATGACGGGCGCCGCCTGGGCGAGGAAGTGCTGATCGATGCCTTGCTCGCGGCCCGCTGCGACTACTTCGTCGGCAACCAGGAATCGAATGTCTCGGTCGCCATCGCCAGTCTGAAAAACTGGCCTGCGGGCCAGAGTTTTC
>JBIKPD010000523.1:0-2624 GCA_044357665.1 Roseateles sp. | reverse complement strand
GCGAGAACTACCGGCGATTCGGCATTTGACACGTATGAATTCGCCTCCACCAAGGTTGCCGAGTTCCCTCTCTGCGACAGCCGGCCACTCGACATTGCAAAGCGCATCGACACGCAAGTCCGCCAGATCAGCGCGTTGCAACCCGCCGCATTGCTCGCCACGGGCCCGCTGCCAACTCGCGCCAGCCTAGACGCTGCCCGCAACCAGGCAGCCCAGCTACACGGCCTGATGATTGCCGGCCAAGAAGAGCTGGACTGGCGCTGCTACCGCCTCTACGGCCTTCTACCGGCCGGCGTCGGCATCGACGAGGTAGAGCATCACTCCCCGGCCGAAGTGGCGCTGGGCGAACGCGCCTTCGAGATCGTGCTGGCCCGGCGAATCGCCACCGGCCAGGAGCAGACCACCTGGTTCGAGCGCCACGGCTCCACGCCAATCACCGAGATCCCAGCGCACTGGCCCGAGGGCTACCGCCGCGTCGTGGCGCGCCGCATCGAGTTAATCCAGCGCGACAAGTCCATCGGCTTGATCGAGCGCCCCGAGTTCAAGCGCCGTTGGAACTCCCCGAAGTGGCAAGACCTGGAACAGGCGGCGCTGCGCGAGCGGCTGCTGGCCCGCCTGGAGGCCAAGGCGCTGTGGCCTGCCAACGCTGAGCAGCCGCCGCAAATCAGTACCACCAGCCGGCTGGCTGACACGGTGCAGCGCGACGCCGAGTTCATGCAGATCGCCGCGCTGTATGCGGGACACGCTGACTTCGACGTGGCGCAACTGGTGGCTGGTTTGGTCACGGTGGAGTCCGTTCCCTTCCTGCCTACGCTGCGTTACGCCGACACGGGCGTTCGTAAGCGCGAGCAGTGGGAAAACACCTGGGCCTTGCAGCGGCGTGAAGATGCCATCGAAGCCAAGGTCTTCGCAGAGGAGTCTGCAGGATGGCGGGCCGAACTGAGCGAGCAGGCCCGCACGGTTTACCGCTTGGTGCCAGACACGCCGTTGACTAAAGACGCTGATGAGTGGGTGCGGGTGCGGCTGGCCGCGGAGGTGAAACGCTACCAAGCCGAACGCAAGGCGGCGGAGATCGGTCCTATCCCGGTGCCGCCGAAGTACCAGAGCAAGGACTTCATCAAAGCCGACTTCTGGCGCCTGCGCGGCGGCCTGGACGTACCCAAGGAGCGCTGGGTCAGTTACCCCGGTTGCGAACGCGGCGCCGATGGCAGCCTGCCCATCGCCTGGGCCGGCTGGGACCATCTGCAGCAAGCCACCGCGTTGGCCGCCTACTACCTTGAAATGAAGGAAAGCGAAGGCTGGGAGGCAGCACGCCTGCAGCCCCTTCTGGCGGGCCTGCTGGAACTGGTGCCTTGGCTGGAGCAATGGCACAACGAGGTGGACCCGGTTTTTGGGGAGCGCATGGGCGCGTACTACAAGGGCTTTGTGTCTGAGGAAGCGCGCTCGCATGGCTTCACGCTGGATGATCTGCGGGCCTGGAAGCCCACCGCTGGCCCAGCGCGTCGCGGACGCAAGAAGATCGCCGCATGACACCCAAGTTCAGACCAGGATGACCACCATGATCCGCGGCCTTTACATAGACAACTTCAAGTCGCTGGTGGACTTTCGTTTGCCGCCATTCCCCCACGAGATGGGTGCCTTTACCTGCATGGTGGGCCTGAACGGCGCGGGCAAGTCGACTGTGCTTCAGGCTTTCGACTTCCTGGGTCAGCTGGCACGTGGCGACATTGAAGGCTGGCTGCGCGAACGCGACTGGAACAAGTCGGACCTGACCAGCCGCTTCTTGAAGAAGCAACTTATCAGCTTCCGCATCGAATTGGGGCTCATCGGCATTGGCAATGTGACCTGGGAAGGGATGTACAACGTGTCGTTGCAGCGCTGTACGCAGGAGAACGTGCGCGCTGGCGGCGTTGAATTTCTGAAGATCGGCGAGCAGCACCTGAGCGTGGCTGGCCCCGACACCAAATCGCCGTTGCAGTATCCATTGCACGGCCTTGACTATCAAGGTTCGACCCTTTCGATCCTCAAAGCGGTAAAGCTGCACCCAGCCTTGCATGCGCTGAAGGATCTGGTGGGCAACCTTCGATCGTTGGACATGCTTTCACCTCAATCGATGCGGCGCAGAGCCAAGGCGGGCGTAGATATTGGGTACGGTGGTGAGCGCCTGTCTGCCTACTTGCACGGCTTGGCCAAGCCTGCGCAGGAACGGCTGCGCGATACCCTTAAGCAGTTCTACCCAAAGCTGGAAAGCGACGGCTTGCTGCGCGTGTTGGCCGTGCTCTCGCAGGTGGAGGCCAAAGCCACATCACGTTCGGGCGCTGACCTTCCTAATGGTTCGCGCGGTCTGCTGCCGCGCAGTTGCGTGCTCTTCGACGAAATAGAGAACGGCATTAACCCCGCGTTGATGCAGCGCTTGGTTGAAGTGTTGCTGAGCGCTGATCGCCAGGTGATCGTTACCACTCACAGCCCGCTGATTCTGAATTTCTTACCGGACCAAATTGCCCAGCAGGCCGTCATTTTCCTATATCGAAATGCATTGGGCTACGCGAAAGCAGTGCGGCTCTTTGACCTGCCCTCGGCACAGCAGCGACTGAAATTGCTCGGCCCCGGAGAGGTGTTTGTTG
>JBIKPD010000124.1:0-10364 GCA_044357665.1 Roseateles sp. | reverse complement strand
ATGGGCGAGGTCGACGAAAAGGGCATGCTGCGTCCGGTTTCGGACATCAACCTCGCCACCCAACCTCCGGCGGTGATCCTGATGGCCGGCCTGCAGGGCGCGGGCAAGACCACGACGACGGCCAAGCTGGCCAAGTACCTGATCGAAAAGCGCAAGAAAAAGGTCCTGACGGTTTCGGCCGACGTCTATCGACCGGCGGCGATCGAACAATTGAAAACGGTGACCAAGCAAGCCGGGGCCGAATGGTTCCCGTCGACGCCGGACCAGAAACCCCGCGACATCGCGCTGGCGGCGATCGATTACGCCCGAAAGCATTATTTCGACGTGCTGCTGGTCGACACGGCGGGTCGCCTGGCCATCGACGCAGCCTTGATGGCCGAAATCGGCGATTTGCATGCGCTGCTGAACCCGATCGAGACCTTGTTCGTCGTCGATGCGATGCAAGGCCAGGATGCAATCAACACGGCCCGGGCCTTCAAGGACGCGCTGCCGCTGACCGGTGTGGTGCTGACCAAGCTCGACGGCGATTCACGCGGTGGCGCCGCGCTTTCAGTGCGGCAGATTACCGGCGCGCCGATCAAGTTTGCCGGCGTGTCGGAGAAGATCGACGGCCTCGAAGTCTTTGACGCCGAACGCCATGCCGGCCGCGTGCTGGGCATGGGCGACATCGTCGCGCTGGTTGAAGGCGTAACCAAAGGCATCGACGTCGAAGCCGCGCAAAAACTGGCCGAAAAGCTCAAGAGCGGCAGCAACTTCGACCTCAACGACTTCCTCGCGCAGATCTCGCAAATGAAGAAGATGGGGGGGCTCTCGAGCCTGATGGACAAGCTGCCTTCCCAGATGGTCGCCAAGGCAGCCAATGCCGACATGGGCCGCGCCGAACGCGATATGCGGCGCATGGAAGGCATCATCAACTCGATGACCCAACTCGAGCGCCGCAAACCCGAATTGCTCAAGGCCAGCCGCAAAAAGCGGGTCGCCATGGGCGCCGGCGTGCAGGTTCAGGAAGTCAACCGCATGCTGAACCAGTTCGAACAGATGCAGACCATGATGAAGAAAATGCGCGGCGGCGGCATGATGAAAATGATGAAGAAAATGGGCGGCATGAAGGGCATGGGCGGCCCCGGCGGCTTCGGGATGTAAGTACTAAGCCTGGCGGCTCGGCGGCTACTCCAGCAGCGCCTGCGCGAATTCGCGGGCGTTGAAGGTCTGCAGATCCTCCAGTTGCTCGCCGACACCGATGAAATAGACCGGCACCGGGCGTTCGCGTGCAATCGCCGCCAGCACACCGCCCTTGGCCGTGCCGTCGAGCTTGGTCACGATCAGGCCGGTCAGGCCCAGCGCATCATCGAACGACTTCACCTGGCTCAAGGCGTTCTGCCCGGTATTGCCATCAACCACCAGCAGCACCTCATGCGGGGCGCCGTCCTGTGCTTTGCCGATCACCCGCTTGATTTTTTTCAGCTCTTCCATCAGGTGGATTTGCGTCGGCAAACGCCCTGCCGTATCGGCGATCACCACATCACAGCCGCGCGCGCGCCCCGCCGTCACCGCATCGAAAGTCACCGCTGAGGGGTCGCCGCCCTCCTGGCTGACGATGTCGACTTGCGCCCGGTCGGCCCACACCGTCAACTGCTCGCGGGCCGCCGCCCGGAAGGTGTCAGCCGCCGCCAGCAGCACCTTTTGCCCGGCTTCGGCCAAATGCCGTGTCAGCTTGCCGATGCTGGTCGTCTTGCCCGCGCCGTTGACGCCCACCACCATCATCACCATCGGGCTGTGCTGGCCGACTGCCAGCGGCTTTTCAAGCGGCAGCAGCAAGGCGGCCAAGGCGTCGATCAACAAGGCGCGCACGGCCAGGGGTTCGGTCGCCCGCGTCTCCTTGACCCGTTGTTTCAGGTCTGCGAGCAGGAATTCAGTCGCCCTGACGCCGGTGTCCGCCATCAACAGCGCAGCCTCCAACTCCTCGTACAGCGCATCGTCGATCTGCGTCCCGGTGAAGACCTGGGCGATGCTCGACCCGGTCTTGCGCAGGCCCTGCCGCAGCTTGTCCATCCAGCTGCGGCGCGGCTCCACCTGGGGCGGTATGACAGGAACTTCCGCAGTTGGTGCAACAAGCGCTGGCGCCGGAACTGGTTTTTTCTTGAAGAAGCTGAACATCGGGAATTTGATTTGCAAGGCGAGGATCGGGCCCGCCGGCCTAGCGCAGGGGCTGGCTTGATGGAGCGGTCTGCCAAGAGGCAAATTCAGCGCGCCGGATTCAATGCCTCTTGCATTGTGACCTAAATTACAGCTACACTTGCCGGCTTGGCGCTTTAGCTCAGCCGGTTAGAGCGACGGAATCATAATCCGCAGGTCCGGGGTTCGAATCCCTGAAGCGCCACCAGTAATAACGCAATGGAATCAAGCACTTAACGCCGAAAGGTACTGGGTGCTTTTTTCTTGGCTGACTCTCATGTAGCCAGCAGTACATGCTTTTGTACCGTGCCGCAGCGACCAGCACTCGCCAATATTTTTTAAGGTGAGCAAGTCCAGCAGGCGGGGTGCCTACGGCTGTTAGCCCGATCAAAGCGAGCTACCTCCAGCACCAGGGCCTGCAAAATTGGATCTATTCCTGCACCGGAGCCGGCCAGAGTTGCGGGGTCGGCCAGCAGGTCGCGTTTGATGTCCTTGAGAGCCTCCATGGTGCGTGCGCTGTCGTTTGCGGGTGGCTTCCAAGGCGCTGCGGGGCGTGCAGGTCTTCTTGATGAACCCACGCAGCACCAGCAGGCGGCGGCCTTGAACTGCGCTGAGATACCAAGTCAGGTTTGCAGCGAAGCCACGCTCAAGCGCAGGCCCACAGCATGCAATACCTTGGTCACGGTATCGAGGGTCGGATTCCCGTTTTCGCTCAGGGCGCGAAACAAGGTCTTGTCGCCCACATCGGCGCGGCGGGCTACCTCGGCCATGCCATGCGCTTTGGCGACTTGTCGCAGCGCCACCAGCAGTGCACCGGCATCTTCCAGTTCCATGACGGCATCGATATAGGCTGCAGCCTCGTCAGGATCGGTCAACGCTGCCGTCAGCGAGTCGTCGTAGCTTTTGTCACTTGCTGCTGTCATGGTGAACCTCTTTGTTTCCAGTCATTCAAATACGCAACTGCTTGAATGATGGCGCGGCCCTGGTCGCTCTTGTCACTTCCGCAAAGCAAGAGCACCACCACTGGCCCCTGCCGACTCAGAAAAACCCGATAGCCCCCCGGCCCATGGTCTATGCGCAATTCCTGTACGCCTTCGCGTTGAGGCTTGCAGTCGCCGAAGTTTCCCGTCCTGGCTCGCGCCAGTCTTCCACGGATTTTTGCTCTTGCAGCGCTGTCCTTCAGGTCGCGCAGCCATTTCTCAAACGGGACGGCCCCTTGCGCGGCGGTTTAGATGCGCAGTCCAATAATGGTGTCTTAAAAAATACCTTTAAGCGACGGCGCATCGGGCAGTCGGCGCGGCATGGGCATCGAACGTCAACCCGGCATGGTCCAGCACCCCGGTCAGCAGTTAAAACTGTTTATACAGTCACTGCCGGCGCTGGTTTCACGCGCAAAGGAGTTGTCTTGAATCGCTGCTCTGCCTGCCACACGTCATAGGCGCTTTGCTCTGCCAGCCATAGGCGGGCATCGCCTCCACGCTCCACGCCTAACCATGCTTCGATGCGCAAGGCCATTTCAGGCGAAATTGCAGCGCGGCCGTTCAACACGCGGGACAGGGCCACACGTGACACATCCAATTGCCTTGCAGTCTCGGTGACATTCAAGCCCAGCGCAGGCAAGACATCGTCACGCAGCGTAAGGCCAGGGTGCGGCGGGTTATGCATACGGATCATGGCGGAACTCCTAGTGGTAATCCATGTAATCGACCAGCACAGCGTCTGTGCCTTCAAAAGTGAATGTCATTCGCCAATTCCCATTGACCGAAACGGCCCAACGCCCCTTCAAGTCATCTGACAGTCGGTGCAGGCCGCATCCAGGCAGGTTCATATCCCGGTCACAGGTAGCCACGTTCAGGCGGGCCAGCAACCGCGCCAACTTGGGTGCATGGTCTGGACGGATGCCGGCTTTGGTGCCCCGCTCAAAGAATGCCTGCAGCCCCTTGTGGCCGAATGACTTAATCATGGCTGATTGTATCTTGTAGCGTTACGCTTTGCAATTCAATTGCCAACCACCCGCAATGCTCCGGGCGTTTGGAGGCGATCAGTTACATCATTTCAGTTGGGACAACGATGGCGATACATCTTTGGCCGAGGCATCCAAGCTGCCCCGCATCCCTAGACCATCAACTCAATCAGGAATGGCCGCGCCAGGCCAAAGCTCTGCTGCATCAGGTCCGCGCATTGCTCCATCGTCGTCGCGCGGGCTGCTTCCACCCCCATGCCGCGCGCCAGATCCACCCAGCGCAGGTCCGGATCGCCCAGATCCAGCATGCGCATGGCGGTGGGTCCGGGTTCGGCACCAACCGCGCGGTATTCGTTCTGCAGGATCGCGTATTTGCGGTTGTTCAGCAGAACGGTCGTCACGGGAAGGCGCTCGCGCGCCTGGGTCCACAAGGCCTGCAGCGAATACATGGCAGAACCGTCGGCTTGCAGGCTCAGCACCCGCCGCTGGCTGCCGCTGCCCATGGCCGCACCCGCTGCTACCGGCATCCCGTCGCCAATGGCACCGCCCGCCAGATGCAGCCAGTCATGCGGGGCGGCATTGTGGGTGAAGCGATAAAAGCCGCGGCCATAGGAAACGCTTTCATCGGAGACGATTGCGTCCTGCGGCATCAGGGCGGCCAGCGTCTGCGCCAGCTTTTCCGGGCTCGGTTGGCCATCAGCGGCTACCGGACGCAGCCCCGCTTCCGGCATCGCCGCGGGTGGTGCGCCCAAGGCCTCGACCAGGGCTTGCAACGCCGCCAACGGGTCCTGCTCCGGACGCGACAGCACATGGATTTGGGCATGGGCCGCAGACTGCAAGGACGGCTTGCCCGGGTAGGCAAAGAAACTCACCGGGGGCCTCGCGTTCACCAGGATGATGTGCTCGTATTTTGCCAGCGCGGCCTGCGCCAGCTCGGTGTTGTAGGGCACGCGCTCCAGCGCGAGGCGGCCATGACCCCGCGCCACACGCCCATTGACGTAGTCGGCCATCAGGCCACAGCCGGTGGCTGAAGCAATTCGCCAGGCCAGATGCTGAGCTGGCTCCAGCACGGCGCCACCGGCCAACAACAGCAAGGTGTTCGCGCCTGAATGCAGCACGCGGGCGGCTTGGTCCACCGCTGCAGCGTCGATTGGCGGCGCAGCGGGCAAGGCCAAAACTTGTCCGATGCGGCCACCTTCGTCCCAGGAAGCATCAGACGGCAATATCAATGTCGCAATCTGGCCCTGGCAAGCACTCGCCGCCTGCACCGCAGCTGCGGCATCGCGCCCCACCTCACGCGCATCGGTGCAGGTGCGAACCCAGCCAGAGACGGTGCGTGCCAGGGCTTCGGTGTCGGTGGCCAGCGGCGGATCGTAAGGCCTGTGCCAGGTGGCATGGTCGCCGACGATGTTGACAATACCGCTGTGGGCCCGGCGCGCGTTGTGCAGGTTCGCCAGTCCATTGGCCAAACCCGGGCCGCAATGCAGCAGGGTGCAGGCCGGCTTGCCGGCCATGCGCCAGTAGCCATCTGCCATGCCGGTAACCACGTTCTCCTGCAGGCCAAGCACGCAACGCATGCCGACAGCCTGGTCCAAAGCCGCCACGAAATGCATCTCGCTGGTGCCGGGATTGGCAAAACAGGTATCAACACCCGCCGCAAGCAGCGTTTCGACCAAGCTTCTGGCGCCGTTCATGCAAAGCTCTCCTTGAATGTGCAAGCGCCGATTGTGCTGTGCGCAGCGCCCGGCGATTTGTCACCCGGGATTGACCGCTACTGAGACGACAAAGCGACCAGTTCAAGTACCGCCTGAGCGAACAAGCCGGGCGATTCCTGCGGCATGTTGTGCCCCACACCGGGCACCACGCGGTGCGAACGTGAACTGGTAAATCGATGGCCCTGGGCAATGGCGGTCGACGGGGGCCGGACACCATCATCCGCGCCATCGAAGGTAATCGTCGGCACCGTGATGGCCGGTTGAGCAGCCAGTCTTCTTTCAATTTCCGCATAAGCCGGGTCGCCAGCTACCAGGCCAAAGCGGTGCCGGTAGGATTGAATCACCACCTCGACAAAGTCAGGGTTGTCGAAAGAAGGCGCGGTCTTGGCGAAAGTCGACGCGTCAAAATTCCAGGTCGGAGACCAGAGCTTCCAGAGCAGTCGAGTGATGGCTTGCCGGTCTTTTTGCAGTCCCGCCTGGCCGCGTTCGCTGTGGAAGTAATACTGGTACCAAAGGCGGTGCTCATTTTCGGGCGTGTCGGGCACCATGGCTTGAGCGATGTTCTGGATGTTGTAGCTGTTGAAAGAGACCAGGCCCTTGCAGCGTTCGGGCCACAAAGCCGCGACCACGCAGGCAGCCCGCCCGCCCCAGTCGTAACCGGCAAGAATGGCCTCGGGGATGGCCAAAGCATCCATCAGCGCCAGCAGATCTGCACCAAGCGCTGCTTGCTCACCAGAGCGCGGCGTGGATGCATCCAGAAATCTTGTCTGCCCGTAGCCGCGCAGGCAGGGAGTGATCACCCGGCAGCCCGCAGCCGCCAGCATCGGTGCAACTTCAGCGTAGGCCTGAATGTCATAAGGGAACCCGTGCATCAAAAACACCGGTGTGCCATCTGAAGCGCCTGCTTCTGCGTAGCTGATGCTTAAAACACCCGCGTTGATTTGCTTGTTCGCATTCATTTTTTCCAGGACCCTCTGCTCAAGATACAGGCCGCAAGTATTTCCGGATTCAATCAGCCTGTGTTGACTCGCGCAATTGCCGACCAGGCCTTGGCCGTGAATACCACCATCATTTGGCCAGAATCTGGATGCCCCGCTGCGGCGCCGGGGGCTTGCACTCCCCTTGGTGAAGCGCAAGCAGAAACTGCTGGATGGTCTGGGTCGTCAGCGCCTGGCTACGCCTCGACATGCCATGACCGGCCAAGTTCATATGCGTCGCGCCTTCGATGACGGCAAACCACTTGCAGCCGGGGGTCATGTTCTCGAACGGCTCGCGCCTGGTTTCCCAACTGCCGCCGCCGAGTTCATCGTCCTTGGTGCCGGTGATCGACAGCAAGGGCTTCGAAATCCCCTGCCAGGCGCCCACCGGGAAAATCAATCCCGATCCTTGCGGTGACAGGGCGATATAGACGTCAAAGGCATCCGGAACGCTCAGCCCGAGCTTGTTTTTCGCGCCGGCCTCGATCATCGTCGTCGCCGCACCCATCGAATGCCCGAGCAGGATCGCCTCGCCGGCATTGCAACGCTGCGCGGCCCAGTGCCTGGCCGCGGCAATGTCCATGAAGCGACCTTCGTAAGCTTGTGGATCGGTGATCAATCTGGCCAGGCCTTCGCGCAGGCTATGGCCTTGAATCTGCTGCCTGAGCGCTTGCAGGCCGCTTTCCTGATGCCCCACGACGACGGTGAAATAACGCAGCGAAGACAGCGCCTGGCCGAGATAGGCATAGCCGCTTTCACTGCCTCCAGCGCCTGGCGAAATGATCGCAATGCCAAGGCAGATGTCGCCCGCCGGCGGCGCGTAGACCGTGATCTGGACCGGCTTGCCGTCCTGACGCGTCAGCCCATCGGACTGCTGTGCCGCAATGCTGACCGCGAACAGCGCCAAGATGGCGCCAAGAAGGATTTGAAGCCGGGTCATCTGGAAGCTGCGGCTTCAACGCACCGTTGCCGCTTCATCGACGACTGGCGCATTGCTGATTGCCGCCGCCCTGGCATAGGCGCGCACTGTCGCAGGGCGCGACCGGATGCGTTCGAACCAGTTCGCCACATGCGGGAAATCCTCCAGCTTCTGGCGCTGACGCTGATGAGAAAAGATCCAGGGATAGCAGGCCATGTCGGCGATTGAATAAGCGCCGGCGATGTAGTCAAGACCTTGCTGTTGCATTTCTCCGAGCTGTTTGTTCAACACGGCATACAGGCGCGCCGTTTCCTTGACGTAACGATCGATCGCATAAGGAACCGGCTCGGGCGCGGTTTGGGTGAAATGGTGGGTTTGGCCTGCCATCGGGCCAAGCCCGCCCATCTGCCAGTAGAGCCATTGCAGCGCCAGGTTGCGGCCGCGCAGGTCCTGCGGAATGAATTGCCCGGTCTTGTCGGCCAGATATTGCAGGATCGCACCCGATTCGAAGATCGACAAGGGATCTCCCCCATCTGCCGGCGCATGGTCGACGATCGCCGGAATGCGGTTGTTTGGAGCAATGCGCAGGAACTCCGGCGCGAACTGCTCACCGCGGCCGATATTGATGGGCAAGATTCGACAAGGCAGGCCGGCCTCCTCAAGGAACATCGTGATCTTGTGGCCGTTCGGTGTGGTCCAGTAATAGAGGTCGATCATGGTTGTTCCGGTCAATGGGTGAGGGTCGATTTTGCTCGAATTGACTGTTGCACGCTGGCTGCCCTTGCTGATGGTGGTTGATACCGCGCAAAGCGACTTGTGACCCGCCCACTGAAAGTGCCCTGATGCTGACAATATTGCGCCAATGGTTCAGCCGCTTCCTGCGCCGGCGGCGGCGACTCAGGCATTTCGGACGTCATCTGTTCGCCGATGCGCTGGTCAGGCAAGGGCCGGCGCAGCCAGCAGCGCCGCATTTGGCGCTTGAGTTGCAGCGCGCGTCGGAGCAAGCCCCCGATGAGGCGATCGCCCGCATGCAGTCGCATGCCGAAGGCTTGACCCCGGCCGAAGCCCGCAAGCGACTGGCCCGCATCGGACCCAACGAAGTCGAGCATGAAAAGCCGCTGCCAGCCTGGCTGCATCTCTGGCTTTGCTACAAGAATCCGTTCAACCTGCTGCTCAGCGCGCTGGCGTTGCTGTCCTACCTGAGCGCCGACGCCAAGGCAACGGTCGTGATCGGCTGCATGGTCGCTCTGAGTACCGTCATCCGCTTCGTCCAGGAAGGTCGCTCTCACCGGGCGGCAGAAAGCCTGAAAGCAATGGTCGGCAACCGGGCCACCGTATTCCGGCGTACAGCCGGCGCCGACCAGGCCTCCTCAGCGCCGCTGGACATCCCGCTGCGCGAGTTGGTACCGGGCGACCTGGTGGCGCTGTCGGCGGGTGACATGATTCCTGCCGACTGTCGCCTGCTGAGTGCGCGCGGCTTGCATATCGCCCAGTCCGCATTGACCGGTGAATCGCTGCCGGTGGAGAAGTTCGCGCTGACGATCCTGCCTCAGGACAAGGCGGCTGCGGACGGCCCACTGGAACGGAACAATCTGGTTTTCATGGGCACCAACGTGGTCTCCGGCACGGCCACTGCGCTGGTGCTGGTTACCGGCAGCCGCAGCTATTTCGGTTCACTGGCATCGAGCGCAATGGCCAGCGACCCGGAGCCGAATGCGTTTCAGACCGGGGTCAACAGCGTCAGCTGGCTGCTGATCCGCTTCGCGCTGGTGATGGTGCCGATCGTGCTGCTGGTGAACGGCTTCACCAAGGGCGACTGGATCGAGGCTTCGCTGTTTGCGCTGTCGGTCGCGGTCGGGCTGACGCCGGAAATGCTGCCGATGGTGGTGACGACGACGCTGGCCAAAGGTGCGGTGCTGCTGTCGCGCAAGAAGGTCGTCGTCAAACGTCTCGACGCGATCCAGAACTTCGGCGCGATGGACATGCTTTGCACTGACAAAACCGGCACGCTGACACAGGACAAGATTGCGCTGGCGCTGCATGCCGACATCTTCGGTATTCCCTCGGACGAGGTATTGAATTTCGCCTATCTGAACAGCCATTACCAGACCGGCTTGAAAAACCTGCTCGACCATGCGGTGCTGGAACATGTCGAACTTGCCACCGAGCTCAAGCTCGAGCAGGACTATGCCAAGGTCGATGAGATTCCGTTCGACTTCGAACGCCGCCGCATGTCAGTCGTGGTGTCTGCGCGCGACCAGCAGCATCAACTGATCTGCAAAGGCGCGGTGGAAGAGGTGCTGGCGGCCTGTACGCAGGCGCGTATCGCCGGCGAGTACGGCCCTGAAGACCGGCTGCTCGACGCCAAGCTGCTGGCTAGCGTCCAGCAAGTCACGCGCGACTTGAACCAGCAAGGTTTGCGCGTGGTTGCCGTCGCAATGAAATCGCTGCCGCCCGAGCAGAACCGTTACTCGGTGGCCGACGAGAAGGGCCTGACCTTGATCGGCTACATCGCCTTCCTCGACCCGCCAAAGGACTCGGCGGCACCTGCCCTGCAAGCGCTGGCTGTACATGGCATCCGGGTCAAGGTGCTGACCGGTGACAACGAGTTGGTC
>JBIKPD010000477.1:0-2940 GCA_044357665.1 Roseateles sp. | reverse complement strand
TCAAGCTGTTGCCGGGGTCGCCCTTGGGCTCATCAACTCGGCCCTTCAGCAGCCGGCCGTCAACGGTGCGCACCGTCACTTTGCCGATCCAGCGCTGCGGGTAGGCGGCGTCGACTTCGGCGTCGAGCTGCATGCTGACCTTGCCGCGCAGCGCGATCAAGCGCGGGTCCTGGTAATGGGCGTCGAACTCGGTCAGACCGGCGCGGCCGAACAAGGCGATCAGCCCCAGCACCGAACCCATCGAGAACTTGCTTTGGTGCACCGTGCGCGGGTCGGTCACCGGCCCCAGCACGTCGATCGAGGCCTGATGCACATGGGCGGTGACTTCGGCCAGGTCTTCGGCTTTGAGTTGATGCGCGTTCATGACCTGTTGCAGCGCGTCGGCTGCCGGGTGGGTGTGGCGGCATGAGGCGTGGAACTTGAACGAGGTTTCGGCCAGCGCCCAGCGCTGCCCCAAGCGGTCGGTCAGCCGGCTCGGGTCGGCATCGCTCGACATGCCCGCAGCCATGCCTTGCGGGCCTTCGAGGATGCGCTTTGCACCGGTGAATCCGTCGGCCGCCAGGTAGGCTGCGCTCAGGCCATTGGCTGCTGCATTGGCGGTGTGCAGCTGTTTGCTGTCGGCCGCGTCGCGCAAAAATTCCCACAGACCTGCGGCCTGGGTGCCGGCCGAGCCGAAGGCATGCAGCATGGTTGGGGCATCGAGCTTGAGCAGATGGCCGACCGCTGCGGCGGCCGCGACCGTGCCAGCCGTGCCGGTGGTGTGGAAAACGCGGTAATGCGAACGGCCGAGGAATTCGCCGATGCGGATGCCGACCTCATAGCCGGCCACGGCGGCCGTCAGCAACTCCCGGCCCGAAGCACCGATTGCCTGCGCCACCGCCAAGGCCGGCGGAAAAACCACCGCAGCCGGGTGGAACACCGAGCCGTTGTGCACATCGTCCTGTTCGGCCACATGCGAGGCGGCGGCGTTGACCATGGCGGCGAACAGCGGCGTGCTGCGGCAGCGCGAGATCAGGATTTCGGCCGCGCCCGGGCCTTGCAAATCGTTCGGCCCCATCGTCGCGGCGAATTTGGCGATGCTTTGCACCGCGCGTGAATTGCGGCCGGCCAGCGACGAGCCGAGCCAGTCGAGCAGCAGGTCTTCGGCGCGGCGCAGCACGGGCGCCGGGATCTGTTCGAAGCGCAGTTCGGCGGCAAAGGCGGCGAGGGTGGCGCTGGGCGATGAGGTCATGGCAGTTCTCAAAAAGTCTTGCGAATTCAGAAGGAGCGCGGCAGGCCCAGCACATGCTCGGCCACATGGCTGAGGATCAGGTTGGTCGAGATCGGCGCCACCTGGTAGAGCCGGGTTTCGCGGAACTTGCGCTCGACGTCATATTCGCTGGCGAAACCGAAACCACCGTGGAATTGCAGGCAGGCATTGGCCGCTTCCCAACTGGCTTTGGCGGCCAGGTATTTGGCCATATTGGCTTGCGCGCCGCAGGGCTGTCTGGCGTCGAACAGGCGGCAGGCTTCCCAGCGCATCAGGCTCGCGGCTTCGACCTCGATATGGGCTTCGGCAATCGGGAATTGCACGCCCTGGTTCTGGCCGATCGGGCGGCCGAACACGACCCGCTCCTTGACATATTTGGTGATGCGGTCAATGAACCAATGGCCGTCGCCGATGCATTCGGCAGCGATCAAGGTGCGCTCGGCATTCAGCCCGTCGAGGATATATCGGAAGCCCTGGCCTTCCTGGCCGATCAGGTTTTCGGCGGGGATTTCCAGGTTCTCGAAAAACAGCTCGTTGGTCTCATGGTTGACCATATTGCGGATCGGCCGCACGGTCATGCCATGCCCGATTGAGTCCTTCAGATTGACCATGAAGATCGACATGCCTTCGCTTTTCTTGGTCACTTCGGCCAAGGGCGTGGTGCGCGCCAGCAGGATCATGAAATCGGAATGCTGGACCCGCGAGATCCAGACCTTCTGGCCGTTGACGATATAGCGATCGCCCTGCTTGACCGCCGTGGTCTTGATCTTGGTGGTGTCGGTACCGGTACTCGGCTCGGTCACCGCCATCGACTGCAAGCGCCATTCGCCGCTGGCGATACGCGGCAGGTAATGCTGTTTCTGCGCCGCGCTGCCATGGCGCAAGAGCGTGCCCATGTTGTACATCTGGCCATGGCAGGCGCCCGAGTTGCCGCCGGCGCGGTTGATCTCTTCCATGATCACCGAAGCCTCGGCCAGGCCCAGGCCCGAGCCGCCATATTCCTGCGGGATCAGCGCTGCCAGCCAGCCGGCCTTGGTCAGCGCTTCGACAAATTCCTGCGGATAGGCGCGCTCTTCGTCGATTTTGCGGTGGTACTCATCGGGGAACAAGGCGCAGAGTGCGCGCACTGCATCGCGGATGTCCTGGTATTGGCTGTTGCTGTTCATTGAGTTCCTCTGTTTGAAAGGTCTTGCGCAAGATGATGGCCGGTCTTCCTGACGAAGGAGGGGCAAAGCGGGCTTGTGGGTGGCCCTTCGACGGGCTCAGGGCGAACGGGATAAGGATTCAATTGGAAGTAAATCAGACCACGCCGGCGGCGTGAAGGGCGGCGATGCGGGCGCTGTCGCAGCCGAGCTCGGCCAGCAGCGCATCGGTATGCTGGCCCAGCGCCGGCACGGCGTCCATGCGGGCGCTGTAGCGGTTGTTCTGCGCCGGCGGCAGCAGCGCGGGCACCGGGCCGGCAGGCGTTTGCACGCTGGTCCAGCGCTCGCGCGCCTGCAGTTGCGGATGTTGCCAGAGCGCGGCCGGGCTGTTGATGCGGGCGGTGGCGATGCCGGCCGCGTCTAGCCTTGCTTCGGCCTGATCGGCGTTCAGGTCCGCAAAGCAGGCGCTGATCTTGTCGTCGAGCAGCTTGCGGTTTGCGGTGCGCAGCAAGTTGGTGGCAAAGCGCGGGTCTTCGGCCAGCGCCGGGT
>JBIKPD010000476.1:0-2945 GCA_044357665.1 Roseateles sp. | reverse complement strand
CGGTGCCGCGGTGCTGGTGATCGGGGACAGCCACCTCTCCAAGCCCGATTACCTGATCAAGTCGCTGCATGACGAACTGAGCCGCCAGGGCGCGGTAGTGCACTCCTTGTCGGCCTGCGGCGCGTCGGCCGCCGACTGGCTTGGCACGGTGAAGATGGTCTGCGGCGCCGAGCGCATCGGCAACGGCCCGGTGACGCTGGTGGTGCAGAACGCCAGCACCCGGCCAGTCAAGCCGCTGATCGCCGCCGACAAGGCCAAGCTGGTCGTCGTGGTGATGGGCGACACGATGGCCAACTACAAGAAGGACTTCGCCAAGGCCTGGGCCTGGCAGCAGGTGACCAGCCTGAGCAAGGAAATCGCCAGCAGCGGCACGGCCTGCGTCTGGGTCGGCCCGCCCTGGGGCGAGGGCGGCCAGTACGGCAAGACCGAGGCCCGTGTGAAGATGATGTCGGACTTCCTGGCCGCCAACGTCGCGCCTTGCCAGTACATCGACTCGCTCAAGCTCAGCCAGCCCAAGACCTGGCCCACCGTCGACGGCCAACATCTCTTCCCGGGTGGCTACCAGGCCTGGGGCGTGGCGCTCGGCAAGGCCATCGCCGAGCTGCCCTTGCCTGCCCGGCCCTAGGCCGAACCAGTCGCCACCCCTTTACACCCTTCCTTTTCTGGATATCCCACCATGCCCGCGTCAACCCTCGCCGGACTCGCCCTGCTCGTCATCGGCGAAAGCCATTTGTCCCAAGCCAATTACCTGATCAATCCATTGCACGAGGAGCTGAGCTCGCAAGGCGCCAAAGTCCATGCGATCGGTGCCTGCGGCGCCAGCGCGGGCGACTGGCTCAAGACCGTCACCGTGCCCTGCGGCGGCGACCGCAGCAGCGGTGCAGCCATCATCAAGGGGCGCGATGCGACGACGACGCCGATCAAGCAATTGATCGCTGCCGAAAAACCCGATGTCGTCGTCATCATCATCGGCGATGCGATGGCCTCCTACGACAAGGATGCCTTCCCGCGCGCCTGGGCCTGGCAGGGCGTGACCAGCCTGGCCAAGGAGATCGCTTCCACCCGTACCCAATGTGTCTGGGTCGGCCCGCCTTGGGGACAGGCAGGCGGCAAGTACAAGAAAAATGATCAACGGGTCGAGCAGATGTCGAACTTTCTGGCCAGCAATGTGGCGCCCTGCACCTATGTCGATTCGCTGAAATTTTCCAAGCCCGGCCAATGGGCGACGCTGGATGGCCAGCATCTGACGCTGGCAGGTTACAAATCCTGGAGTCAGGCGATGACCCAGGCGATTGCTGCCCTGCCGGCCATTCAGGCTTTGAAAAAGCCATGAGGGCCGTCAGCAAGGCGGTCTGGGCTGCCACGGCAATCGCCGCGATGGCTGCTGCAGCTCATGGCGCCGAGATTCCCTTGTACGAGACCGGCCCCGGTCAGGATGCAGCCTTTGTCCGCTTCGTCAATTCCCGCAGCGCAGCGATCGATGTCAAGGCAGCCGGATCAAAGACCAGCGCCAAATTGGCGCCGGAGAAGCCAGCCAGCAACTTCTTTCCCGTTCCCGCCAACCGGGTGATGAAAGGCAAGTTCAGCGACAAACAGGTTCAAAGCGAGATCGCGGTCAGCGTCAAGCCGGGCGAGTTCGCCACCGTGGTGGCGCTGTCTGGCAGCGGCGACATCCAGCAGGTCGTGCTGCGCGAGCAGCCCGACGACTTCAATGCCTTGAAGGTGTCGCTGGCGCTCTACAACCTCGACAAGCGCTGCAAGGCCGCCGGGCTGAACGTGCTCGGTCGCAGCGCGGCGCTGTTCGAAGGCGTGGCCAGCGGTAGCCTGGCAAGGCGCACGCTGAATCCGGTCAATATCTCGGTGCAACTGCAATGCCAGGGTCAGCTTGACCAGGCCACGCTGGCGCTGGGCGCCTTGCAAGCGGGTCAGCGTTACAGCATCTTCGTGATGCCGGCCGATGCCGGCTCCAGACTGGTCATTGCCGCTGACCAGTTGGCACAGTAAACCGGGAGCCTTGATGGTCTTCGCATCGATTGAGTTCTTGACCTTGTTCCTGCCGCTGTTCCTGGCGCTCTATGCGCTGGTCGGGCCGACCCGCCGCAACGCCTTGCTGCTGCTGTGCAGCTGGGTCTTCTACGGCTGGTGGAGCCCGACCTTCTTGCTGCTCTTTGTCGGCCTGGCAGCGATGGGCTGGATCGGCGGGCTGGTCATCGACCGCCTGGAACAGGGCCGCGGCCTGGCCCTGGCGTTTTTCATTGCCATCAACCTGGCGCTGCTGTGCTGGTTCAAGTACGCCAACATCCTGGTCGAAAGCCTGCCGTTTGGCAGCGGGTTCAGCGCGCAATGGCAGCAGGTGCTGCTGCCGATCGGGCTGTCCTTCATCGTGTTGCAGTCGATTTCCTACCTGGTCGATGTGTACCGCCGCAGCATCCCGGCTGACCCCAGTTTCACCAGCTTCGGCGCCTACCAATCGATGTTCGTGCACCTGATCGCCGGGCCGATCATCCGCTATCAATGGGTCAAGCAGGAGCTCATGTCGCGGCGTTTCGACTGGCCGCAATTCGCGCAGGGCGCACGCCGCTTCATGACCGGAATGAGCATGAAGGTGCTGATCGCCGACACCATCGCCCCGGTGGCCGATCTTGCATTCAGCCTGCAGCAACCGTCGCTGCTTGACAGCTGGATCGGATGCCTGGCTTACACCCTGCAGCTGTTCTTCGACTTCGCCGGCTACAGCGGCATGGCGATCGGACTCGGCTTGATGCTGGGTTTTCGCTTCCCCGAAAACTTTCGCCAGCCCTACCTCGCCACCAGCATCCAGGACTTCTGGCGCCGCTGGCATCTGTCGCTGTCGAGCTGGATCCGCGACTACCTCTACATCCCCTTCGGTGGCAATCGGGTCGGCGCGCTGCGCGTCTATATCAACTTGTTGCTGACGATGGCAA
>JBIKPD010000475.1:0-2950 GCA_044357665.1 Roseateles sp. | reverse complement strand
TCACGCTGGCAAACGAAACCGATGCCCTCGGCCAACGCCGGGTCTGCATCGACTGGCGCACTACCAAGGCAGACCACGAGCGACTGGCGCGCGGCCTGCGCGTGTTGCAGGGTGCCTTCGCCGCGCATGGGGGTGCCCGGCTCGAGTTCGACGGCATCGACCTGGACCAGGCCGCGGCACGCCGCATCCCGGTGGGGGGCCACCACATCGGCACCGCGCGCATGGGCGCAAGCCCGGCTACTGGCGTCTGCGACGTGAATGGCGAATTGTTCGGTACCCGCGGTGTCTACATAGCCGGTGCCGCAGCCTTTCCGACATCAGGCTTTGCCAATCCGACGCTGACGCTGGTTGCGCTGTCGGTGCGGCTGGCACAGCATCTGGCCGTCGCTGCCCGGCATGGCTGAGCGGCGGGGCCGCCCATGCCAACAGTTGCAAGCGCTTCAGGCGGTAGAGCTCAAACGATGCTCTTGAAGTACTCAATGGTACGTATCAATCCGTCGCGCAATTGAACCGATGGTGTCCATCCCAGTTCGGTTCTGATCAGTGTGATGTCGGGGCAACGCTGCTTCGGGTCGTCTGCCGGCAACGCGCGAAAAACCAGTTCGGAACTGCTCCCCGAAAGGCGGATGACCTCGTTCGCGAGTTCGAGCATCGTGAACTCACCAGGGTTGCCCACGTTGACCGGCCCGATGAAGTCGTCGTCCGTCTTCATCAGCCCGACCATCGCTTCGATCAGGTCGTCGACGTAGCAGAACGACCGTGTCTGTGTGCCATTGCCATAGATCGTGATCGGCTCGCCGCGCAAGGCCTGGACGATGAAGTTGCTGACGACACGCCCGTCGTCCGGGTGCATGCGCGGCCCGTAGGTGTTGAAGATGCGCATGACCTTGATACGCAACCTGTGCTGCCGGTGGTAGTCGAAAAAAAGCGTCTCGGCGCACCGCTTGCCCTCGTCATAACAGCTTCGGACGCCAACGGGATTGACCCTTCCCCAATAACTTTCGGGCTGGGGATGTACTTCGGGGTCGCCATAAACCTCGCTTGTCGACGCCTGCAGGATCTTGGCCTTCGTGCGTTTGGCAAGCCCCAGCATGTTGATTGCGCCATGCACACAGGTCTTGGTCGTCTGCACCGGATCGTGCTGGTAGTAAAACGGGCTGGCCGGACACGCGAGGTTGTAGATCTCGTCGACCTCCACATACAGCGGGAAGGTCACGTCATGCCGCATCAGTTCGAAGCGGTGATTGCCCATCAGGTGCAATATGTTTCGTTTGCCACCGGTGAAGAAGTTGTCAACACACAGCACTTCGTTGCCTTCGTTCAGCAGGCGCTCGCACAAGTGCGAGCCGAGAAAGCCCGCGCCTCCAGTGACAAGTACCTTCTTCATCGCTAATTCTCCAGAGCCGGTGAGGGCAAGGTCATTTGGGCACACCTTGGCAGGAGGCGCGAAGGCACATACGATGCCGAATCAGTAGTTGAAGCGCAGGATCGCTGCCGCACCAGTTGGGCGACATCAGCGTGGCACCAACTTTCGGTCGGTGAAACCATTCCAGTCTGCAACTGCACCAAGTTGCGGGTGTGTGCGCGGGTCGAACACGTGTTGAGCGTGTGGTTAGCCGCCTGTGGGAGCTCGGCAAGGTGCCTTACCGCGTGCTGGTCAAGAACGCCACTTGGGCGTTCACCGCGCTAGTGCCGCCCCAAATTTTGCTTAGAGCGAACAGCGCTGCTGGCATTTGTGGGTTCGAAACGGCGCACAACAACTGTGGATGGCCCAGTCTGCCGGTATCGCGCGCCTTGAAAGAGCCAATGGTGACTGACATGCCGACCATGGCCAAAGGCCACACCAGCTTGGGCGTCAATGACGCCATTGGGTCAATCCAGCCTTAGTCCGACTTTGATTTGTTGCGGCGAAGCGCAATCGCACCCAAAAGGCCCAGCCCAGCCAATAACATGGCAAAGGATTCGGGCTCTGGAACTGCCGACACAGTCACTGAGCCGCTGTAAAGACTGCCGACGCTGCCTTCTGGAGTCACACCACCAACCATCAGGTAAACAGCGCCACCGCCGTTCGGCGCCAAATTGAAAGAGACACCCTTGGTCGGAGCAACAGCGCCCCCAGCCAACAACACGTCATCACCCCCATCGAAGGCACCATCTGCGCCTAGCCCCATGACGCCTACAAAAGTGAAGAAGGTACTAAACTTCAACCCGGCTATGGCCGAACTAAGATCCAGTGGAACTTCAATCACTCCATAACTGGATCCGCCATTTGCGGGCAAGCCGAGAAAGAGGGCGTCAAGAAATGCCCTGTCTGTCGTCGGGGCGCTGAGTGTTACAAAGGCACCATTGTTGAAATTGGTCGTGCCAACCGGCAGGCTGCCAAGACTGGTCACTGCGGCATTGGCCGCAATGCCGGCACCCGACAACATTGCCACACAGATTGCCTTCTTCGCAAGTGAAGTGATATTCATAAAATTGCCTTTCAGGCTTGGTTAATGAATTTGTCTGCAGCGGAACAACCGCAAGCTGGGTGATTTTGTTCTCGGTGCCTTCAAACTTCTATAGTCCATTCGGCCTAACGGGCAACCATTGATTGACATGGACAGTGCCGAGAGTCCGGATTGAATTAACGCCACCAGTCAGGTCACCCTCGACCAAGCCTTCCATCGCGAAAACCCGGCCGGAATGAACAGGCGCAGAGCAGATCAATACGGTCGCGTACCTTGCAGGGTAATTCTCTGCATTACGCGCCTGAATCCGTGATAGTCGTTGACCGGGTTGTGTTGAACGGATCGGTTGTCCCAGAAAGCAATGCAGTCAACTCCCCACGACCAACGGCAAGTAAATTCGGGCTTGACCTGGTGTTCAAAGAGAAAGTCCAGCAGCGGCTTGCTCTCCGCATCGGTAAGGCCGTCGATCCCAATCGTGTGGGCGATATTGACGTACAAGG
>JBIKPD010000123.1:0-10425 GCA_044357665.1 Roseateles sp. | reverse complement strand
TCACGCGGTACATCAGTTCCAGCGCATCGAGAAATCCTGGCACCTGGGCGATGTCGAAAGGTGTCACTACAGGGCTGCGATTGGGCAAGGTCTGGATCAGGCCTTCGGCCGACAAGCGAATCAGCGCCTCGCGCACGGGCGACCGAGAGAGTTCGAAACGGCGGCCGAGCTCGCTCTCGTCGAGCAGTGTTCCAGGTGCGATCTTCAGGTTCAGGATGTCGGCGCGTAGCGCGTCGTACACCGCGCTGGCACCCGTCCCACGCGCCCGCACCGGGGGTGACTTGGCCGTGAGGACCCGTTTGGTCCCGGTGGTACGACCTGCCGTCGTCTTGCTCGCTGCCATTCTTGCCTCCGCGCTGTCTGGGATGCCAAGTGTATGCGTGATGTTCACAGGGGCAGGCACAGCAACTTTCAGTCCGCGCGCCGCTGCGCAAGGCTCATTTGCCCGGTGGACAAGCAGGTGGTCTGGCGGTGGTTCACGCGGCCGGCGCCTAGCGGCGAATACAGCACCGTGCCCCCGAGGAGAGGGCCGGCGCTGCCGTGTCAAGCACCTGTGCAGTCACACCGCAAGCGCGTGCTTCTGCTGCGAACGCCGCTGCGCTGGTGCTTCGGCGGCTGTGCGCAAGCACCTGGCGCAATGCAAAGGCATCCTGCCACGCACCCAGATGGGTGCGCGCCTGCAAGCCGCAGCCAATGACGGCTGCCGTACGCAGGGCGGTGATCCACTCGGCGCCCATCAGAGCCAACACCCGGCCGCTGGGGATGTGCGTCGCCAACAGCTGCGCCTGTACCACGGGCGCACCGGGAGCGGGCATGGCATAGAACTCGCCACCGGCGCGCGAGTGCATGGCTTGTTTAGGGACGATTCCCGCATCGCCGCGCTGAAGGCATCCGACAGCGCGGGCCATCGCAGCCATGGCCGCATCAACGACCGTAAGTCACACCCATGGCTTTGAGCTCGCCCATGGCGCTGACGATGCCCTGGCGCAGTGTGTCGACAACGAAGTCGACGTTGTCTCGCGTCAGCACGAAGGCGGGCGACATGATGTTCAGGTGCACGATCGAACGCACGATCAAGCCCAGCTTCTCGCAGTGATTGGAGACGATCTTGCCGACGTTTACCGCGTCGGGCAGGGTCTGCTTGGTCTGCTTGTTGGCGACGAACTCCACACACATCATCAGTTTTCGGCCGCGCACATCGCCGACGATGGGCAGGTCTTCCAGTTCGTGCAGGCGGCGCTCGAAATAGCTGCCGACATCGTGCACATTGCCCATCAGGTTCTCGCGCTCGACGATCTCCAACGCCTTGAGCGAAGCCGCGCAGCACACCGGGTGTCCCGAGTAGGTGTAGCCGTGGCCGAAGAAACGGTCGGGGTCGCCCTCGCTGATGACCTTGTAGATGCGGTCGGAGAACAGGCAGGCACCCAGTGGCAGGTAGCCCGAGGTCAGGCCCTTGGCGCAGGTGATGATGTCGGGCACGATGCCGAACTCGCCTTGCGAAGCGAACCAGTGGCCCAGCCGCCCGAAGGCGGTTACAACCTCGTCGGCGACATAGAGCACGTCGTACTTCTTGCACAGCGCATAGGTGCGTTGGTTGTAGCCCTCGGGCGGCACGATCACGCCGCCGGCGCCCATGATGGGCTCGGCGAAGAAGGCGCTCACCTTGTCGGGCCCGACGGCCAGAATCTTCTTCTCCAGTTCGTCCACCAGGAAGTCGCAGAACTGCGCTTCGGTCATGCCCTCGGGCGCGCGGTAGTGGTTGGGGCAGCTAACGAAGTGCACGTTCTCTTCGAGGTATTCGTGTTCTGGGATGCGGTCCTTACCGGTCAGCGACGCGGCCATGTAGGTGCTGCCATGGAACCCCTGCAATCGCGCGATGAAGTGGCGCTTGGCCGGCAGGCCGCGGCAGCGCTGGTAGAAGTGCGCCAGCCGCACCGCGCTGTCGATGGCCGTACTGCCACCGCAGGTGAACATGACGCGGTTGATGTCGCCAGGGGCCAGTTGCGCCAGCCGCTGCGACAACTCCGCCGCGCGGGCATTGCCCATGTCCACAAAAGAATTGGCATAGGCCAGGCGCGACACCTGCTCGGCGATGGTGTCGGCCATCTCCTTGCGGCCCAGGCCGATATTGGTGCACCAAAGGCCACCCACCGCATCGAAATAGCGGCGGCCCTGGATGTCGGTGATGTAGCAGCCCTCGCCGCGGTCGATCAGCAGTGCTCCCTCGGTCTTGAAGGAATCAAAGTGCTGCCAGGGGTGCAGGTGATGCCGGCGATCGGCCTCCCAAAGTGCCTGGGCGACGGGAGCCTGGGGCATGGCCGGGCTGCCATGCGCTGAGGGTACGGCTGCGGGATTCATGTCTAACCTCCGAGTTTCGGCTAGCCCGAAACGTTGAATTTTTGTACACATTTAGTATACAGTAGATCGTCAGTCAAAGGGGTAACTTCTTGAACGCACGAGGCCGCAACTCTGCCGGCGCTGCCGGAAAAACTCGCAGTGCGACTGGGCAGCATCTATTCGTCGCTCTTGCGGCCGCAGCGTCAGAACAGGCACTGGCCCAGCACGGGGTGCTTTCGCCTGCAATCTCCGGCTCGGTGGCCGCGAGTGCGCCTGCATCCGCAGCCTCCGCCGCACAGGGTTGGGCCTTGATCGGCGGGTGGGTGCTGGTCGCGATCGCCGCCATGCTGCTGGTCGCGGTGCTTGTCATGGTCGCGCGGGGGCGACGCCCGGTGTCTGCCGAGACCTCGCCGCGCGCCGGTTACCCACCGGCTGGCTGCCGCGGCACCCACAACACGCCTTGAGCTGGTTTGTTACCGCATACAATTCGTCGACAATTTGTTGCTCCAAGGAGGCGTGCAGAATGATCAAGGTGATGTGGTTCCTCAAGCGCGCTGAGCATCTCAGCTTGGCCGAGTTCCGCGACTGGTGGCTGAACCACCACGCCGCCGACATCGCGGCCGACCAGAAGCCGTATCTCAAGCGCTACAAGGTCGACGTGCGCATCGACGACGACACGGCGTTTACCGCCGGCCGCCCCGGCACTGACAGTCCCTGGGACGGCATTGCTGAGCAGTGGTTTGCGAGCATAGACGACTACACCGCCGTCTACGGCCGGGCAGTGCGGCCCACGCGTGCCGACACGCTGGAGCACACCAGTCGCTTCGAGCGCCTGGTGGTCGAAGAGCACGACATTCCGGTCGGCCGTTAAGGCTCAGCATGTCGAAGGCAAGCCCACAGAACGCACCCGGGCGTGTCGTCATCACCGGCGGCTCCGGCGGCATCGGCCGCGAGATCGTGGCCCGCTTTCTCGACGAGGGCTGCCATGTCGTGAACCTCGATCGCCTGGCCCCGGCTGAGCCGCCCATGCCAGGCTGCGATTTTGTGGCGGTCGATCTTCTCGACGTGGCTGCCATTCGCGCTGCCTTTGCCCAGATCGATATCCATTTCGATGGCCAGGCGCCCGACGTGCTGGTGTGTGGTGCCGCCATCGGCATGACCCACCATGCGCTCGAGGTGCAGCCCGAGGATATGGACCGGGTGATGGGCATCAACGTGCGCGGCACGTTCTTCTGCGCCCAGGAAGCGGCCTTTCGCATGCGACGCGCCAATGCCGGCCGCATCGTGGTTATCACCTCGCTGTGCGCCCACCAGGCCTGGGCCCAGGAGCCGCTTTACAACATCAGCAAGGCGGCGCAGCACGGTATGGTGCAAACGCTGGCGGTCGAATTGGCGCCCTTCAACATCCAGGTCAACGCAGTCGCCCCGGGCGTGGTGGAAGTGAATAGCCAGGGCATGTCGGGCAACCGCGCCCGTCCGGAGATCCTGCAGCACTATCACGACATCATTCCGGCGCGGCGATTCTGCACACCGGAGGAAGTCGCCGAGGCGATCTGGATGCTTGGCAAGGTCACCTACATGACCGGCCAGGCGATCACCATCGACGGCGGCGTGATGGCCAATGGCCTGGCCTATATCGGTTCGCTGCGTGACGATGTGCTGGCGCGCCTGGAGTCGAAGTTCCCGACTTCGACCTAGCCACTCAGTCGGTCGCCACGGCCCTGCCGGCCAGATAGCCGAAGGTCAGGCCCGAACCGACCGTGATGCCGGCGCCGGGATAGGCGCCGCCCATTGCGCTGGCCATCTCGGTGCCGGCGGCGTACAGCCCCGGTATCGGCGTCTGGTCTGGGCCGAGCACCCGCGCGCACGCATCGGTGCGCAAGCCGACAAAGGTGCCCAGATCGCCGGGAACAAGGCGAACGGCGTAGAACGGCCCATCGCGCAGCGGCGCGACGCATGGGTTGGGCTTGTGGTCAGGGTCGCCGTTGTTGCGTTGGTAAGCGTCACCACCCTTGTCGTAGGCGGGGTCCTGACCTGCCTCGGCGTGGCGATTGAACTCCGAGACCGTCTGCTGCAAGCCAGCGGCGTCGATGCCGAGGCGCTGCGCCAACCCACCCAGGCTGTCGGCGCGCACCAAGTAGCCTGAGCGCAGGTGCGGCTCGAGCCGCCCCGGGAACGGCGGCGCAACGCCCAGACCGTAACGCCGCTGCGCACGGTGATCGGCGAGCAGGTAGACCTCAGCCTTCGGATCCCCGGCACAAGCGCTCAACATCGCCGGCACGAACAGGTGGTAAGTGGTGGCCTCGCTGACGAAGCGCTGGCCTCGTCGATCGACGGCAATGATGCCCGGTTTGGCGCGGTCGCCGAAGTGCGGGAACGGCACGATGCCGCGCGGCGTGGGCACTAGTGAAGTCGGTGCCCAAGCGGCCTGCTGCTGCACATTGGTTTCCAGCGAGGCACCCACGGCCAGAGCCATCGCGATGCCATCGCCTGTGTTCGACGACGCAGTCAGCGAGTGGTGCGCCTGGCCCGCGCCAACGTGGCGATAGTGCGCACGGGTCAACTCCGGGCTGGCAGGGAAGCCGCCACTGGCCAGGACGATGCCGCGGCGAGCGCGCATTTCCTCGGTCTGACCATCGGCACGCTCGACACGAACGCCGACGACGCGCCCGCCCTCCCTCAGCAAGGCCACGGCGCGGACCTGGGTCTCGACCACGACGTCGCGACTTTCCAAGGCCAGCAACAGCCCCGCGATCACGCCGTTGCCCCCGCCAATGGCCGTGCCGCGCGGAAAGCCGCGCAGGCGATCAATGAGGTAGCGCATCACACGCTGACCGACCACCCAGGTCGAGCGCAGCGAACGGCCGACGCGGTAATAGTGCGGCAGGTCAGCCCCATTGATGCTCAGCCCGCCCAGGATCATGGTCGTCTCCAGCGGCGGACGCAGCATGCGAAAGCGTGCGCCCAGGCGCCGGCCGTCGAAAGCGTTCGGCGATAGCGCGCGCGCACCTCGCGTGGCGCCGGGCAAGTCCGGGTGATAGTCGATTGAGCCGGCGGTCAGCGTCCAGCGCACCGCCGTGTGGTCTTCGACAAAGGCGAGGGCTTCAGCCGCACGCTCAACATAGGCCTGCGCAAGCGCCGCGCTGTGATGGACGCCGGCGGCGGCTCGCAGATAGCGCAGCGCTGCTGCGGGGGAGTCGGCTACCCCGGCTGCCCGGGCCTGCCGGCTGCCCGGCACCCAGACCATGGCCTCGGAGTGCGCAGTCGTGCCGCCGAGCAGTGCGACCTTTTCCAACACCCGCACCCTCAATCCGCACTGCGCTGCCGACAACGCAGCGACCAAGCCCCCGATGCCCGAGCCGATCACGATCACATCGTCTTCCGGCGGGGGTGCGAGTTTGGGCATGGGGTGGTGGATCGGCTCAGAGTGAGCATTGAGTCTACAATATGTCCACAAGAATTTCAACTCCAGCCGATGGCTGCAGGCACCTCGCGACCCGGCGCTGTCACCCCCCTCAAGGCGTACAGCACATCGGCCTGACCGTGCCCTACATGGCGCAGGCGACTCGGTTCCGCGACGCCTGGATTGCTGCGCAGGGTGTGACCAAAACCTGCAATTTGAAGAAATTTTCTTCAAATTGCAGGTTTTTTGCTACCATCGATGCATGATTGAACGAAACATTGCGCCGGTGCTGCGGCGGCTGGCCAGCCAATATCCGGTGCTTACCCTTACCGGGCCACGTCAGAGCGGCAAGACCACTTTGGCCAAAGCGATATTTTTTGACAAGCCTTACCTGACGCTGGAAGACCCTGACACGCGCCGCTTTGCAAGCGACGATCCACGCGGATTTTTGAACCAATATGCCCAGGGCGCCATCCTTGACGAGATCCAGCGCGTACCAGAGCTGGCCTCCTATTTACAGGGCATGGTTGATGCCGACCCACGGCCAGGCCGCTTCATCCTGACCGGCAGCCACCAGTTTGAACTGATGACCCAGGTTTCGCAGTCATTGGCGGGGCGGACCGCCGTGCTGCGCTTGTTGCCGTTCACGCTTGGCGAAGTGCAACGCCTCGCCGGGCCGGGCGCAAGCAGCGAACTCGGGCAATGCCTATTGACTGGCTTTTATCCGCGCATCCATGACCAAGGCCTGAACCCATCGCAAGCGCTGGGCGATTACTTTGCGACTTATGTGCAGCGCGATTTGCGTCAACTCGCGGCAGTGCACGACCTGCAGCGCTTTGAGCGTTTTGTGCGCCTGTGCGCCGGGCGCACCGGACAGTTGCTCAACCTGAGCAGTCTGGGCAACGACGCCGGGGTTTCGCATGCAACGGCCCGCGCCTGGATTGATTTGCTGCAGACCAGTTACATCCTGCATTTGCTCCCACCCTGGTTCAGCAACTCCGGCAAACGTCTGGTGAAGGCGCCCAAACTCTATTTTTACGATGTCGGCCTGGCCTGCTGGCTATTGGGTCTGCGCAGTGCACAGCAGGTCACGCGCGACCCGCTGTGGGGCAGTCTGTTTGAAAACTTCGTCATCATGGAGGCCATGAAAGATCGACTCAATGCCGGTGAAACGGCGGAGATGTACTTCTATCGCGACTCTGAAGGCAACGAGGTCGACTTGTTGCTGCCCACCGGCGGCAAGATGCATGCGATCGAAATCAAGGCCGGCGCGACCGTCAACCCGGACTATTTCAAGGGCTTGAAGACCTTCGCTGCGCATCAGCCTGCGGCCTTTGCAAGTGGTTGCGTGGTGTTTGGTGGAACTCAAGGCCAGGCTCGCAGTGATTGGCCGGTTCATTCCTGGCTGCAATTGCAGGCTAAACCAGCGGCTTGAAATTGGCGCCGGGCCAAGCAAGCCTGCCCGGCTAAAATCATCAGCCAGCCTCCATCGCCGCAACGCCACCCAGCCATGAATCTTTCCGCCTTGTCCGCCATTTCGCCGCTGGACGGCCGCTACGCTTCGCGTGTGGCGCCGCTTCGGCCCTTGTTGTCGGAGTTCGGTTTGATGCACCGGCGAGTGCAGGTCGAGGTCGAATGGTTCATTGCCTTGTCGGATGCGGGATTTGCCGAGTTCGCGCCGCTGTCGGGCAGCGCGCGCAGCCTCTTGCGCGATCTGGTGCAGCAGTTTTCGGAGGCCGATGCGCAAGCGATCAAGGACATCGAAAAGACCACCAATCACGATGTCAAGGCGGTTGAGTATTGGTTGAAGTCGCGCTTCGGGGCCAGCCCCGAATTACGCGCTGCCGAAGAGTTCGTTCATTTCGCCTGCACCAGCGAGGACATCAACAATTGCAGTCATGCGTTGATGCTGAAAAGCGCCCGCGCCGAAGTGATCCTGCCGGCGCTCGACCGCATCACCGCCAAGCTGACCGAGATGGCGCATGCCTTGGCCGCTACGCCGATGCTGGCGCGCACCCATGGCCAGACCGCCAGCCCGACAACGGTCGGCAAAGAAATCGCCAATGTGGTGGCCAGGCTGCGCGCTGCGCGCGAGCGCATCGCCGCTGTCAAGCTGCTGGCCAAGATGAATGGCGCGGTGGGCAATTACAACGCCCATCTGTCGGCCTGGCCCGATTTCGACTGGGAAGCTTTTTCGCAGCGCGTGATCGAGCAGCAACTCGGTCTGAGCTTCAACCCCTACACGATCCAGATCGAGCCGCATGACTATATGGCCGAGCTGTTCGACGCGGTCACGCGCATCAACACGATCCTGATCGACTGGTCGCGCGATGTCTGGGGCTATGTCTCGCTGGGCTATTTCAAGCAACGCCTGAAGGCCGGCGAAATCGGCAGCTCGACCATGCCGCACAAGGTCAACCCGATCGATTTCGAGAACGCCGAAGGCAATTTCGGCCTGGCCAATGCGCTGCTCACGCATATGAGCCAGAAGCTGCCAATCAGCCGCTGGCAGCGTGACCTGACCGATTCGACCGTGCTGCGCAATATGGGCGTGGCGCTGGGCTATGCACTGCTCGGCTACGACTCGCTGGCCAAGGGCATGGACAAGCTTGAGCTGAATGAGGCGATGCTGGCTGACGACCTCGACGGCGCCTGGGAGGTGCTGGCCGAACCGATCCAGACGGTGATGCGCCGCTATGCCTTGCCCAACCCATATGAGCGCTTGAAGGAACTGACGCGCGGCAAGGCGATCACGCGCGAATCGATCCATCAGTTCATCGCCGGCCTCGAGTTGCCCGAGGCCGAAAAGCAGCGCCTGTTGTTGCTGACGCCCGGCAGCTATACCGGCCAAGCGGCCGCACTGGCGCGCCGGATCTAGCTAGGGTCCCTAGGCCTCAGAAGCAAACACCCGCGTCAGCCGCGTTTCGCCCTCCAGCGTCTGCAGCCCCTGGTCGAGCATGCCGATGCTTTGCAGCACGCGCTCTGAGGCCAGGTTGTCTGGCCCGATGATCGCCAGGATGCGGGGCAGCTGGAGCTGCTGATGCCCATGGCGCAGACAGGCGGCCGCCGCCTCGCGTGCGAAACCCTGGCCGCGGTGCAGCGGCAAGAAGCCATAGCCGAGATCGACTGCCGGCAGGCTGGCGCGCTTGAACAGGCCGCACATGCCGATCAAGAGTCCGCTGTCGAGTTTTTCAACCGCCCAGAAGCCATGTCCCAAGCGCCGTCGCGGTTCGAACAAGCGTTGTTCCATCCAGGCCAGGGCCTGCTCGCGGTCGCGCACCCCCGGGTCGTTGATATGCCGGTGCCAGTCCTGGTCGTTGACCAACTCGAGAATGAACTCGGCATCAGCAGGGCTGAATTCGCGCAGCCGCAGCCTTTCGGTTCGCAGGATCTCCATCGCTTCTTCCGCTGCCAATCAAAGGCTGGACAATAGCGCAAACAACGGACCCCACAATGAATTTCATCGAGCATCTGCAAGGCGCACAAGATCGCAACGACTCGCTGCTTTGCGTCGGGCTGGACCCCGAACCGGCCAATTTTCCCGGCGCCTGGAAAGGCGATGCCAGCCGCATTTTTGACTTTTGCGCGGCCATCGTCGACGCGACCCATGACCTGGTCAGCGCCTTCAAGCCGCAAATCGCCTATTTCGCCGCGCACCGCGCTGAGGCGCAGCTCGAGCAACTGATCGCGCATATCAAGCGGGTGGCGCCGGCCGTGCCGGTGATTCTCGACGCCAAGCGCGGCGACATCGGCGCGACGGCCGAGCAATACGCGAAAGAGGCTTTTCTGCGCTACCAGGCCGACGCGGTGACCTTGTCGCCCTTCATGGGTTTTGATTCGATCGAGCCCTATCTGCGCTACCCGGACAAGGGCGCGATCCTGCTGTGCCGCACCTCGAACAAGGGCGGCAGCGATTTGCAGAACCAGCGCTTTGCCGACCTGCCGGGCCAGCCGATGCTTTACGAGCATCTGGCGCAGTTGGCACAGAGTTCGTGGAACAAGAACGGCCAGCTCTGCCTGGTCGTTGGTGCCACCTTTCCGGCTGAAATTGCTCGCGTGCGCGAACTGGCACCGACCCTGCCTTTGCTGATCCCGGGCATCGGCGCGCAGGGCGGCGATGCCGAAGCCACCGTCAAGGCCGGTTGGCGGCCCGGTGGCACCATCATCGTCAGCAGCTCACGCGCGATCCTCTATGCCAGCCAGGGCGAAGACTTTGCCGCTGCTGCCCGCCGCGTCGCGCTGCAGACGCGCGATCAGCTGAATCTGGCCAAAGTCTGATCCGACCCTGCATCCCTGACGAATCTGTTCAGCCCAAAGGCAGGCTGCGCAGCCGCTCCCCGGTCAGGGCGAACCAGGCGTTGGCCAAGGCGGGTGCAACCGGCGGTGTGCCGGGTTCGCCGGCGCCGCTGGGCGGGTTGTCGCTGGCGACCAGATGGGTTTCGATCAGCGGCGTTTGGGCCAGCGTCAGCAGCGGGTAATCGTTGAAATTGCGCTGCTGCACGACCCCGCCCTTGATGTCGATGCGGCCATAAAGCGCTGCGCTGAGCCCGAAGATCACCGAGCTTTCGATCTGCTGGCTGACCAAGCCCGGGTTGACGACGATGCCGCAGTCGATCGCGCAGACGACGCGGTGCACGCGGGGCTTGCCGGCCAGGCTCGAAACTTCGATCACCTGCGCGACCACG
>JBIKPD010000474.1:0-2956 GCA_044357665.1 Roseateles sp. | reverse complement strand
CGACCATGAAACTTGGCGTACCGAGCCGCTCGGCCAGCTCGCGCAAGCGGTTGCTGTTGGAACTGCTGGGGCTGCCGACAACAATCACCACATCGACCTGCGGCGCCATCACCTTGACCGCGTCCTGGCGGTTTTGCGTCGCATAGCAGATGTCTTGTTGCTTGGGCTGGCGGATCAGCGGGAACTTCAATTTCAACGCAGTCATGATTTCGGCGGCGTCATCAACGCTCAAGGTCGTTTGTGTCACGACGGCCAGATGGGCCGGATCGGCAACGCGCAGATGCGCCACATCGCCGACCGTTTCAACCAGAAAGATGCCCTCGCTGAGTTGGCCCATCGTGCCCTCGACTTCAGGATGCCCCTTATGGCCGATCATGATGAACTGGTAGCCCTCGCGGTGCAGCTTTGCGACTTCGACATGCACTTTGGTGACCAGCGGGCAGGTTGCATCGAAAACGTGGAAACCGCGCGAAGCTGCTTCTTGGCGCACTGCCTGGCTGACCCCATGGGCGCTGAACACCAACGTTGCGCCAGCCGGAACTTCGGCGAGGTCCTCGATGAAGATCGCGCCGCGCGCTTTCAGGTCGTTGACCACATAGGTGTTGTGGACGATCTCATGACGCACATAGATCGGTGCGCCAAATTTTGTCAAAGCCCGCTCGACGATCTCGATCGCGCGGTCGACGCCGGCACAAAAGCCGCGGGGCTCGGCCAATACCACTTCATGCGGCTGGATCTGCAAGTTGCCGACGCTCATCACATCACCCCAATCACTTGAACTTCAAAGCTGACCGGTTGGCCGGCCAACGGATGGTTGAAGTCAAACAGCATCCAGCCCTCGCCGACCTCGCGCAGCAGACCCGCATAGGCCCCGCTGCCATCGGGAGTGGGGAACTGCACCACATCGCCGACGCCATATTGCGCCCCCTCGTCGCTGAGCGAATCGACCAGACTGTTGCGCACGCGCTGCAGCATGTCGGGATTGCGATCCCCAAATGCCTGGCCAGCAGGCAACTCGAACAGGCTGCGTTGCCCTTCAGCCATGCCGATCAGGTAGGCCTCGATGGCCGGCGCCAGTTGCCCGGTGCCGAGCGTCAAGGTGGCCGGTTTTTCAGCGAAGGTGTTGATGAAGTCGGTGCCGTCCGGACCGGCCAGACGGTAATGCAGGGTCAAAAAGGATCCGGCTTGGATGAGGTTCATGGTGGCCATATTCGATAAACTGGCTGGATTTTAAGGCCCGTTCATTCAGAGTCATTGACCGCCCTGCCCTTGGCCTTGTGTTCTCTCCCAGACATCAACCACCATGCCTCTCGATCAATTACCGATTGACGCTCGTCCGCGCGAAAAGCTGCTCGCGAGAGGCCCGCAGGCATTGGCCGACGCCGAGCTGCTGGCGCTGCTGCTGCGCACCGGTCGCAAAGGCCAGCCGGTGCTGCACCTGGCCCAGGCGATGCTCGATCAATTCGGCGGCTGGCAGGGCTTGCTGCATGCCAGCGTGTCCGATCTGGCCAAAGTCAAGGGCATCGGGCCGGCCAAGCTGGCGGAAATCTCCGCAGTGCTGGAAATCGCCAGGCGCTCGCTGCTGCAGGAACTGGCAAGACGTCCGGTGTTCGACTCGCCCGCTGCGGTCAAGCAGTTCCTGCAATTGAAGCTGGCCGGCCTCAGCCATGAGGTTTTCGGCGTGCTGTTTCTCGACGCCCAGCACCGCCTAATCGCGATGGAGGAGATGTTTCGCGGCACCTTGACGCAGACTTCGGTCTATCCACGCGAGGTCGTCAAACGCGGACTCGACCTCGGCGCTGCAGCGGTGATCCTGGCGCACAACCATCCATCGGGCGTAGCAGAACCTTCGCGCTCGGACGAGTTGTTGACGCAGGCGCTGAAATCGGCGCTGGCCTTGGTCGACATCCGAGTACTCGACCATCTGGTGGTTGGCGATGGCGAAGTGATCTCTCTGGCCGAGCGCGGATTAGTATGACGAACAAATCAGCCTTGCCGACGCTGCACTGCCTGCAGGATCTGAAATTGCTCAAGCGCGAATTGCTGCAAGCGCGCCTCGCCTTCGAGGCCAGGCGCGAGCTCGAAGCCGCCAAGGCGCGCCTGCTCGAGCAGGAGCGGCGCATCTTCGAACTCGCAGTCGGCCCGGTGACCCTGCTGCCCGGTGACTTGCGCGTGCTGCATCAACGTGAGCCGACCAGCATCGAGCCGCGCCAGCGCATCGCCGACGAGAAGCAGGCTTTGCTGCAGACAATGTCGGACGATTTCGATGTCGACTCGCTGCTCGAAACCGACGAAACCCTGTCCTTTCGCCGGCCGCAGATCAGCATCCATGTGGTCAACAAACTCAGGCGCGGTCACTGGAGCCTGCAAGGCCAGATCGACCTGCATGGCCTGCGCCGCGACCAGGCACGCGAGGCCCTGGGGAATTTCGTTCAGGACAGCGTGCGCCGCGGCCTGCGCTGCGTGCGCGTCGTCCACGGCAAGGGCAATGGCTCGCCTGGGCGCGAACCGGTGCTCAAAGCCAAAGTGCGCGGCTGGCTGGTGCAAAAGCAGGAAGTGCTGGTTTTCGTGCAAGCCAGGGCCAGCGACGGCGGCAGCGGCGCGCTGATGGTGCTGTTGAATGGCAGCGGCGGTTGAGGCGACGGTCCTTTGTCAAAACGCGGGCAAGTCCGGGTGAATTCTCCCGAAGGCCGTATTTGCGGCTTCCGTTCTTGATCAGGCCTTCAAAGGAAAATTTCCTGCAGATCATTGAGGAAATCAAAGCCCAGCGGCGTCGGCGTCAGGCGCTGCGGATCTGCCTCCAGCAGACCGCGCGAACGGGCTGTTGCCAGTTGGGTCGCAATGCTCGACAGCGGCAAACCGGTGCGTTCCAGATATTGATTCAAGGCCACGCCTTCGCGCAGCCGCAAGGCATTGAGCATGAACTCGAACGGCAGTTCCTTGCGGGTCACCAGGT
>JBIKPD010000473.1:0-2960 GCA_044357665.1 Roseateles sp. | reverse complement strand
AAACATGGCAGACGCGTGCTGGGAAGCGATGCCGCGTATGGCAAGCTGATCAGCCGCCACCTGATCGATCAGGCGGACTTCATGCCCTTGATAGACCGCATGTTGGCAGAGAGGCGTATGGCATGGATCGCGAAATAGTTGAACAGAAGCTCGAGTCGCTGCGCCGCTGCTTGAAACGCATCGAATCCAAGTGTCCGCCTGACCCTGAAACCTTGCTTGCTGACTACGACCTTCAAGACATCGGCTCACAAGGGCGACGATCCGCGTAAGCCAGCGGGTCATACTATGTCGCTACGATGAGAACCACATTGGACCTGCCTGAGGCCCTGTTCCGGCAATTGAAAGCCCAGGCAGCCCTCGAAGGAACCAGCCTCAAGCAGCTGGTTTTGACGCTTGTGGAGCGCGGGCTGCAGTCACCCGCCGCAAGCCCGGCGTCGCCGCGCTCGCGCAGCCCACTTCCCACGCTGGCGCTGGATCAACCACTCTCGGTCAAGCAGTTTTCCAACGCTGCCCTGTTCGAACTGCTGGATACTGGTGACCTTTGACAGAGACTTCGACCGTTTTGAAGGGCTTGACTGTCTGCGGTTGAACGTGGCATCGCACTGAGTTCTCAGCCGTAGCGCAGCAACTGCCCCTCAACGCGTGGCGATCATCCAGCGCGGCACTTTGAAGCGCACGATGCGCCAGTACAGCGTGATGTAGGTCAGACTGAACACCCCAATGCAGGCCAGCAGCATCGGCGTGTTGTCCCAGAACAGCATGGCCGGCAACACCGCCATCATGCACAGCAGCCACAGGTAAGGCGAGGTCATCGAGTTGCGCCGGGTCTGCGAGCGCCTGGATTGCCTGCCCACCGCCCAGCGCATGATGCGGCGGTAAATCAATGAATGCAGATGAATGCCATCGGGCATGCCCGCCGGCAACTTGCGCAGCATCACGCGGCGATAGATCGAAAACGCCGTCTCGAACAAGGGGTAGATGCACGCCAAAACCGGAAACATCGGCGACACCGATGGGTTGCGGTGCAGCAGCATGATTGCCAGTTCGGCAATGTAAAAACCCAGGAAATAAGCCCCGCCGTCCCCCAGAAAAATCAGGCCGGCAGGAAAGTTCCAGACAAAGAATCCCAGCACCGCACCAGCGCCGGCCACTGCCAGCGCCAGCACCAGCGTATCGCCGACATGAAATGCGACATAGCCGATGCTGATCAGCATCAGCACACAACACATCGAAGCCAAGCCGTTGAAGCCATCGATGATGTTGACCGAGTTGGCCAGTCCGGCGACCATGAAGATGGTCAGCGCCGCAGCACAAATCGGGAAAGACACCACCCAGTCCAAGCCCGGAACGTCAGTGCGCGCGATCACACCGTCAACAGCCACCACTGCCAGCCCGGCCGACAAAGCGGTGAAAAACAAACGCCGCTGAGGGCTCTGCGTCTTGGTCAGGTCTTCGGTCAGGCCCGAGGCAAAGGCTGGCGCGGCGCAGAGCAGCAGCAGCGCAGCCTTGGCGGCGATGTCGGGATGGCGTAGCAGCATCACCAACAACGCTGCCAGTACGCCGATCAGGATGCCCAAGCCACCGACCCGCGGCACCGGCGCCGAGTGAAACTTCTGCGGCCCCGACAGGTCGTGATCCTTCAGACGATGCCCGCCATTCCTGGCACGGCGAACCAGCAGCAATGTCGCGATGATCGAAGTGATAAACGCGGTCAGGAAGATGTCCATCGCGCGGGATTCTATCGGCCGCCCCAGAAGCCGGCGCAAGCACCGGAGCGCTAGAACTGCTCCGGTAGAATCCAGCCCTCAATCCGGTACCGCCAGCACACAACACGTGCCATAGGCGCAGCGATTTGCATCAGAACTCAAGGCGGCGGCGCCACCGAAAGCCTAGACCCATGAACCTGACTTTCAACCAGACCTCGGCCCGCACCTTTCCAAGACTTCTGGGCACTCTAGCGGCGGCGTCGCTGACCCTGGCACTGCTGTTGAGCGGCCATCCCGCCCAGGCACAAACAGCCGCACAAGCCGATGCCGCAGCCGCGCCAGGCGGACCGGTCAGGCTGCGTCAACCGACCCAGGCCGGTGTGCCCGGGGCGCAGGATGGCCAAGCTGGCCAAGCCCAGAGACTTTATCGACCCAGCGAGTTCGACCGGGAAGCCCCACCCGCCGCACCGTACCGGCCAGGCGAATTCGAGATCTATGTCCAGGGCCAGGCCGCTCTGCAGGCCCCCCCGCAGCCAGACGGGAGACCCCTGGAAATCCGGCGCTTCGGCACTGAATTGTTGACCGGGCCCTTCGCCTCGCTGTCGGCCCCTGATTACAGCCCGAACGTCCCGCCCGACTATTTGTTGCAAGCCGGCGATGAGCTGGTGCTGACGCTCTGGGGATCGATCGACGCCGACCTGCGGCTGGTGGTCGACCGGTCCGGACGCATCAACGTGCCGAGGGTCGGGCCAATCATGGTCTCGGGCGTGAAGTACGCAGAGTTGTCCGATGTCGTCAGCCGCCGCGTCGCGCTGGTGTTCAAGAACTTCCAGCTCAGCGTGTCGCTGGGCCAGTTGCGCGGGCTGCGGGTCTATGTCACCGGTTTCGTCCAACGCCCGGGCGTGCAAGTGGTCAGCAGCCTGTCAACACTGGCCCAGACCCTGATGCGTGCCGGCGGCCCGTCGGCCGCGGGCAGCTTCCGCATGGTGCAACTGCGCCGCGGCAAAGAACTGGTCGCCACCTTCGACCTCTACGATCTGCTGCTCAAAGGCGACCGCGAGGCCGACCGAGTGGTGCAGGCCGAGGACGTGATCCATGTCGGCGCCATCGGCCCACAGGTGGCGGTCATCGGCAGCGTCAACCGCCCGGCGATCTTCGAGCTCAAGGCCGGCGAGACCGTGGACGACGCGCTGCGCATGGCCGGCGGCTTTGCGGCAGTGGCCGACACCAGCCGGCTGGCCATCGAGCGACTGG
>JBIKPD010000471.1:0-2971 GCA_044357665.1 Roseateles sp. | reverse complement strand
GGGCGACGGCTATACCGGCCGTTTGCGCAAACGCGATCTGCAGGCCGATCAGCCTTTCAATACCTATCTGCGCCGCGGTCTGCCGCCGACGCCGATCTCGATGCCGGGCAATGCGGCCTTGCTGGCGGCACTCCATCCGGCGCCAAGCCAAGCCCAATATTTCGTGGCCCGTGGCGACGGCAGCAGCGAATTCAGCGAGACGCTGTCCGCGCATAATCGCGCGGTGAACAAATATCAGCGCGGCAACAAGTGACAGCCAGATTCATCAGTTTCGAAGGCATCGATGGTGCCGGTAAATCGACCCATATCGCGGCCCTGACCGCCAGGCTCGAACAGCGCGGTGCCACGGTCATCAACACGCGCGAACCGGGCGGCACCGAACTGGCCGAGACCTTGCGCGAGCTGGTTCTGCACAGCAGCATGGACAGCCTGACCGAGGCCCTGCTGGTTTTTGCCGGGCGGCGTGACCATCTGCAGCAGGTCATCCAGCCGGCACTCGATGCCGGCAAGACCGTGCTTTGCGACCGCTTTACCGATGCCAGTTTTGCCTACCAGGGCGGCGGCCGGGGTGTCGACCTGACGGTACTCAGCACGCTCGAAAAGTGGGTGCAGGGCGGCAGGCAGCCGGATCTGACGCTGTGGTTCGACCTGCCGCCGGAGATGGCTGCCCAGCGCAGAGCTGCGGCACGCGCGGCGGATCGTTTCGAACAACAGGATCTGCATTTTTTCGAGCGTGTGCGAACCGCTTATGCCAGGCGCGCTGAAGCGGCACCGCAACGCTTCGTCCGCCTTGACGCGAGCCTGTCGGTAGAAGCGGTGGCGACCCAGATCGCCGCCGTGATGGAGTCGCGCGGATGGTAGGCGGCTTGCTGCCCTGGCTGGCCTTGCCGCTGAGCCAGGCCTTGGCGACAGCGCAATCGCATGCCTTGCTGGTGCAGGGGCCGGCCGGCGTCGGCCAGTTCGATCTGGCACTGGCCTTGGCGCAAGCATGGCTGTGCGAGGCGCCGCAAACCGATTCGCCCCGCCTGGGCTGGGCCTGCTTGACCTGTGCCAGCTGCAAGCTGTTTAGCTCGCGCACGCATCCTGACTTTCAACTGCTGTTGCCCGAAGCGTTGCGCGAATCGCTGGGCTGGGAGCAGGGCGCCGAACCCGCGAGCGAAGCCAAAGCTTCCAAGGCCAAGCCAAGCCGCGAAATCAAGATCGATGCGGTGCGTGCGGCACTGGGATTTGCCCAGGCCACCTCGGCCCGCGGTCGCGCCAAGGTGGTGCTGGTCTACCCGGCAGAAGCACTCAATATGGTCGCGGCCAATGCCTTGCTGAAGACGCTGGAGGAACCTTCGGGCAGCTTGCGCTTCGTGCTGGCCAGCAATGCGCCCGAAGCGTTGCTGCCGACCATCCGCAGCCGCTGTCAGCCCATGCCATTGCCGCTGCCAGCGCGGGCGCCAGCCTTGCAATGGCTGGCAGAGCAGGGCGTTGAAGACCCCGAACTGCTGCTCGACGCGGCCGGCGGCAGGCCGCAGGAAGCGCGTGACTGGTTCGAGGCCGGGCTGCGCGCCAGCATCTGGCAGCAATTGCCCCAGCAACTGGCCCGCGGCGAAGCCCAGGCGCTGGCCAACTGGCCGCCGGCGCGCGCGATCGACGCTTTGCAACGCCTCTGCCATGACCTGCTGCGCCGCGCCCATGCTGCGCCGCCGACCTATTTCCCCCTGTCCGCCTTGCCCAAGCCTGGCCCGGCTGCGCCTCTGCATGCCTGGGCAGCCGCGCTGCGCCAGGCAGCAAGGCATGCCGAACATCCACTCAATGCCGGTCTGCTGATCGAGTCCTTGTTTGCCCAGGGCAAGCAAGCCTTGCAGGTCAGGGCGGGCTGAGACTGCAGCATGGCCGATCTACCGATCAAACCCACCGACGCCAGCCCGAGCGTGATCCAGCTGATCTTTCGGGACAAGGCGGCGCTCTATGCCGCCTATATCCCGTTGTTCAGCGCTGGCGGACTATTCGTCCCCACAAAACAAGCCTATCTGCTGGGCGACCAAATCTATTTACTGATCGGCCTGCCAGGCGACGCCCAGCGCTATCCGGTCGTCGGCAAGGTCGCCTGGCTGACACCGGCCAATGCAGCCGGCGGACGCACCGAAGGCATCGGCGTGAGTTTTTCCGCAGACCCGGCGGGGCTGAGCCTCAAGCAAGAGATCGAAAAAATCCTCGGCCCGACGCTCGCGTCAAACAAACCGACCCAGACAATTTGAGCCACCACCTTCATCCATGTTCATCGATTCACACTGCCACCTGAGTTTCCCCGAGCTGCAATCCCAGCTCCCGCATATCCTGGCCGAGATGAAAGCAGCCCAGGTCGAGCAGGCGATCTGCATCTGCACGACGATGGAGGATTTCCCCAACGTCAGCAGACTGGCGGACGAGCATCCACATCTCTGGGCCACCGTTGGCGTCCACCCGGACAACGAGGACGTACATGAACCCGATGTTGACGAGTTAGTGCAGGGCGCCAAGCACCCGAAAGTGGTTGCCATCGGCGAGACCGGGCTCGACTATTACCGGCTCAATGGCCGCAGCATCGAACAGATGGAATGGCAGCGCGAGCGCTTCCGGGTCCATATCCGTGCAGCCTTGCTGGCGGCCAAACCCTTGGTGATCCACACCCGCAGCAGCGCGGCCGACACCCTGCGTTTGCTCGATGAAATGGGCGGCGAAAAGGCCGGTGGCGTTTTTCACTGCTTTACCGAAAGTGCCGAAGTCGCGCTGGCGGCTGTAGAGCGGGGGTTTTACATATCCTTCTCGGGCATCCTGACCTTCAAAAACGCCCAGAGCTTGCGCGATGTCGCCAAATTGCTGCCGCTGGAACGGCTGCTGATCGAGACCGACAGCCCCTATCTGGCGCCGGCACCACACCGCGGCAGGCTCAACAGCCCGGCTTATGTGCCCCATGTGGCGGCCGCTTTGGCTGAAGTCAAAG
>JBIKPD010000472.1:0-2971 GCA_044357665.1 Roseateles sp. | reverse complement strand
ATTTTTCGAGAAAGCCGGCATCGGCGGAAAGATTCCGTTGATCGCCGCTGGCGGGGTGCGCAGCTTTGCCGACATCCAGCGCCTGCAAGGCCTGGGCGCCGCAGCGGTGCAACTCGGCACTGCTTTTGCGGTCACCATCGAGGGCGATGCCCACCCCGAATTCAAGCGCGTGCTGGCCGAAGCCAGCGAGTCCGACATGATCGAGTTCACCAGCGTGGCCGGACTGCCGGCCCGTGCAGTGGCCACGCCCTGGCTGCGCAACTACCTGCGCGCCGAACCGAAGTTGCAGGCGATGGCCCATGTCAAGAGCCGTTGCACCAAGGCCTTTGATTGCCTGGCGCAATGCGGGCTGCGCGATGGTCTTAAAGAGGCTGGGCAGTTCTGCATCGACAACCAACTCGCTGCAGCCTTGCGCGGCGAAACCGCCCGCGGCCTGTTTTTTCGCGGCGTTGGCGCCTTGCCCTTTGGTGCCGAGATCCGTTCGGTGCGCGATTTGATGGCGCGCATGCTGGGCGAGTCCGAGCTGCAGCGGGTCTAGTACATCGTTTCGTCAATAAGCTTACGAATGAAATTGATGCGTTCGTTCGTCAGGCAAGGCGCGAACCACAGCCATAGCCGTAGCTATGGCGAGGATTTGCAACGCAGCATGGCGGACGAAGGCGCGATTTCATGTAGGCGGTTTGGCGAAACGATGTACTAGGCTGAAGTGCCGGCCGCGCAGGCCCATAGAATCTGCGCAATGACTGCTGCCGTTTCCCCCAAGCCCTTGTGGCCAGGTCTGGTCCTGGCCATGCTTGGAGCGGTGGCGTTTTCGGGCAAGGCCATCATCGTCAAGCTGGCTTACCGGCACGGTGTCGATGCGGTGACCTTGATCATGTTGCGCATGCTGTTCGCCTTGCCCTTGTTCCTGATACTGGCCTGGTGGGCCGGGCGCGGCAAGCCAGCTTTGACAAGGCGCGACTGGATTGTCGTTTTCGGGCTGGGGTTTTCCGGCTATTACCTGGCGAGCACGCTGGACTTTGCCGGCCTGGCCTATATCAGCGCCAGTCTCGAGCGCTTGATCCTCTACCTGAATCCGACCTTCGTGCTGTTTCTCAGCTGGCTGCTGTTCAAGCGCCGCGTCAGTGGGGGGCAGGTGATGGCGCTATGTGTCAGCTATGCGGGCCTGCTGCTGGTCTTCGGTCATGAGCTGCATGCCCAGGGTGCGCATGCGCTGCTCGGCGGCGCCCTGGTGGTGGGCAGCGCGCTGAGCTATGCCTTCTACCTGATCTACAGCGGTGAAGAGGTCAAGCGGCTCGGTGCCTTGCGCTTGACCGGCCTGGCTTCGACGGTGGCATGTGTGCTTTGCATCGCCCAGTTCATGCTGCTGCGGCCGCTCGACACGGGCTTGGCTGTTGCCCCCGAGGTGATCTGGCTGTCGCTGCTGAACGCGAGTGCCTGCACTTTCGCGCCGGTGCTGATGATGATGCTGGCGATCGAGCGGCTCGGTGCTACGCTCGCGGCGCAGGTCGGCATGGTCGGGCCGATCTCGACGATTTTGATGGGTGTGATGATTCTGGGTGAACCGTTTACGCCTTGGGTGGCGGCGGGCACATTGTTGGTTCTGGGTGGCGTTTGGCTGCTTGCAAAGTGGAGATGAAGCTATGGATATGGGACTGAATGGCCGTTGGGCCCTGGTATGTGCGGCCAGCAAGGGCCTGGGGCGCGGTTGCGCCGAGGCGCTGGTGGCTGAAGGAGTGAATGTCGTCATCACCGCCCGCGGTGCTGAGGCGCTGGAGGCTACCGCGGCCGAGCTGCGCTTGCTGAACCCAAACGTCGAAGTGCGCACCGTGGCTGGCGACATCGCCACGCCCGAAGGCCGCGCTGCCGCGCTGGCAGCCTGCCCGCAGATCGACATCCTGATCAACAACGCCGGCGGTCCGCCCCCAGGCGACTTCCGCAACTGGACTCGCGACGATTGGAATGCCGCGTTGGAAGCCAATATGCTGACGCCGATCGACCTGATCAAGGCGACCGTCGATGCAATGGCAGCGCGTGGTTTCGGCCGGGTCATCAACATCACTTCGGGCGCAGTCAAGGCACCGATCGATGTGCTGGGTCTGTCGAATGGCGCCCGCTCGGGGCTGACCGGTTTTGTCGCTGGCATTGCCCGCCAGCCGCAACTGGCCGGACGCAATGTGACGATCAACAACCTGCTGCCTGGCGCCTTCGCTACCGACCGATTGAAAAAAACCATGGCCGCTGGTGCTGCCAAGACTGGCCAGACGCTTGAAGCGACGATGGACAAACGCCGCGCTGCCATCCCGGCGCAACGCTTCGGCAACCCGGCCGAGTTCGGCGCCATCTGCGCGATGCTGTGCAGCAGCCATGCGAGCTATCTGACTGGCCAGAATATTATTCTCGACGGTGGGGGCTACCCCGGCGTCTTCTAGGTTCTGGCGGGGGGTACTCGGGCGTCTTCTAGGTTCTGGCGGGGGCTTACCCCGTCGCCTTGCGCGCGCCGATCGTCGACACCAGGATCCCGGCTGCGATCAGCGCGAAGGCAATGCCGTGGTACCACTGCGGCCATTCGCCCAGCATGGCCGCTGACATCAGCGCCGCGAAAATCGGCGTGAGGTTGCCGAAAATCGCCGGTATCGAAGGACCTGTTTCGGCTACGCCGATACCCCAGCAGCGGTAGGCGATCAAGGAAGGGCAGATGGCCACGAAGGCGGCGGTCAGCGCCATCGGCAGCCCCCAGACCACCGGCGGCGGATTGAATGCCTGCTCGATGCCCGCCATCGCGCCAGCGAAGACGACGCCGAACAACATTTGCGCCGCCAGTTGCTCGGCCCAGTTCCAGTCGGGTTTGGCGTCTCCACGCAGCGATGCCGGCGGTCTGGCCAACATCCAGCTGTAGATCGCCCAGCAAAAGATCGCCAACAGCATCAGCAAATCACCCTTGACGAACTGCACCTCGGCAATCGCCGAA
>JBIKPD010000469.1:0-2992 GCA_044357665.1 Roseateles sp. | reverse complement strand
AGATCTGCTTGAACTTGGCGATCCGGCGTTCGAATTGAAGTTGCCGACTGACGAGTGGGATGCCTTCATTTTGAGTTACACCTCTGGAACGACGGGCGACCCAAAAGGCGTCGTCTACCACCACCGAGGCGCTTACATCAACGCCATGGCCAACGTCGCTGCCTGGGCCATGCCTCGCCATCCGGTGATGCTGTGGACCTTGCCGATGTTCCACTCACTGGGTTGGTGTTTTCCATGGACCATCTCCCTGATGGGTGGCACGCATGTCTGCTTGCGCAAAGTCGAATCGAAGGCGATTTTCGAGCTGATTGCCTCGCACCAGGTCACGCATATGTGCGGTGCGCCAATCGTCTTGAATACGCTGGTCAACGCTCGGCCAGCCGACATCATTCGTTTCCCGCAGACGGTTCAAGTCATGACCGCCGCATCGGCACCGCCCCCGTCCGTGATCGAGAAAATTGAGGCCCTCGGCTTCAATGTGCTGCATGTGTATGGCATGACCGAAGTTTTCGGCCCGTCGGCGATCAGCGTCTGGAAACAGGAATGGGATGAACTTCCGGCCGGGCAGCGTGCCATGCTGAAGGCCCGGCAAGGTGTGGCCTACCCATCGGTGAGTGAGCTCGATGTGGTCGACATGGACACCATGCAAGCGGTGCCACGCGACGGCAGCACCATCGGCGAAGTGGTCAAACGCAGCAACACCGTGATGCGTGGCTACCTGAAGAATACGAAGGCCACGGCAGTGGCCTTCGATCGGGGCTGGTTCCACTCCGGCGACCTTGCGGTGATGCATGCCGACGGCTATATCGAGCTGAAGGACCGCGCCAAGGACATCATCATCTCCGGCGGCGAGAACATCTCCACCATCGAGGTCGAATCGGTCCTGTACGCCCACCCCGCCGTACTGGAAGCTGCCGTCGTGGCGCAGGCCGACGAGCACTGGGGCGAGACGCCCTGCGCCTTTGTCGCACTGAAGCCGGGCGCTTCGGCAACGGCCGATGAACTGATCAGCTATTGCCGCGCCAGCCTCGCCCATTTCAAGTGCCCGCGCACTGTCGTGTTCGGCAGCCTGCCGAAGACATCGACCGGCAAGATCCAGAAGTACGTCCTCCGCACTTGGCTCCAGGATCCGAATCGGTCAATTCCGCCGGCCTGAATAAGGCTCGGCATGGAAATTGGTGGCGCCCACTGTAGCCCCCTGTCAGAATTCCACCATGCGTGCGAACACCCCCCTCGGTACAGCGGTCGCCATCGTTGTCTTCGACGGCTTCAGCGAGCTCGACAGCTTCATCCTGTCGGGCCTGCTGAATCAGCTCAGGCCCAAAGGCTGGTCGGCCGAGTTATGCGGGCCGGGGCGGGCGGTGACTTCCCAAAACGGCGTGACGGTGCAATTGCAGCGGCCGCTGGAATGGGCCAACGAGGCCGATGTGGTGCTGTTCGGATCCGGCCTTTACCACCGCGCGATCGCCGCAAACTCGGCCCTGCTCGACCGGCTGCAGCTCGATCCGACGCGGCAGTTGCTCGGCGCGCAGTCGTCGGGCGTGCTGCTGCTGGCAAGGCTCGGCCTGCTCGGCGACCAACCGGCCAGCACCGACCCGGCGACAAGGCCCTGGCTGCTCGAAGCTGGCGTGCGGGTGCTTGATCTGCCCTTCCATGCCCGCGGCGGCGTCGCCACGGCCGGCGGCGATCTGGCGGCACAATACCTGGCGAGCTGGGTGATGCTGCTGCGCGCTGGCGAAAGCCTCGCAAGATCGGCGTTGGAACATGCCGCGCCGGGCGGGGAAGCTGCAGTTTATGCGGACAATCTGCTCGCCCGGGTCAAGCCCTTTGTCGCCGACAGTTGATCGGCAAGTCCGCAGTCATTCGAACCATTTCGACGCGTATGGAAAATTCAAGAGCAGGCACTCACTTCGTCGATAAAAAACGCTATCTCTGGCTGCTCTCGCTGCTGCTGCCGGCGGCTGTTGGCGCCGGACCGACCTTGCTGGTCCTGACTGGCGCGGCCTGGACGCTCTGGTTGCCGGCGATCTTCATCTATGCGATCGTGCCGCTGATCGACTGGCTGCTGGGCGAAGACACAAGCAACCCGCCCGAATCTGCGGTGCCGCAACTCGACGCCGACCCCTATTACCGCCGCATCACTTATGCGCTGGTGCCGGTGCTGTGGATCGCTTTCATCTTCTGCGCCTGGTTCGTCGCTAGCCATGATCTGCCCTGGCATGGGCTGTTGGCTTGCGTCCTGGTCGGCGGTGCAGTTGGCGGCTTTTCGATCAACCTCGGCCATGAACTCGGCCACAAGGGCAGCCGGCTGGAACGCTGGCTGGCCAAGCTCGCGCTGGCCCCCTGCGCTTATGGGCATTTTTTCATCGAGCACAACCGCGGCCACCACCGCGATGTGGCCACGCCGCTCGACCCTGCCTCGGCGCGGATGGGCGAAAACATCTACCGCTTCATGGTGCGCGAGATTCCCGGCGCAGCACGGCGCGCCTGGCTGCTTGAAGCCGGCCGGCTGCGCGGCCAGGGTCGGCCGGTCTGGTCGCTGCAGAACGAAATCCTCCAGCCGGCCCTGCTCACGCTCTTGCTGTGGGGCATGCTGATTGCCTGGCTGGGTTGGCCGACGCTGCCCTTCCTGCTCGGGGTGTCGTTCTGGTCCTGGTTCCAGCTGACCTCGGCCAATTACGTCGAGCATTACGGCCTGCTGCGCGGCTGCAATGCGCAGGGCCGCTACGAGGCCTGCCAGCCCCACCATTCATGGAACAGCAACCATCTGTTTTCGAACTGGGTGCTGTTCCATCTGCAACGCCATTCCGACCACCATGCGCACCCGCTGCGGCGCTATCAATCGCTGCGCCAATTCGAGCAGTTGCCGCAACTGCCCAGTGGTTATTTCGGCATGTTCGTGCTGGCCTATATCCCGCCGCTCTGGTTCCGGGTGATGGACCAGCGGCTGCTGCAAGCGGTGCAGCAAGACCCCGCGAGGATCAATTTCCAG
>JBIKPD010000468.1:0-3006 GCA_044357665.1 Roseateles sp. | reverse complement strand
ATACTCGGTGAAGTGTGGTCAGTCAGCCGATGTTCCGGATGCTCTGCGGATCCTCTGGGCAGGTAGCCCCAGCGGTCCTCCAATTGATTTTCCCGCACAATATTTTGCAGTTTGCAAGCGCCGTTGACTTCGCATTGCCTGCAATCGTTGGGGTGGCGGGCCAACAGCCATTCTGCATCTGCCTTGCGAAATTCCTGCAGATCCCTGGAATCGGTTTCTACAATATCACCCGATTTCGCCTTGGTAACACAAGCCGGTTGTGCTCGGGCTTCGCCTGCGACATCGACAAGGCACATCCGGCATACGGCATGGGAAGGCAAGCGCGGGTAATAGCAGAGCGTGGGGATATAGACACCTGCTTCCCTCGCAGCATCAAGAATTGTCGCGCCATCAGGCACTTCGACAGGTCTGCCGTTCACGCTAAGGTTGATCATTGACCTTAAACTCAATTGAGGATTTTTCGGGCTATTGATAATCGCACTGTTGCGAGCCAGAAATGCCATCTTATCGAGGCCGTGAAAAATTGATACCCCCGAAGGGGGATCAAGATTGACTTTCTGGCTTTGCCCCCCAGAAAGTTTGGGCCCTTGTCAGGTGGATCAATTCAGCGGCCGGCAGTCAAGAGAGCAGCCCTGAGACTGGTTGAAGGTGCTCGTCCAGCTCGGTCAGGACGAGCCGTGACGTCAAACTCAAGGCTGTGTCCAAATTTCAGACCTCTAGTCTGCTCTCTCGCTTGCGCCACTTGGCTCGATACGTATAAAATGACCCTATGTAGTCACAGGTGCATTCGCTATGGAAATATTTCAAATTCGTGAGGCCAAGGCTAGTTTTTCTGCATTGGTGCTTGCTGCTGAAAAAGGCCGGCCCACGCTCATCAGCCGCCATGGTCAACCCTGCGCAATGATTGTGTCGGTTGCCGATGGCGCACGCCTCTATCCGCTGGAAATGCCCAACCTGGCCAACTATTTGTTGGATCTGCCTGAGTCACTAGAGACTGAGCGCGACACCACGCCGCTTCGGGGTGTCGATTTTGTATAACGGTTATCTGCTTGACACTACGGTGATCTCGATTTTGGCACCGGGGCGTGGAAACATTGTGCCCACCCCGCTGGGCGAATGGCTGCAAGTCCATCACAAGGAACTTTTCCTCCCCGCTATTGCGGTGGCGGAAATGGCTCAAGGGATTGGCAAGTTGCGCCGCGCTGGTGGTACGGAGCGGGCCGATCGCCTTGACCGTTGGCTCGACGGATTGTTGGCCACCTATGCGGATCGCATCTTGCCTTTGGATGCACAGGCGGCCCGGCTCGCGGGTCAAATTTCTGATGCTGCTATGTCAAAGGGCTGCCATCCAGGTTTTGCCGATGTCGCGATTGCCGCGCTGGCCCAAAACGCTGGCCTGCTCTTGTTGACCAGCAACCTCAAACACTTTCAGCCACTCGGCGTGGCCTGCGTGGATCCATTGATGGCATTGCCTTCAGTGTGATGGAGTTCATGCTCACCAGGATGCGCCTGCTTGCGCTACACGAGGCCTTGCTCTACAAATTGAGTGATGACAGCCTGACAGGAAAATCTCAAAAAACAAGCAGCGTCCGAGGCGGCGGTAGGACGCGGTGAAGCGCCAAGACCAGGATCATGACCGCAGAGCCGGGTTGGTCGCTCAGAAGTTCTGCAGATTTGCGGCCTGAATCCGAGGTCGCCATGGGGGTCAGACCTCAGGAATTGAAGTCGGTCGCCTGCAGCACGATGGGCTGGCCATGCGGTGTGCGGTCGGCGGCATGGTCCCAGGCCTGGGCACAGCGCGACAGTTCGGCCGCATCGGTGGCACCCTTGGCTGCCACCAGGTCTTCAAGCGCGGCCAGCCAATGCCGGTAATAGGTGTCGCCCAGGTCGGCGTCACCGGCGGCCTGCGCCGCTGCGATGCGGGCCGACAGCGCTGCTGCCCATTCGGGCCAGCTGAACAGGCCGCGTTGGTGCAGTTGCAGGGTGATGGCGAAAGCCTGGGCCTGCCAGGGCTCGGCGAACACCGGCGTGCTGTCGGGGCCGGCGGATTCGCCCGCAGGCAGGCCGGGGCAGCTCGAGAGGTCAGTCATGATTGGCTCCAGCTGGCCGTCAGGTCGACTTGCGGGTCCAGCATGCTTTCCCAGGCGTCCAGGCCCACGCGCAAGCTCGGATCAGCCTCCGGGCCCCACAGGTCCTTGCCCTCGAACACCAAGCCGTACAGCCATTGCGGCTGCTCGCCCAAGCCTTGCGCGTTGCTGTCGGCGAACACATGCACGCCATGCACCCGCTCGACGATGCCGGGCTTGCCCCGGGCATAGGCTGGCAGCCGGCTGTGATGATCAGGCTGCAGCGCCGAGGTGATCACCCGGTCGCCCGGCACGAAGCGCGCCGACGCGCGGGACACCCGCTCGGTGGGCGAGCCCTTGGCCAGCGCGGCGGCCACCTGCTCGGACGCCAGCCGCCGAGGCAGGACCGGCGCCGCTTGCTGCGCATGGCCGGCAGCCAGCTCGTCCGCGCTGACCAACTCGCGGTCCTCCAGCAGCCGCTGCAGGCCGGCCAGCCAGATGCGGTAGTAGCTCAACGTGGCGTAGTCAGGCAGGGTCTCGCGAGCGGAGCGACTCTGGTCGATGTTCCAGGCCCCGGTAGCGCCCATCGCCAGCGTCAGCGCCAAGACCCGCGGCTCCCAGCTGGCGTGCCACAACTCGCCCTCGGCCTCGGGCAGCACATTGCCCTCGACTTGGCGGCCGCCCAGATCGGCATGGCTGATGTAATTCATGCCGCCGGCCTCGCCATCTCATCCTGCGGCGCCGGCGAGCGGGCCAGACCGGTGCCTATCATCGAGTCGCGGCTCACCAACTCGGCCAGCGCAGCTTCGTCCAAGCTCTCGCTGCCCGGAGGGCGTTGCGGGATCACCAGATAGCGCACCTCGGCGGTCGAATCCCAGACCCTGATGCCCATACCCTCAGGCAGCGTGACACCAAAATCGGCCAAGACGCCGCGCGGATC
>JBIKPD010000317.1:0-4743 GCA_044357665.1 Roseateles sp. | reverse complement strand
CTGATATTGCTGCTGCTGGCTGCAGCGGGCGCAGCGCGCGCGGGCCTGCTGCTGGTCGAGAGCTGGCGTGGCGATGACAAGGCGATCTGGGAAACCGTGCTGATTCCGGCCTTCGAGAGGAAGCATCCGGGCATTCAGGTCAGGTTCGCGCCGACGCAGCCGACCGACTATGACGCTGCATTGGCTGGCCGCCTGGCCGGGGGGAACGCCGGCGATTTGATTGCCTGTCGGCCCTTCGATCTGTCGCTGTCGCTGTACCGCAAAGGCTATCTGGAAAAGCTCGATGGCAAAGCGGGCATGCAGAACTTCGCGCCGAGCGCGAAACTGGCCTGGCAGACCGACGACGGGAAAGATAGTTTTTGCATGCCGGTGGCCTCGGTGATCCACGGTTTTCTCTACAACAAGAAGATCTTCAGGCAATTGAATCTGCTGCCTCCGCGCACCGAGGCCGAGTTGTTTGCGCTGCTCGATACGATCAAGCTGAATGGCAGTTTTGCGCCGCTGGCTTTGGGTACTGCCGATCAATGGGAATCGTCCCAAACCGTCTTCACCAATGTCGGGCCGAACTATTGGCAGGGCGAAACAGGCCGCAAAGCGCTGATCGACGGCAAGGCGAAATTCACCGATCCGCAGTTCCTCGCCGCCTTCGAACATATGGCCAGACTCGGCAAATATCTGCCCAAAGGCGCCAACACACAGACTTATGCCGAGAGTCAGAGCCAGTTTGCACATGGTCGTGCAGCGATCTATCCGTCTGGCTCCTGGGACATCGCTTATTTCAAGCAAACCGCGGGTCTCGAACTCGGTGCCTTCGCTCCGCCGGTGTTGAAGTCGGGCGATCCCTGTCAGGTCTGTGACCATATGGACATCGGCATGGGGGTGAACAGCAAGTCGAAGAACAAGGATGAGGCCTTGAAGTTTCTGGCCTGGATTGGTTCGCAGGAATTTGCCGACATCTACAGCAACCAGGTCACCGGTTTCTTTTCGCTCTCGAACCATTTGATCGCAGTGCGCGATCCGCTCGCCAAACAGATGGCCGCCTGGCGAACGAACTGCAAGTCGACGATCCGCGTCAATGCCCAGGTGCTGAACCGGGGCAAACCCAGCATGGAAGCCGAGCTCTGGGCGGTCAATTCACAGTTGCTGAACGGCAAACTATCAGCCAGGGAGGCCGCCGCCAGGATCCAGGACGGTTTTGCCAGTTGGTACCCGCCGCAGCAAAGGACCAGGCCATGAGTCATGGCCTCGACCTGCTGGCCCCCTTTGACGGCATCGCGATGGCGCTGACAGCGGTCAGCGATCCGGTATTTGCCGGCTTGATGCTGGGTGACGGCCTGGCCATCGAGCCGCTGTCCTCGACCTTGCTGGCACCTTGCGATGGTGTCATCACCCATCTGGCCAGGACGGGACATGCATTGACTTTGACGGCCAGCAACGGGGCCGAGTTGCTGATCCATATCGGCATCGACACCGTCCAGCTGGGCGGCGAGGGCTTCACTGCGCTGGTCAAGCAGGGCGACAGGGTCAGCGGCGGACAGGCCTTGATCGAGGTCGACATCGACCGGGTGGCGCGCCGCGCGCCTTCATTGCAGACCATGCTGGTGCTCGTCAATGAGGGTTTCGAGATCAGCGCCCGCGGCAGTGGCATGTTCAAGGCCGGCGCTGCGGGCTTCTTGACGCTGGTGATGCGCGCAGCGGCCGAGGCGGCCCCATTGATCGACGGGCAAGCCTTGCATGCCAAGGCCCGGGTAAGCCATGAGAGCGGCTTGCATGCGCGGCCTTCAGCTCAGGTCCAGGCCGTGGCCAAGAATTTCGGCGCCGAGATCATGGTTGAGTTCAAGGGCCGCAGCGCCAACGCCAGAAGCGTGACCGCCTTGATGGGCCTGGGTGTTGTCGAGGGCGGGGAAGTCAGCGTCAGCGCAAAGGGCAGCGATGCCTCTGAAGCGTTGCTTGCGGTCGTTCGGTCCTTGCAGTCCAAGGCCGTTGCTTCGCCGCCGGTCGTCCAGGCGGAAAGCGTCAAGTCCGGGCCTGCAGTCGGGACTCAGGGCTTGCATGGCATCTGCGCTGCGCCTGGCCTGGCCTTGGGCCTGGTGGTCCGTCTCGACCAGCGGGCGGCGATCGTGCCGGAGCAGGGCGGCGGCGTGACTGTCGAATTGATCTGCCTGACTGCGGCGCTGGCGCAAGGCGTGCGCGAGATTCATGCCGCGATCAGCGCAGCAGCCATGCGACAGGCCAGCGTCGAGGAGGATATTTTCACCGCCCATCTGGCCTTGGCTGAAGATCCGGAACTGATCGCTGCGGCCCGGGCCGGAATCGAGAAGGGCCTTGGCGCCGGTTTTGCCTATCGTCAGGCGATCGGTGCGCAAGCCGAGGTGCTGCTTGGCCTTGGCAAGCCACTGTTTTCCGAGCGGGTCAATGATCTGCGTGATGTCGAGCGCCTGATGCTGGCTGCGATGGGCTATCCGGGTGCTGACAAACCGGAACTGGGCATGGGTTCGATCCTGGTCGCCGACGATCTTTCGCCTTCGGATCTCGCCGGCTTGCCGCGCGATAGGCTCGCAGGCTTTGCCACTGCGAACGGCGGCGCAACCAGCCATGTGGCGATCCTGGCTCGCGCGCTGGGCGTGCCGGCCCTGGTCGCGGTCGGCCCGGAACTGCTGAAGCTGCAGACCGGCCACTCGGTGCTGCTCGACGCCAGCCGTGGCTTTATCGACACCGCAGTCTCGCTGACCCGGATGGTCGAGGCCGGTGCGCAGATCGCCGCCGGCGCGGCCAAGCGCGAATTGATGCTGGCTCATGCCGACCAGGCTGCGCTGACGCTCGACGGGGTGCGGATCGAAGTGGCGGCCAATATCGCCAATCTGGACGATGCCCGCGAGGCCCTCAGCATGGGTGCCGATGGCATCGGCCTGTTGCGCACGGAATTCCTCTTCATGGGCCGCAGCGCAATGCCGGATGCGAGCGAACAGCAATCGGCTTACCAGGACATCGTCGACGCGATGCAAGGCCGGACCGTCATCATCCGCACACTCGATGCCGGTGGCGACAAGGCCTTGCCCTATTTGACCTGGGGAAACGAGGACAACCCGGCGCTGGGTTTGCGCGGCATCCGTTCCGGTTTCGCCCAGCCCGACCTGCTTGACGCGCAGTTGCGCGGCTTGCTGGCGGTGAAACCGCTGTCGAGCTTGCGCATCCTGATCCCGATGATTGCCGATGTCGGCGAAGTGCTGAAGGTGCGCGAGCGCATCGCTGCAATCGCCCAGGACCTGCAGATCGCTGTGCCGCCGCAACTCGGCGTGATGATCGAAGTGCCTTCTGCGGCCTTGCTCGCCGATCAACTGGCCGCCCATGTCGATTTCTTTTCGATCGGCAGCAATGACCTGACCCAGTACACGCTGGCGATGGACCGCTGCCATGCCGGGCTGGCGGCGCGCCTCGACGCCATGCATCCAGCGCTGCTGCGGCTGATCGAGATGACGGTGCAAGGCGCCAAGCGACATGGCAAATGGGTCGGACTCTGTGGCGGCATGGCGTCCGAACTGGAAGCGGTGCCGGTGCTGCTGGGCCTGGGCGTGACCGAGTTGTCGGTCAGTCCGCGGCTGGTGCCCGAGGTCAAGGCCTTGGTGCGCAGCTTGTCGCTGGCGCAATGCCGCATGGCTGCGCAGGCCTTGCTGCAACTTGAGTCCGCCGAGGAAACGCGCGCCGCGGCGCGCCTGCTATGGCCACCGCAGGGTCAAGCCCTTCAACCGAAAGAAATTCGATGAGTTCACGCAGATTTGCCGGCATCCAGCAGTTGGGGCGAGCCCTGATGTTGCCGATCGCCGTGTTGCCGGTGGCAGGCCTGCTGTTGCGGCTTGGACAAGCTGATCTGCTCGGCATTGCGGCGATGGCGCAGGCAGGAGACGCGATTTTTGCCAATCTGGCATTGATCTTCGCCATCGGCGTGGCGGTTGGTTTCGCCAAAGAGAACAACGGCACGGCCGGCCTGGCCGGCGCCATCGGCTATCTGGTGCTGACGGCGGTGCTCAAGGCCAGCGACGCCAAGATCAATATGGGCGTCCTGGCCGGCATCACGGCTGGCGTCAGCGCCGGCTTGCTCTACAACCGCTACAAGGACATTGCGCTGCCTTCCTATCTGGGCTTTTTCGGCGGCAAGCGCTTTGTGCCGATTGCTTCGGGTTTTGCAATGCTGCTGGCGGGCTTGCTGCTGGGCAGGGTCTGGCCGCCAGTGCAGCAGGGCATCGACGCCCTGGGTCATTGGCTGATCGATGCGGGCGAGATTGGCTTGTTCATCTACGGCACGCTGAACCGTCTGTTGATCGTCACCGGCCTGCACCATATCCTGAACTCGCTGACCTGGTTCGTGTTCGGCAGCTTCCCGGATCCGCTGGTGGTCGGCAAGATCGCCACCGGCGACTTGAACCGCTTCTTCGCTGGTGACCCGGCCGCGGGCAGGTTCATGACCGGTTTCTTCCCGGTGATGATGTTTGGCCTGCCAGCCGCCTGTTTGGCCATGTACCGGCAGGCAAGACCAGAAAACCGCGCTGCAGTTGGCGGCGTGCTGCTGTCGATGGGCTTGACAGCGCTGCTCACCGGCGTAACCGAACCGGTCGAGTTTTCCTTCATGTTCCTGGCGCCGCTGCTTTACGCGATCCACGCGGTCCTGACCGGCCTGTCGATGGCCTTGATGCATGCGCTCGATGTAAGGCTGGGATTCACCTTCTCGGCCGGACTGTTTGACTA
>JBIKPD010000256.1:0-5871 GCA_044357665.1 Roseateles sp. | reverse complement strand
GCTGTCCTTTGGCAAAGGCCACAACGGCTGGTTGCTGCTGCCGGTCGGCGCTGCTTATTTCGCCATTTATTACGGCTTGTTCACCTTTTTCATCAGGAAATTCGATCTGATGACGATCGGCCGCGAAGCGCCAGGGCTTGCTCCGCCAAGCCTGCTGGCCAAGGGCAGCGACCGCGCGCTCGGCTTCATCAAGGCATTGGGGGGTGCGGCCAATCTGATGTCAGTCGATGCCTGCACCACCCGCTTGCGGCTTGAAGTGGCTGACAACGCAGCGATCGACGCTGCAGCCTTGACCAAGCTCGGCGCTCGCGGCCTGATCAGGCCAGCGGCGGGCAGCGTTCAGGTGGTGCTGGGTCCCGAGGCTGACAGCGTGGCCGATGAGATTCGCGCGGCTTTGCGGCAGCTTGAAGCCAAACCGACGCAGTTGCCGGTCGACGCACAGGCCTGGGTCGCGGCATGTGGGGGATCAGCCAATCTGCAACAAATTGAAGTCGTGGCGGGAACGCGCTTGCGGTTGTCAGTCAATGATGCCTCCCGGGTCGATGAGGCGGCGCTGAAAGCGCTCGGTGCCTTGGGCCTGCAGCGAATTTCAGCCTCGCTGGTTCATCTGCTGGTCGGCGGCGATGCGGCCCAGTTGGCCAGGTCGATCACCGAATTGGCGCCAGGCCGATGAAGCTGATGGCCCTGCTCAAGCGCTGCCGGCAATGGCTGTTGCTGGGCTTGGCGCTGGCCTTGCCAGCCTATGCTGCGCCTAATGCCGGGCCGTCAGCCCAATTGCGCTTGAGCTGGGAAATCGAAAGCAGTTGGGTCACGCCTGAGTTCCCGGCTGGCCGCACGCAAGCCTTGCTGAGCTTGACCAATCTCGACAGCAAACCCTTGCCAGCGCAGGGTTGGTCGATCTATTTCAGCAGCATCGCCGGCGTGGTTACCGGCCCGGCTGAAGGCCATGTGACGCTGGAACGCGTCAATGGCGCCCTGTTCCGCCTGCGCCCGACAGAAGGCTTTCCCCTGCTTGCCAGCGGCCAGACTGCGAGGCTGAAATTCATCCATCCGGAATTGATGGTGATGCTCGACAAAGCACCCCAGGCGCCCTATCTGGTCTACGACAGCGAACCCAAGGTCGGCTTGGCGATCACCGACTACAAGTTGCTGGCGCCGACTCGCCCTGGGCAACTCGGGCCGATCAACCCGCCGTTGATGACTGCGCAAGCGCTGTTCGCCCGCTATCAGGGCATTGCCGATCTGCCAATCGAAGCAATTCCGCCGGTATTCCCGACGCCGCTGAAATTCGAACGCGGCACAGGTCTGTTGCATTGGAGCTCGTTGCCAAAAATCATCGCTGCGCCGGGCTTGAAGCGCGAAGCAGCGTTCGCCGCTGAACTCCTGAGGCCCCATTTTGCTGTTGCTCGCAGCTCGGTCGCCGAGCCCGCTTTGCGCCTGAGCATCGGCGTGGTTGCCGGCCAGACCCAGCCTGAAGCCTACGAACTGACGATCGACAAGGATCGCGGTCTGCTGTTGACCGGTGCCAGTGCCGCCGGCCTGTACCGTGGTCTGCAGACGCTGCGCGGGATCTTGCCGCTGCCGGTTCAAGCCCAGCCAGGTTTGAAACTCGCCGCAATGCACCTGATCGATGCGCCGCGCTTCGAATATCGCGGCGTGATGCTCGATGTGGCGCGTAATTTTCAACCGAAGGCTGCGGTGCTCAGCTTGCTCGACCTGATGTCGCGCTACAAGCTGAACAAGTTGCACCTGCACCTGACCGATGACGAAGGCTGGCGCATCCAGATCGCTGCCATTCCCGAGCTGACAAGTTTTGGCGCCAGGCGCGGCCATTCGGCAGATGGGCAGGCCCATCTGCCGCCAGCTTACGAGTCAGGCCCCGATGTCGGTGACGCCAAAGGCAGCGGTTTTTACACCCAGTCTGACTATGTCGAGATCCTGAAATTCGCCGCAGCCAGGCATATCGAGGTGATCCCTGAAATCGAGATGCCAGGTCATGCCCGTGCAGCGGTCAAGGCGATGCAAAGCCGCTACAAAAAACTCGCGGCCAGTCAGCCTGCCCAGGCTTCGAAATACCTGTTGAGCGACCCCGCAGACAAGTCGGTCTATAGCTCCGCACAGGGGTACACCGACCATCTGATCGACCCGGGACTGCCCTCGACTTACGCCTTCATCGAACAGGTCGTGACCGAATTGACGGCGATGCACAAGCGCGCCGGAACGCCGCTGCGCATGCTCCATGTCGGCGGCGATGAAGTGCCGGCCGGAGCCTGGGAAAAATCGCCGGCCAGTCTTGCCCTGATGCAGAGCCTGAAGCTGCCCTCGACGCTCGAGCTATGGGACTACTTCTATGCAAGGGTCGACAAGATCCTGCGCCGCCAGGGCTTGTCGGCCGCCGGTTGGGAAGAACTTGGCGCGCGCAGGACCCGAATTCGCGGCGAAGACAAGTTGCTGCCGAACCCGCAATTTGTCAATCATGGGTTCACACTCTTTGTCTGGCAGAACTTGAGGGGCGCTGAAGACTTGGCCTACCGTCTTGCCAATGCAGGCTACAAGACCGTGCTGGCACCGGTCACCCATCTGTACTTTGACCTGGGCCATCTGAAGGACCCGGCCGAGCCGGGACATAACTGGGGCGGCTATATCGACCTCGACAATGTTTACGACTTCATGCCCTTGGACATGCTGCGCAACTCACCGCTTGCGCAGACCCGCATGGCCGGCAAGGACGAGCTGAGCGATTTCGGCCGCAAGCAGATCCTCGGCCTGCAAGCCACGCTGTTTTCTGAAACCGTCAGCAACACCGCGAGGCTGGACTACATGCTGATGCCGCGCCTGCTGGGCCTGGCCGAACGCGCCTGGGCGCCGGATCCGGCCTGGGTCACGGCCACCAGCGGTGCAGAACAACTGCACCAAGCCGCTTTCTCGATTTTCATGAATCAGGTCAGCAAGCAGTTGTTGCCCAGGCTTGACGCCGAGCAGGCTGGCCTTGCATACCGCATCGCGCCACCCGGGCTCAAACAAGTGAACGGCGAGGTGCTGGTGAATCAGCAAATGCCCGGGTTTGCGCTGCGCTTTACCAACGATGGCAGCTTGCCGACCCCGGCCAGTCCGCTGGTCAGCGGGCCGATCCGGGCCAAGGGCGTGATCCAGGTGGCAGCTTTCAACCGCAATGGCAGATCAGGTCGAGCGTCATCGATCCTGAATCCTTGAAGAAGTGACAAATGGCGCAGATGGCAATAGTCGGTAACCGATTCACAAGAGTGATCTTCAAGGGGGCTTGTATTGGAAAAACGTAGCAAGGCGGTTTTTAAAAGAGCAATTTCTGCAACCACCAGATGCAGAACTTGCAACGGGATTTATTCAAACGGTAATTCAAGGGGACAACAATGAAAGATTTAAAAATGGATAACTTCAAGCAGCGCCAAGGGCAATCCGCCGCAACGCGCCTCACGCCGGTGGCAATGGCCTGTTCGGTCTTGCTGTTTTCAACTGGCGCGGCTTTCGCGCAGCAGGCCCAGCAACTGGAGCAGGTCACGGTCACCGGCCTGCGCAGCAGCATCGAGACCTCGATCGCGACCAAGCGCAATTCCGACTCGATCGTTGAAGCGGTGTCGTCCGAAGACATCGGCAAGTTGCCCGAGACCAGCATTGCCGAATCGCTGGCGCGTCTGCCCGGCATCACGGCGCAGCGGGTCAATGGCCGCGATCAGGTGATCTCGATTCGCGGACTGGCCAACAAGTTCGGTGTCACGCTGCTCAATGGCCGCGAAATGGTCAGCACTGGCGACAACCGTTCGGTCGAATTCGACCAGTTTCCAGCCGAATTGATCAATAGCGCAACCGTCTACAAGACCCCTGATGCAGCGCTCGGCGCACAGGGCTTGTCGGGTACGGTCAATATGAAGACCGTCAGCCCGCTCGATCTGCGCGGCCGTCAGGTCAACCTCAGCGCGCGCGTCGAGAAAAACGCCAACGGGGCGGTCATTCCCGGTTCGAGCGACAAGGGGAACCGCATCAGCGCTTCCTATATCGACCAATTTGCCGGCAATACGATCGGCGTGGCGCTGGGCTTTTCCCATCTGGACAGCCCGAACCAGGAAAAATACTTCGACTCCTGGTGGTGGGGCAATTCGGCAATCTGGTGGGGTGGTTTCCGCGGCCTTGAGAATGCCGACGCGAGCAAGGCACCCAGCACCTTGCAGGGATTTGATGCCGGCGTGCGCAATATCGACAACAAGCGCGATGGCTTGATGGCAGTGTTCGAGTACAAGCCGAACAAGGACTTGCATAGCCAGGTCGACCTGTATTACTCGAAGTTCGGCCAGACTTCCCAGGGCCGTGAATTCCAGGCCAACCTGATGCCTGACTGGAGCGGTAACGGTACTCCCGACGCCCTGGTTTCTGGCGGGCCGATCTTCAGCAACGTCAAGACCACCTTGGTCGGCAAGGATGCTGTCGCGACCAGTGGTGCCATGTCCAATGTTGATCCCTTTGTGCTGATGCGTTACAGCAAGCGCGACGACAAGGTGCTCGCCGGCGGTTGGAACACCGAACTCAAGCTGGCTGACTGGAAGGCCACCGCCGACCTGAGTTATTCGAAAGCCAAGCGCGACGAAATGGTCGGTGAGGTCTATGCCTCGTCAACCGCGATGACAGGCTTCAGCAGCTTCTTTGCCCAAACCGGCTCAGGCTTCTCCCAGTTCACCCCGGTGGTGAATTACGGCAGCGGCACGGTGATGCAGTTGCGCGGCATTTCTGACTGGGGCAACCTGAACGGCGTGGGTTCAGCCGGTTCGATGTCGCCAATTGTCGTCAATGACGAGATGAAAGCGCTACGCCTGTCGGCCAAGCGCGATCTGAATTTCGGGCCGTTCAGCAGCTTCGAGGGTGGGGTCAACTTCACCGATCGGTCCAAGGACACCAACCGTTCGCAGACGATCTATGCCTTGAAAAACGGCACCAGTTGCATCGGCGGCAAAGATGTCTGTGCACCGATCCCGTCGAGCATTCTGCAGTCTCCGGCTGATCTTGGCTTTGTCGGTGTTTCCAGCCTGGTCAGCTTTGACATGATGGCTGCGCTCAACAGCGGGGTCTACAACTCAGGCGCCATCAACCAGTCGTCCGCACCGGGCCGGATCTGGGGTGTCAGCGAGCAGGTGACAACCGCTTACGGCAAGATGGGTCTGGACTTCAAGGCCGTCATTCCCGTGCGTGGCAATCTTGGCGTCCAGGTGATCCGCACCAGCCAGAGTTCGACTGGTGTGGCGTGGGACGATGGGACCAAGAGCACCAAGGCGATGAACTATGGGGCCAGCTATACCGATGTGCTGCCGAGCTTGAATCTGGTCGGCGAAGTGACGCCGACGACCTTGGTGCGTCTCGGCGCAGCCAAGACGCTGGCGCGTCCGAATCTCGATGACATGCGCGCTGGCTTCTCCGCCAGCCCGGCAACATCGGGTGCCAATATCGGCAAATGGAGCGGCAGTGGCGGCAATCCATTCCTGCAGCCATGGCGCGCCACGGCGCTGGATCTGTCGGTCGAGAAATATCTCGGCAAGCGCAGTTATCTCAGCGCAGCGGCCTTCCACAAAAGGCTGGAGACTTCGATCTACAAGGACAGCCTGATCTTCGACTTCACCGGTTTCCCGAACTCGACCGGGATGACGCCGATCAACAAGAACATCGGCACCTTGAGCGCCCCGATCAATGGCCAGGGTGGCTATATCGAAGGTGTGGAACTCAGTGCCGCGCTGGACTTCGGCTTGTGGGTCAAGGCTTTGGACGGATTCGGTGCCTTGCTGACGGCTTCGCACAACCACAGCAATCTGCCGGGCCATGCCAACGACGGCAAGAAGGACTTGAAGCGCA
>JBIKPD010000467.1:0-3015 GCA_044357665.1 Roseateles sp. | reverse complement strand
ATCGATCTACACCGTGATGAAATTGAATTGAACTGGCCGCTTGCGCAGCAAAAAAAGCCGTTGAATCCCATCGACCCAATGGAAGAACACCATGATCCTGCACACCACCGAAGTCGCGCCTTTGCCAAACTTCAGCCTGTTCTTGCGTTTCAACAATGGCGATTCCGGTGAAGTGAATTTGGCCGATGAACTGGAGGGCGAAGTGTTCGGCGCGCTCCGCGACCCTGCGCTGTTTGCCACCGCGATCCAACACCCCTTGATGCGCACCGTGGCCTGGGCGAATGGTGCGGATTTGGCGCCAGAGTTTTTGTGCGAGCTGATGCGGTCGCAGCGTCAGCAGCAGACGTACCAAAGACGGGGTGCGGCAGGACAAAAAATGCCTGTGGTGCCCGGTCTTGGTGAAGTGGTCCGCGATGCAGGTGCCGGTTTCGCAGTCCCAAGGTCATAAGTCATCCCTGGACAGCGAGGCTTTAGCAATTAGCACGGCGATGGTCTGCTATCGCATGGTCATCAAATTTCATCTGCGGGTTTCTGAGCGCACGGTGCTTTGTGGTCCGGCCTTTGACCCGCATGCGCCATCTTTTGAAGGAGCCCGGTGCGAGCGCAGCGCGCATCACCTGTATGACCTCGGCCTCAGAGACTCCCAGGCGCTCCTCGATGGTTTCGAAGGTGGTTCTATCCTCCCAGGCCATTTGAATCAGGGCCGCCATGTCGCCTTCGGTCAGATTTTTGTGGGTTTGATGTTTCATAAATCCTGTCTTGCTACCAAGCACCGCTGCCAGGCGCGCCCTTGAAGGGCCCGGCCAAATCAGGTGTGATCCAGCCGCCATAAAAACCGCCCGCTTGTGCGACAACCTTTTGTCCGCCCACCGTGCAGTCCAGTTCATGGGCATAAAAGGCCACGCAGTCGGCCAGCGGTTCGGCCCCGGCCAAGGGCTGCGGGTAAGTCCAAGCCACCTGCGGCAAGCAGCGCGCGCCATCGACCAGATCCCAGTAGCGGGCTGGGCCCTTCCACTCGCAAAACGAGCCACCGGCGGCGGGGCTTAGAAGTGCGCGCTGCACATCGGCCAGCGGCAGGTAAAAAGTGGGCGGGTGGGCGGTCTCCCGAACCGCCCAGGCGCCGCGCGTGCGCGCAAGCTCGAGTGCGCCCCAGCACACCACGATTTCGCGCGTATCGCGCACCAGTTCCGGCGGGCGCGGGAAGTCCCACACCGATACCTGCCCCGGGTTGGGCCTGTCGGCAAACGGGGGGCGGCTGTGGCCGCGCCAGCGCCATTGCGCGCGGGCCTGTGCCAGTCGGTCAAGATCACTACTCATGGGCTCTGAGCATAACCAGCATGGTCGCAAAGTGCATGGCCGTCCCGAATAGCCTGTGCCGGAGTGGGCCACGGTCAATGCGGCACAGAGGATCGGATCAAGCCAGTTCGCGGGCAACTTCATAGGTAACCCCTCTTGTCTGCTGACGTTGCTGACTGCCGGGCTGGCGCAGTTCATCGTCGGCGCGGTGGCTCAACTCGGCATTGGCGCCAACAGGCCAGGCCCCGAGCACGTCATCCTGCACGGCTTTGCAAGGCCCCTGCTGATTTCTGGCGACATGGTGCTGCCGCGCAATACCAGCGAGGCGAAAGTGGGAGACAACGGCGCTCGCAGTTTCAGTCGCGTGCGGTCAACATCGCTACCAAGGCCGCTTCGACTGCAGTCGCAATCTTCAGGAGGGATCGGTCCTGCCCGGCGACATGGGCGATCATCAAACCGCTGGGCGGCTCACCGCGGCGATGCATGGGCAGCGAGATGGCGCAGCCGTCGAACAGGTTTACGAGCGCGGCGTTGCGCAGCGCCATGAGATTCAAACGGTTGAATGCAGCGTCATCGTGCAGATCAGCGATGCGAGGAGGCACGATGGCACAGGTGGGCATGACCATCGCGTCCACCATACCTGCTTCGGTGCCAACCGCCTCGACGAAGGCCTGACGCGCCGCCAGCAGGTCGATGTAGTCAGTGGCCGTCATCTGCGCTCCGCGCTCGATGCGTTCGAGCACTCGCGGGTCATAGCGGTCGCGATGGCGTGTGATCCATGTGCGATGCCAGGCCAGACTTTCGGCGGCGGCGAAACTGCCTTTTGCGTGCATGCGCGGCACATCACCGAACGTTGCTAGCTTTAGATCCACAATCACCGCGCCGCGCTCGGACAAAGTGGCCAAGACGCGATCGAACGCTGCGGCGACTGCCTCGTCGAGCCCATCGAGCACCAGCGTGCGCGGCACGCCAAGGCGCAGTCCGCGCAGATCCAATGGCACCAGTGGCGTATCTGCAGTCGCACTCAGCAGCGCATACAAGCTGGCGCAGCAGGCAACGGACCGCGCCAGCGGGCCAACTGCATCCAGACTCGGGGCCAGCGGCACCACTCCGTCCGTGGGTACGCTGCGCGCGGTGGGCTTGAAGCCTACAACGCCGCAAAAGGCGGCCGGGATACGGCATGAGCCGCCGGTATCGCTTCCCAATGCGGCATGGGCCATGCCATCGGCGACAGACACCGCAGCGCCGGATGAAGAACCGCCGGGTGCGCGCGCCGTCGCACGATCCCAAGGCGACAAGGGCGTGCCGAAATGAGGATTGAGGCCGAGAGCCGAAAGCGCGAACTCGGGCATCTGAGTGCGACCTATCAATACGAATCCCGCTTGCCGTAACCGCTGGACGGCCGTTGAGTCGCATCGGGCTGCCGCCTCCCCCGCCAGGACGCGCGATCCGGCGCTGGTGACTTGGCCGGCGACATCGAAGAGATCCTTGACCGAAACCGGTATGCCGGCGAACCGAGATGGTGAAGCGCCATGCTCGCGTAGTTTGTCGAAGGCGTCCGCCGCTGCCAGCGCCTGGGCTGTATCCACCACGGTGAACGCACGTGCGCCTTCGCCCTCGGGGTCGGCAATACGCTCCAGGCAGTCCTCGACCAGTTGCCGCGAACTGGTTTCACCGCTCGCCAAGCGCTCTGCTAGCTCTGCCAATGTTGGCCCGCAT
>JBIKPD010000466.1:0-3017 GCA_044357665.1 Roseateles sp. | reverse complement strand
CGACCGGATCAAACGCGCCGAGGCGTTTGAACAAGGCTTCGATCGTGTCGCTGCTGCGGGTGAAATCATTGCGGCTCAGGCCAACCTTCTGCGCTGCGATCTCTGCCAGTTGCGATTCAAGGTCTGCAGACTGAATGCTTTCCGTCACGGTCTGCTGAGGCAGGTTGCGTGCATCGGGCGCCAGCGGCGCGATACCGAAGGCCGTGATCGCAAAACCGCTCAGCAAACCGACCACGCCGCTGGTCAAGCCGCGCGGATGCCGGGCGGCAAAGGCTTCGGCTCGCGCCAATGCCAGTTTTACGGTCATGATCCAGTCGGTCACGTTTTATGGGCCCTTGAGTTTTACAGTTCTGACCGCACCCAGCCTGGCTGAGGTCAGCAACTGGTGGCCACAAATCATGTCCACTAGAATTGCTTGGCTTTGCAGTCCGCCTTGCGGGGGTGCAATCGCCGCAGAGCACGCAGTATACCGACCCAAGCGCGGCGTCAATGCCGAGAAAACCCCATAAACAAAGGCTTTTTCCGGAGCCCATCAGCTGCCATGTCCGAATCGCGCATTTCTACCGCCCCTAGCAAGAAGCCGATCTACCCGGTGACCGATCGAGTTCTGGCGGCGCTGGCCCTGTCACGCCGCGGCTGCGAGGAACTCTTGCCCGAAGCTGATTGGCTGCAAAAACTGGCCAGATCCGAAGCCACCGGCGTGCCGCTGCGCATCAAGCTGGGCCTCGACCCGACTGCCCCCGACATCCATATCGGCCATACCGTGGTGCTGAACAAGCTGCGCCAGTTGCAGGACCTCGGCCATCAGGTGATCTTCCTGATCGGCGACTTCACCTCGATGATCGGCGACCCCTCCGGCCGCAACAGCACCCGCCCGCCTTTGACTGCCGAGCAGATCAAGGTCAATGCCGAGACTTATTACGCCCAGGCCAGTCTGGTGCTCGATCCAGCCCGCACCGAGGTGCGCTACAACTCCGAGTGGAGTGACCCGCTCGGCGCACGCGGCATGATCGAATTGGCGGCCCGCTACACGGTGGCAAGGATGATGGAGCGCGACGACTTCACCAAGCGCTTTGCCTCGCAGACGCCGATTTCAGTGCATGAGTTCCTCTACCCGCTGATGCAGGGCTACGACTCGGTGGCCTTGAAAAGCGACCTCGAGCTCGGCGGGACCGACCAGAAGTTCAATCTGCTGATGGGTCGCCATCTGCAGCAGGAATATGGTCAGGAGCCGCAATGCATCCTGACCATGCCTTTGCTGGAAGGGCTGGACGGCGTCGAGAAGATGTCCAAGTCGAAGAATAATTTCATCGGCATCAGCGAGCCCGCCGCGCAGATGTTCGCCAAGGTCTTGTCGATCAGCGACCAGTTGATGTGGCGCTGGTTTACCTTGCTGAGCTTCAAGAGCATGGACGAGATCGCCGCCCTGAAGGCCGAGGTCGAAGCCGGCCGCAATCCGAAGGACGCCAAGGTCATGCTGGCCAAGGAGATCACCACACGCTTCCACAGCGCCGCCGCCGCCGATGCCGCCGAAGCCGACTTCAACCACCGCGCCCGCGGCGGGATTCCGGATGAAATCCCCGAAGTCGTCCTCAGCGGCGCCCCGCTTGCCGTCGGTGCGATGCTGAAGGCCGCAGGTCTGGTGGCTTCAGGCGGCGAAGCCACCCGCATGATCGAGCAGGGCGGCGTCAAGATCGACGGCGTGACCATCAGCGACAAAGGCCTGAAGCTGGCAGCCGGAAGCTTTGTAGCCCAGGTCGGCAAGCGCAAGTTCGCGCGGGTCGAGTTGAGTTGAACTTTTTTCTTAACTGCCAGGGCTTGTGGCAGTAGCCCAGGGCATCGGGTAAGCGAATACGCTCATGTCCTCCGACCCGGTCTGCGACCGGGTCTCCCCCTTTACTTCGCTACTTCACTTACCCGATACCCTTGGACAGAATGGCTTTCCAAGAGATCAGGTCGCGGCAGTTGGCGCCTGGCCTTCAGCGATTCGAGATGCCCGACGCCACATGACCTGAAGGCACATGAAGGCTGGCATTGGTGATATGGCCGGCTTGGTCGTCGAAGAAAAAATCGGGTTCGAATTCGCGCAGGAATTCGCCCTTGGCCAGGCCACCGAGGAACATCGCGGTATCGATTTCGATCTTCCAGTCCATCAAGGTGCGGATCGCGCGCTCATGTGCGGGGGCGCTGCGGGCGGTGACCAGGGCCGTGCGGATCTTCATCCGCTCTGAAGGCTGCTGCTGCAACTGGTGCAGCGCTTCGAGCACCGGTTTGAACGGCCCGGCGGCCAGCGGCAGCTTGGCGCGTGCTGTTTCATGGGCCTGGAAGGCATCCAGCCCATCGCGCTGAAAGACCTGCTCGGCTTCGTCGGAAAACAGCACGGCATCGCCGTCGAAAGCAACGCGGACTTCGTCGGGATGCGCGCTTGAAGCCTGGGCAGATTTTGGAAAGACCCGCGCTGCGGCCACGCCAGCAGCCAGGGCCGAACGCACATCGGCATCGTTGGCCGACAGGAACAGCTGTGCTTTGAGCGGTGCTAGATAGCGCCAGGGCGACTCGCCCCGGGTGAACACGCCGCGTTGGATGGCCAGGCCGTAATGTGCGGCCGAGCGGAACACGCGCATGCCAGAAACCGGGTCATTGCGCGACAGCACCACCACCTCGACCCGATTCCGGCCCGCTTGGTTGAAACCGAGCAACTTGTTGACCAGCGAGAAAGCCACGCCGGGTTTGGCCGGCAGATCGAGCCGTTGCTGTTGCAGTTCCATGTAAGCGCGGTCATCGCCAGCTTCGAACAGCTGGTTTTCTTCTTCGAAGTCGAACAGCGCGCGGGATGAAATCGCGACGACCAGTTGTCCTTCAAGCGTGGCAGGCATTGTTTATTTGACCCAGGTGTTCAACTCGATGATGGGCAGCAGCACCGCCAGCACGATCAGCAGCACGACCGCGCCCATGGCGACGATCAGCAGCGGCTCGAGCAAGGTCGCTGCCGCCATCGCGCGGCGCTGCACTTCGAC
>JBIKPD010000011.1:0-31570 GCA_044357665.1 Roseateles sp. | reverse complement strand
CGCTCAAAGTCCTGAGCTTGGTCGATGGAGCTGTCAACATATCAAGTCAATTCAAGCCTTGTGTTGCTGCCGAAAGCAGCGCGCGTGAAATGGGCCATGCCGAGGTTCCTGCAGAAGCAACGTACTGCGCCGGTTGGGGTGAGCGCAGGCGTTTCAGAACTCCACCACCGCACGGATCGATTCGCCGCGCTTCATCAGCTCGAAGCCTTCGTTGATGTCTTCGAGCTTGAGCTTGTGGGTGATCAGCGCGTCGATGTTGATCTTGCCTTCCATGTACCAGTCGACGATCTTGGGCACGTCGGTGCGTCCGCGCGCGCCGCCGAAGGCCGAGCCTTCCCATTTGCGCCCGGTGACCAGTTGGAACGGCCTTGTGCTGATCTCGGCGCCAGCTTCGGCAACGCCGATGATGATGCTGCGGCCCCAGCCCTTGTGCGTGCATTCGAGGGCATCCCGCATCACTTTGGTATTGCCGATGCACTCGAAGCTGTAGTCGGCCCCGCCATCGGTCAGTTGCACGATGGCGTCGACCACGGTGCCGCCGGCCGCCGCCACCTCCGTGGGGTTGATGAAATGCGTCATGCCGAACTGGCGCGCGATGGCCTGGCGCGCCGGGTTCAGGTCGACCCCGATGATCTTGTCGGCGCCGACCATCTTGGCGCCCTGGATCACGTTCAGGCCGATGCCGCCCAGGCCGAACACCACCACATTGGCGCCGGCTTCCACTTTGGCGCTGAACACCACGGCGCCGATGCCGGTGGTGACGCCGCAGCCGATGTAGCAGACCTTGTCAAACGGCGCATCCTTGCGGATCTTGGCCAGCGCGATTTCGGGCACGACGATGTAGTTGCTGAAGGTCGAGGTGCCCATGTAGTGCAGGATCGGCTTGCCGTTGAGCGAAAAGCGGCTGGTCGCGTCGGGCATCAATCCCTTGCCCTGGGTGCCGCGGATCAACTGGCACAAATTGGTCTTGCGCGACAGGCAGAACTTGCACTGCCGGCACTCGGGCGTGTAGAGCGGGATGACATGGTCGTCCTTGCGCAGCGAGGTCACACCCGGGCCGACGTCGACGACGATACCGGCGCCCTCATGGCCCAGGATCGCCGGGAACAGACCTTCGGGGTCGGCGCCCGAAAGCGTGTAATAGTCGGTGTGGCAGATGCCTGTGGCCTTGATCTCGACCAGCACCTCGCCGGCCTTGGGACCCGCCAAGTCCACGGTTTCAATCGTCAGCGCTTGGCCGGCTTTCCAGGCCACGGCGGCTTTGGTCTTCATTGTTTATCCTCTTTTAATGCGCTTGGTTGGGGACCGCAAGCTGTGTGCGGCGTTCCCCGAGCGGCTAATGTAGACCGGCCAGCCATTGTTGGCCCGTAGCGATAGTTGTGCGTCGCACAATGGCCGTTCGGAATGCGAAGTTGGCCGGTGCCAACCCCCAGCGCCAGGTGACCATCGTGCCGGGTTGTGCCCATGATGTGTGCTGGGTGTTCCCGCATCAGGCCGCGCAATCGGCCCTGTTCGACACCAGCCCGTGAGTTGCTGAGCCTCTGCCTGCAAGCTTGGGCATCGACCTGGTCGTTTGTTTCTCCGGTCCTTGCAGCGCCGAGGGTGTTGAAGTGACGTCACCCTCGGCGCCAATGCGAATGCATCCCCATGGCTACACTCTGCGGCAATGTCAAAAGGAGGTTGTATGCGTAAATCGATTTTTCTGCTGACCGGAATACTGTGCCTTGCGGCCGGGACTGCCTATGCCGATGAAGGCATGTGGACCTTCAACGAGTTCCCTTCCTCAAAGGTGAGCGCAGCCTACGGATTCGCTCCGGGTGCGGAGTGGCTCAAGCAATTGCAGTTGTCCAGCGTGCGAATTGCCGGCGGCTGTTCTGCCTCGGTCGTATCGCCCAATGGACTGGTCATGACCAACCACCACTGCGCGCTCGACTGTATTGAGAGTCTGTCTGGAATGCGCAAGAAGGACTACAACAGCGACGGGTTCATCGCCGGCAAGTTGGAAGAAGAGGCGCGCTGCCCAGGTATGGAGATGAACCAGCTGTCGTCGATTGAAGATGTCACTCAGGCGGTGCAGGATGCCACCAAGGACAAGACGCCTGAAAAATTCAACCATGCGCAAAAGGCGGCGATCGCCGGTATCGAAAAAGCCTGCGCCACAAGCGACGAATGGCGCTGTGATGTGGTCACGCTATTCCGCGGCGGGCAGTACAACCTGTACAAGTACCGCCGGTTGCAGGACATCCGTTTGGTGTTTGCCCCTGAAGATGCGATCGCATTTTTTGGTGGCGATCCGGACAACTTCAACTTCCCGCGCTATGACCTCGACGTCAGCTTTTTGCGAATTTACGGTGCAGATGGCAAGCCTTGGAAGACCACCAATTACCTGCCTTTCGCCAAGACCGGCGTGCAGGACGGAGAGCTCACCTTTGTGTCAGGCAATCCCGGTGGAACCAGCCGTGGCCTGACCTTGGCTCAGTTTGAAGACCTGCGCGACAAGGCGCTTCCTCCGATCCTGATGCAGTTGTCGCAGGCCCGCGGCTGGATGACTGAATATCAAAAACGTGGCAAAGAGCAGCAGCGGCATTCCAACGGCGATTTGTCCGGCATCGAAAACGGGCTCAAATCCTTGAAGGGAAAGCATGAGGCATTGGCCAGCGGTGCTTTTTTTGCTTCCCTGCAAAAAAATGAACTGGAGTTCCGATCCAGACTGGCTGGTAAGCCCGCTTTGTTGGCTGAATATGGCGATGTGTGGGACAACATCGCGGTCATCACCGCCAAGCGACAGGAGCTACGCAAGACGGTCAACGCGGTTCAGGAGACCTTTGGCAGCAGCCTGATTGAAATCGCAAGATCCATCGTGCGCCACGCCGATGAAAGGAACAAGCCCAATGGCGACCGGCTGCCTGAGTTCGCGGACGCCCGCTTGCCGCAGATGGTCCAGAGGGTGCTGTCGGCTGCGCCGATTTACAAGGAATTGGAAATTGCCAAGATCCGTCACGGTTTAACCAAGATGCGTGAGGATCTCAGCCCCGACCACCCTTTGGTGAAAAAACTTCTGGGCAACAAGACTCCGGACCAGGTGGCGACCGAACTGATTCGCGGCACCAAGCTCGGTGAGCTAAGTACCAATGCCAAGGGTGAGCCCACCGGTGGCTTGCGCAAAACCCTTTGGGATGCTGACAGCAAGACAGTGGCAGCCTCCAACGACCCGCTGCTGAGGTTTGTCGCCTCCTACGACCCAGAAACGCGGGCAGCCCGAAAACGCTTTGAGGAATTGGTGGAAGGCCCGCTGAAGAAGCAGGAAGAACGCCTCGCCAAAGCCCGCTTTGCGCTGTATGGAAGCAAGGCCTATCCGGACGCCACCTTCACATTGCGCCTGTCATATGGGCGTGTCGTGGGCTGGGTGGAGGACGGCGCACCGGTCGCACCATTTACCGATATTGCCGGCGCCTACCGTCGTCACACCGGGGCAGAGCCCTTTGCCCTGCCTAAGAGTTGGCTCAAAGCGCGCGCCAAGATCAACCTGAGCACGCCCTTCAACCTGGTGACCAACAACGACATCATTGGCGGTAACTCGGGCTCGCCGATGGTGAACAAGAACGGCGAAGTCATCGGCCTGGTGTTCGACGGCAACATCCATTCTCTGGGTGGCGACTACGGCTTTGATGAGAAGCTCAATCGCACCGTTGCCGTGGACTCGCGTGCCCTGCTGGAGGCGCTGGACCATGTCTATGCTGCGGGGCATATCGCGGCCGAGATCCGGGCTGGGCAGAAATAAAACTGCCGGGATTGCGAGTTCAGATTTTCAGGCCCTGGCTGACAAGAATGCCGCTCGCAGCGGTCGGCGATACGGCCCTCGGGCCCTGTAATTGCATTCGGCGCTGGATGCCATGAATGGCCCAATCGACAGTGATTTCATCGAGCTTGTTCAGCTCTCGCGCCACGGTAGCCCGGAGGTGCTGGAACTTGTTTGGCGGCCGCGCCGCAACCAGCGGTGCATGAGGCACGGGTGTGTGCCGAAGCCATCGGGGTCGGCAAGCCCGATGCGTTGATTCGCAAAGGAAGCTAGGCCTGGATGCCGCTCTTGCCCGCGGCGCCCGGCAACGAAATGGCCGGGTGCATTGCAGTACTTGGTTCGGCTGTCACCGATTTGCGCATGGGCCAGCGGGTGCTGGTGAGCGCGGTAGCTTCATTCTTTTAGGCGTCCCTCCAGGGCATCAAGCACCGCCTCGGCGGTGGCTGGCGCGCGCAAGGGCGGGTCCCAGCCGACCGGGCCGGTCGAGGCGATGGCGTCCTTGATCGCCAGCAGCGCGGCAAAGCCCAGCAGCAGCGGCGGCTCGCCGACGGCTTTCGACCGATGGATGCTGTCAGCCGAGTTGGCTTGCTCGAACAGCGCGACGCGGAAGTCCGGCGGGCTGTCGTTGGCGGTGGGGATCTTGTAGGTGCTCGGCGCATGGGTCAACAGCAGGCCGCTGTCCTGGTGCCAGACCAGCTCTTCGGTCGTCAGCCATCCGGCACCCTGCACGAAAGCGCCCTCGACCTGGCCGATGTCCAGCGCCGGGTTCAGCGATTTTCCGGCGTCATGCAGCAGGTCGGCGCGGGTGATGCGGCTCTCGCCGGTCAGGCTGTCGATCAGCACTTCAGCCACCGCAGCGCCATAGGCGTAGTAGAAAAACGGTTTGCCTTGCAACTTGCTGCGGTCCCAATGCAGGCCCGGTGTGATGTAGAAACCATCGCTCCACAACTGCAGGCGTTCGAGATAGGCCTTGGCCACCAGCTCGCCAAAGGGCATGGTCTGAGCCCCGCCGCTGACCCAACCGGCGGCGAAGCTGACCGATTCTTCTGCGCAGTCGAACAACTTGCCGGCCAGCCTGGCCAAGCGCTGCTTGATCTGGCGCGCCGCGTTCTGCGCCGCCTTGCCGTTCAGGTCGCTGCCGGTCGAGGCGGCAGTGGCCGAGGTGTTGGCGATCTTCTGCGTGTCGGTGGCGCTGCAGCGGACCTGAGCCAGGCTGATGCCCAACTCCTGCGCGACCACTTGCGCGACCTTGGTGTTGAGCCCCTGGCCCATTTCGGTGCCGCCATGATTGACCAGCACCGAACCATCGGTATAGACATGGACCAGCGCGCCGGCCTGGTTCAAGTGCACCACATTGAAAGCGATGCCGAACTTCACCGGCGTCAAAGCCAGGCCTTTTTTCAGTACCGGACTGCTGGCGTTGAAAGCCGTGATCTGGCTGCGCCTGGCCTGGTAATCGCTGCTTGTCAGCAACTGCTCGGTCAGCGGCTGCAGGATGTTGTCATCGACGCTCTGGCCATAGGGCGTGATGTTGCGGCCGCCTGCATCCGAATAGAAATTCCGCTGCCGCACCAGCAAGCTGTCTAGGCCGAGCCGGCGCGCGACCGAGTCCAGAATGATCTCGATGGCCAGTGCGCCCTGCGGCCCGCCGAAGCCGCGGAATGCGGTGTTGCTCTGCTGGTTGGTCCTGGCGCAATAGCCATGTATGGATACAGCCGGCAGCCAGTAGGCGTTGTCAAAATGGCAGATCGCCCGGGTCATCACCGGCGCCGACAGATCGGCTGAATGGCCGCAGTTGGCGATCAGGTCGATCTCGACGCCGAGGAGTTGGCCGGCCTGGTCGAAGCCCACGTCCCAGCGGTAATCAAAACCGTGGCGGCGCCCGGTGATCATGAAATCGTCATCGCGGTCGACGCGCAGCTTGACCGGCCGGCGCAACCGGGCCGCAGCGATCGCGGCGACGCAGGCAAACAGCGCCGACTGCGATTCCTTGCCACCAAAGCCGCCACCCATGCGCCTGCAGACCACCTGCACCTGATGCGCTTGCCAGCCCAACGCATGCATGATCAGTTGCTGCATTTCGCTCGGATGCTGGGTCGAGCAGTGCACCAGCATGCCGCGGTCTTCCTGCGGCATGGCGTAGCTGATCTGGCCTTCCAGATAGAACTGTTCCTGGCCGCCAACAGCCCATTCACCGTTGAGCCGCAGCGGGGCCTGCGCAATCGCTGCCGCCGCGTCGCCCCGGTTCAAATGCATGGGCGGCACGACATATTGGCCGGCGGCATGCGCGGCCTTGGCCGTCAGCAGGGCAGGCAAGGCTTCAAACTGGATCGCGCTGCGCGCTAGCGCGGCAGCCCGGCGCGCCAGATCGCGGTGCGTGGCGATGATGGCAAAGACCGGTTGACCCAGGTAGTTCAGCTGTTGATCGGCCAGGATCGGATCGTCGTGCAGCAGCGCGCCGCAATTGTTCTGGCCGGGAATGTCGGCTGCAGTCAGCACGGCGATAACGCCGGGCTGGCGCTTGAGCAATTCGAGGTCGATGCCCGTCAACCTGCCATGTGCGACCGGCGACAGCCCCAGCGCCGCATGCAGAGTGCCCTGCAGCTCGGCGATGTCGTCGACATAGACCGCTTCGCCGCTGACATGCAGGGCCGCCGATTCATGCGGGTGGCTGGCGCCGACCACCTGATGCAGTTCGGCCTTCATCAAGCGGCTCCTGGGACGAGAGTGTCGAAAGTGACCGCCTGCCAGACGCTCAGATCGGCAGCGATCAGCGGCTGCTCGGCGCGGGTTTCCAGCCACAGCCGCTGCAGCAGGTTCTGCGCCACGCGCATCCGGTAGCTGCTGCTGGCACGCAGATCGCTCAGCGGCTGGAAGTCCAACGCCAGCGCGGCGGCGGCGGCCTTGACGCTGATGGCAGTCCAGGCCTGTCCGATCACGGCGGCTTCGGCCTGGCTGGCGCGCTTGACGATGCCGGCCATGCCGCCAAAGGCGAAGCGCGCTTCCCGGACCAGGCCCGATTTAAGCCTGATCGCCAGCACCGCGCAGACCGCCGAAATGTCGCTGTCGTAGCGTTTGGAAATTTTGTAAGCGCGCAATTGCAGGTCAGCATCGGGCAGCGGCAGATGCAACGCTTCGACAAATTCACCCGGCTGCAAGGCGTTTTTCATATAGCCGAGATAGAAGTCCTGCAGCGGCATCGCGCGCTGCACGCTGCCGCGCCGCAGGATGATGTCTGCCCCCAGCGCAATCAAGGCCGGCGCGCCGTCGCCGATCGGCGAGCCATTGGCGATATTGCCGCCCAGCGTGCCTGCATGGCGCACCGGCGGCGAAGCGAAGCGCAGCCAGAGTTCGCGCAAGCCGGGCACCGCAGCGGTCAAGGCGGCCCAGGCCTGTTCGAGCGAGGCGCCGGCGCCGATCCACAGGCCCGGCTGGCCGTCAAAGGCCTGGCTGCGGATCTGGCGCAATTCGGCCACCGCACCGATAGAAATCAGATCGCCCAGATCGGTGAAGCGCTTGTTGACCCATAAGCCGATGTCGGTCGAACCGGCCAGCAGCCGGGCTTGCGGATTGGCGGCATAAATGGCGGCGAGTTCATCAATGCTTTGCGGTGCATCGAAACGGTCGACGCGCCCGGCCAGGTTGGCGGCCTGGTAATGCAGTGGCTCGTCGGCTTGCAACTCCTTCAAGGCAGCGATGATCGGCGCGCGGGGAATCGTTCGGGGTGCAAGGTCGAACATCAACTCACCGGCGTCAAGGATGGGCCGGTAGCCGGTGCAGCGGCACAGGTTGCCGGCCAGATCGTCAGCCAGTTGCTGCCTGGTCGGTCGCGTACCGGCAGCGCTGTGGCGTTCATAGCAGGCCTGTAGGCTGCTGACGAAGCCGGGGGTGCAAAAGCCGCATTGCGAGCCATGGCAATCGCGCAGCGCTTGCTGAACCGGACTCAGATCGCCCGAGACGCCGATGTCTTCGACGCTCAGCAGGGCTTTGCCATCGAGTGTGGGCAGAAAGCAGGTGCAGGCATTGACGTTGTTCAGGACCAATTGCCCAGCCCCATCGAGTTCACCCACCAGCACCGTGCAGGCGCCGCAATCACCTTCGGCACAACCTTCTTTGGTGGCCATGCAATGTGCCTGTTCGCGCAGATACTGCAGCACCGTGGTGGTGGTGGGCAGGCCTTGCAGCGATTGAATCCGGGCTTGATGGAAAAAACGTATCGGTCGATGCTTCATGGGTGGATGCCGCAGAAAATTTCCTCAAGTCTCAAAGATAGCCGATAAACCCGCTATATTTACTAAATAGTAAAAAATAACCCAGACAAGATTCACGTCGATGACTTTTCCTTTGTCCAGCCCACAAGTCAACAGGCATGCATATCGCGGCGATCTGCTCGACTTCACCGCAACGCCGCGCTGGGGCCAACTGGACAGCCCCGGCGTGCGCTTCCAGCCCGACAGCTGGCTGCTGGTCGAAGATGGACTGATCGTCGGCACCCAGGCCGCGGAGCCCGATTCGAGCTGGAACAAACAGGATCACAGCGGCCGCCTGATCCTGCCCGGCTTTGTCGACACCCATGTGCATGGCCCGCAGTTGGAGGTGATCGCTTCCTACGGCACCGAGCTGCTCGACTGGCTGAAGCGCTATACCTTTCCGGCCGAGGCCGCTTATGCCGACCCGGCGCTGGCGCGCTTGGGCGCAAGCCGCTTTCTCGATGCCTTGCTGGCCCATGGCACAACCTCGGCCATGGTCTTCGCCACCGTCCACAAGGGCTCGGCCGAAGCGCTGTTCGAGGCAGCAGCAACGCGCGGCATGCGCTTGATCACCGGCAAGGTGCTGATGGACCGCCATGCGCCGCCTGAGCTTTGTGACGATGTGGTGCAGGCCGAGCGCGATTGCATCGCCCTGATCGAGCGCTGGCATGGCCAGGGCCGGCTGGCTTATGCGGTTTCGCCCAGGTTCGCGCCAACCAGCAGCCGGGCGCAACTGGTTATGGCCGGTGCGCTTTGCCGGGCCGATCAATCGCTCTACATGCAGACCCATGTGGCTGAAAACCGCGACGAGATCCGCTGGGTTGCCGGGCTGTTTCCGGATGCGCGCAGCTACCTCGACGTCTATGCGCGTGAAGGGCTGCTGCACCCGCGCGCGGTGCTGGCGCATGGCATCTGGCTTGACGCGCAAGACCGCCAGGTGCTGGCCCGGAGTGGCGCACAGCTGGCTTTTTGCCCCTCGTCGAATCTGTTTCTCGGCAGCGGTCTGTTTGATTGGCCAGCGGCGATTGACGCCGGCATTGCCGTCAGCGTGGCCAGCGATGTCGGCGGCGGCACCAGTTTGTCGATGCAACGCAATCTGCTCGATGGCTACAAGGTGCAAGCGCTTTCGGCGCATCGGCTCAGCGCCTGGGTGGCGCTGCATGCGGCGACGCGCGGCGCTGCCGAAGCCCTGGGTCTGGGCGCCGAGATTGGATCGTTTGATACCGGCTGCATGGCCGATTTTTGCATCTGGGACTGGGCTTGCGGACCGGTGGCGCAAGCGCGAATGCAGGTGGCGCGAGAATTGCATGAGAGAGTCTTCGCCTGGATGGCCTTGTCAGACGAACGCAATCTGGTGGCCAGTCATGTTGCAGGCAAACTTCTTTATCAACGCAGTCCTGCTTGACGATAATCCTCCCCGATGAGCCAGCCACCGAGTCAGATGCCGAACTTGCCGCTGCGCCTTGAGCTCAGCGGCATCAGCAAGCAATACCCGGCAGTCAAGGCCAACGACCAGGTCAGCCTGAAAGTCGAGGCGGGCCGGATTCATGCGGTGCTGGGCGAGAACGGGGCCGGCAAATCGACGCTGATGAAGATCATCTACGGTGCGGTGCAGCCCGACGCAGGTCAAATGGTCTGGAACGGCCGGCCGGTGCAGATCAAGAGTCCGGCGCAGGCCAGGCAGCTGGGCATCAGCATGGTCTACCAGCATTTCTCGCTTTTCGATACCTTGACCGCTGCCGAGAACGTCTGGCTCGGCCTCGACAAGGGTTTGAGCCTGTCCGAAGTCACGGCGCGCATCCGCTTGCTGGCCGAAAGCTACGGCCTCGAGATCGACCCGCTGCGCCCGGTGCACAGCCTGTCGGTCGGCGAACGCCAGCGGGTCGAAATCATCCGCGCCTTGATGGGCAAGCCGGAACTGCTGATCCTCGACGAGCCGACTTCGGTGCTGACGCCGCAGGCGGTCGACAAGCTCTTCATTACCCTGCGCCAACTGGCCGCGCAGGGTTGCTCGATTCTCTACATCAGCCACAAGCTTGATGAAATCAGGGCGCTCTGTTCGCAATGCACGGTGCTGCGCGGCGGCCGTGTCACCGGCGAAGTCGATCCGCGGTCGCAGAGCAATGCCGAGCTGTCGCGCCTGATGATCGGCGCCGAGCCGCCGCGCTTGCGCCAGCTCGACCCGCTGGCGCAGCCGCCGCTTGGAACCACGGTGCTCGAGTTGCGCGAACTGAGTCTGGCCAAGGAATCGCCATTCGGCACCTCCCTGGTCGACCTGAGCCTGCAATTGCGGCGCGGCGAAATCCTCGGCATTGCCGGTGTCTCGGGCAATGGCCAGCAGGAGCTGATGGCCGCCTTGTCGGGCGAAGACCCGCGGCTGGCGTCTGGCCAGTTGCATTTGTTTGGCGCCGACATCGCTGGCGCCAGTGCCAGCAAGCGGCGTCGCCTGGGCCTGCATTTCGTGCCTGAAGAGCGGCTCGGACGTGGCGCTGTGCCGACCTTGTCGCTGGCACAAAACACCTTGCTGACACGCACCGAAAACGTCACCTCCATCGGCTGGATACGTACTCAAAAGGTGCAGCAGCTGGCGCAGGACCTGATCGCGCGCTTCCAGGTGCGGGCCGGCGGCGCTGCTGCGGTGGCCCGCAGCCTGTCGGGCGGCAATCTGCAGAAGTTCATCGTCGGCCGTGAAATCGACGCCAACCCGAAGGTGCTGATCATCTGCCAGCCGACCTGGGGCGTCGATGTCGGCGCAGCGGCGCAGATCCGCGCCGAGTTGCTGAAGCTGCGCGACGGCGGCTGTGCGGTGCTGGTGGTCAGCGAGGAACTCGATGAGTTATTCGAGATCAGCGACCGGTTGGTGGTGATGGCGCAGGGCCGGCTTTCGCCGGTACTGGCGGTCGCTGACGCCAGCCGGGCCTTGATCGGCGAATGGATGAGCGGGCTCTGGCCGCAGGAGGTCAGCCAGCATGCTGAAGCTTGAAACCAGGCCGCAACCCTCAAAGCTGATGTCGCTGGCGTCACCGCTGCTGGCGCTGCTGATCACGGTGCTGATCGGCATCGGGCTGTTCATGCTGCTCGGGCGCGACCCCTTGCGCGGGCTGCAGATGTTTTTCTGGGAACCGATCCGCTCGGTCAATGCCTGGAGCGAGCTGTCCTTGAAAGCTACGCCGCTGCTCTTGATCGCGCTCGGACTGGCGGTTTGTTTTCGTTCGAATGTCTGGAACATCGGCGCCGAAGGGCAGTTCGTCATCGGCGCGCTGGCTGCTGGCTGGGTCGCGATGCAGGCCGATGTGAACAGCAGCCGCTGGATCGTCGCGGCGATCCTGGCTGCCGGTGTGCTCGGCGGCATGGCCTGGGCTGGCATCACCGCTTTGCTGCGCGACCGCTTCAACGCCAATGAAATCCTGGTCAGCCTGATGCTGGTCTATGTTGCCGACCTGCTGCTGGGCTTCATGGTTTACGGGCCCTTGAAGGACCCGAATGGCTACAACTTTCCGCAGTCGATCACCTTTTTGGCCATCACCAAGATACCGCGGCTGCTCGACGGCTGGCGCGCCAATATCGGTGTGCTGATCGCGCTGGCTTCGATCGCTGCTGGCTGGCTGCTGATGTTCCGCACCTATGCCGGTTTTGCCCTGCAGGTTGGCGGCCTGGCTCCGGCGGCGGCGCGCTATGCCGGTTTCTCGTCGCGGCGCGCGCTCTGGACCGCCTTGCTGCTGTCGGGCGGCATGGCCGGGCTGGCCGGAGCGCTAGAAGTCGCCGGGCCGCTGGGACAGTTGACGCCCTATGTGCCGGCAGGCTATGGCTTTGCCGCGATCATCGTTGCCTTTGTCGGGCGCCTGCATCCGGTCGGCATCCTGTTTTCGAGCATCCTGATGAGCATGTTCTATATCGGCGGCGAACTGGCGCAATCGCGCCTCGGTCTGCCCAAGGCAATCACCGGCGTGTTCCAGGGTCTGCTGCTGTTCACGCTGCTGGCCTGCGATACCTTGATCCATTACCGTCTGCGCTGGGTGCATTCCCGCGTCGCCCCGAGCGTGAAGGCCTGATCCCCCATGGATTCTGTCGCGTTGCTGATCGCTGCCTCGATGAATGCCGGCACCTTGCTGGCGCTGGCCGCTTTGGGCCTGTTGATCAACGAGCGAGCCGGCATCGTCAACCTCGGTGCCGAAGGGCTGATGCTGGTCGCTGCGGTGGCCGGCTTTGCCACCGCGGTGCATACCGGCAGTGACTGGCTGGCTTTTGCTGCCGGCATGGGCGCAGGGGCCTTGCTGGCCGGCTTGTTCGGCCTGCTGGTCATCTGGCTCAATACCAACCAATATGCGGCCGGCCTGGCCCTGAGTCTGTTCGGCGCTGGCTTCTCGGCCTTTGTCGGCATCCGCTACACGCAGGAAAAACTCACCGCCAGGCCCAACTATGAAATCCCCTGGCTGGCTGACATCCCGTTCATCGGCCCGGCGTTTTTCAAGCAGCATCCGCTGGTCTACGGGGCGATCCTGCTGGTAGCGGGATTGAGCTGGTTTCTCTACCGCTCGCGCCCCGGTCTGGTGCTGCGGGCGGTCGGCGAGTCGCCCGAATCGGCCCATGCGCTGGGTTATCCGGTGCGCCGCATCCGGCTGGCTGCCGTGATGGCCGGCGGGGCGCTCTGCGGGCTGGCCGGGGCCTATGTGTCGGTGGTTTATACGCCGCTGTGGGTCGAAGGCATGATCGCCGGCAAAGGCTGGATCGCCCTGGCCTTGACTACATTTGCTACCTGGCGCCCGGCACGAGTCTTGCTCGGTGCTTATCTGTTCGGCTTTGTCACCATGCTGCAGTTCCATCTGCAGGGGCAGGGGGTCGAGGTGGCAAGCCAGTTCCTCAGTATGCTGCCTTATCTGGCTACCATTCTGGTGCTGGTGCTGATTTCGAGTAATGCCGGCTTCATTCGTGCCAATATGCCGGCATCACTGGGTAAACCGTTTTTCCCGGGCTCTTGACGGGCTCATTTTTCGCCAACCGAAGGAGATTGCATTGAACAGTAAACGCCTCTTGATGAAGTTTGCCGGCTTGACCGCCCTTGCTGCTGCGGCAGCGCTGGTCGGATGCGGCAAGAAGGAAGAAGCCGCAGCACCTGCTGCACCCGCTTCGGCTGCAGCGAAGCCAGAGCCGCTGAAGATCGCTTTTGCCTATGTCGGCCCGGTCGGCGATGGTGGCTGGACCTTCGCGCATGACAACGCCCGCAAGGCGATTGAAAAGGAATTCGGCGACAAGGTCGCCACCAGCTTCGTCGAAAAAGTGCCTGAAGGCGCCGATGCAGAACGCGTCTTCCGCGATCTGGTCGCGCAGGGCAACAAGATGATCTTCGGCACCACCTTCGGCTATATGGAGCCGATGATGAAGGTCACCGGCGATGCCAAGGACGTCAAGTTCGAGCATGCCACCGGCTACAAGCAAGCCGACAATATGCGCACTTATGACTCGCGCACCTATGAAGGCGCTTACATGGCGGGTGTGATCGCCGGCAAGATGACCAAGACCAACACGCTGGGCTTTGTTGGTTCGATGCCGATCCCCGAAGTGATCCGCAATATCAACAGCTTCACGTTGGGTGCGCAGAGCGGCAATCCGAAGGTCAAGGTCAAGGTCGTGTGGGTCAATGACTGGTTCAACCCGCCCAAGGAAACCGAAGCGGCGCAATCCCTGATCAACGGCGGCGCCGACGTGCTGATGCAGAACACCGACAGCTCGGCCGTGCTGCAGACTGCCGAGAAGAATGGCAAATACGCTTTCGGCTGGGATTCCGACATGACCGCTTACGGCCCCAAAGCCCATCTGGGTTCGGCCGTGATCGACTGGACGCCTTACTATCTGACGGCGGTGCGTGAAGCGCTCGACGGCAAATGGGTAGCGGGCGCTGGCAAGCATGCCTGGTGGGGTGTCAAGGAAGGTGCGATCGACATGGTGTCGGTGGCCGATGCGGTGCCAGCCGAAGTCAAGGCCCAGGTGGCAACCGTCAAGGCAGGCCTGAAGGATGGCAGTTTTGCGATCTGGAAGGGTCCGCTGACCGGCCAGGATGGCAAGCTGATCCTGAAGAAGGATGAAGTGGCTGACGACAAGTTCCTCTCCGGCGTGATGTTCTACGTCAAGGGCGTTGAAGGCAAGGTGCCGAGCGGCAAGTAATCCGGCCTGAGCTGGACCGAAACCCGCCCGGCGACAGTCAGGCGGGTTTTTCTAATGGTGTGCCTATCCTGGGCGCACCATAAAAAACGCCGCCGGGCATCAGCCACGGCGGCGTTTTCAATACTTCAGCTGAAGCTTGTTCAGACCTGTTCGAACGGCAGCTTGGACTGTGCCAGGTCCTTGCGAGTTTCAACCAAGACCAGCGGGCCTGCTTCGGCGCTCACCGAGGCAGCGCGGACGCGCGGCACATGGGCTGGCTTGGGTTCGGCGGCGATCGCTTCCTGGGCGGCGCGAATCTTCTCGACATCCGAGTTGACCCATTGCAGACCGCTTGACTCGGCCACGGCTTGCAAGGCGTCCACAGCCAGCACAAACGCCGGCTCGACCACCACAGGCGCTGGTTCGGCAGGCGCTGCGGCCGGCTGAATCACCGCTGCAGGAGCCGGAGCTGGCGCCGGAGCCGGAGCTGGCGCAGCGACAACTTCAGCAATTGGCTGAGCAACTTCAACCACTGCTTCGACGGCAGGCTCAATCGCTTCAGCCGGGGCCGATTCGATCACCAGGCTGGCGACAGGCTGCTCGACCGGAGCCTGAACTTCAAGCGGCGCTTCAGCAACAACGGCTTCAGCAACTGCTGCGAGCGGTGCATCAAGCTGGACATCAGCTGGCGCATCGCTGCGCTCACGGCGGGGGCGATCGCGTCCACGACCGCGCGGACGACGGCCATCGCGGCCGCTGTCTTCAGCGCCTTCAGTAGTCGCTGCTTCACCGGCGGGTGTTATGCCTGGCAGTTCCTGATTGCCTTCGTTGCGAGCCTGAGCTGCTTCAGCGGCCATTTCGCCTGCTTCGGCCGGAGCACTGTCATCGCGGTCACGACCGCCACGACGGCGGCGACGGCCTCTTGCCTGGCGCTCTTCGTTGGCGGCTTCGGCGCTGACGCTGTCAAGGCCTTCGCTTTGGGCATCGATCAAGGCTGGTGTGGCATGAATGTCGGCCTGCACCGGCTGCTCATCACTGCGCTCGACCCGTTCGCCCCGGGGACGACGACCGCCCTCGGCCCGCTCAGGCTTGACGTCGCTGCGCTCGGTGCGAACTTCGCTGCCTTCGGGCTTTTCGCTACGTTCCGGGCGACGGCCGCGCTCTGGCCGCTCGCCGCGTTCCGGGCGCTGACCATCAGTACGGGCTTCCGTCGGCTTGTCGCTGCGGCTGCCTTCACGCTTGCCGCCACGGTCGCTGCCGCCACGGCGGTTGCGGTCGCGGTCACGTCCACCATCACGACCCTTGCGCTCGCCACCTGCAGCCGGCTTGGCTTCTACGGCCGGTGCTTCAACGGGCTTAGCTTCGCTTGGCGCGAACAACTGCTTGATCCAACCGAAGAAACCGCCGCCAGCTGCAACCGGCGCAGCGGCGACCGCTGCCACAGGCTTGACCGCTTCAGGCTTGGGCGCTGCAGGTACGGGCATCGGGGCCGGCTCGGGCAGCACGCCCTTGATGACCGGTTCCTGACGATTTTTCAACTTGTCGCTGTCGTTGCGGCGCGTGATGCCCACTTCGTCCTGCGGCTCTTCGATCATCGTGTAGCTGGCCTGCAGATTTTCCAGGCGCGGATCGTCGTGGCGCAGACGCTCGAGCTTGTAGTTCGGCGTTTCGAGGTGTTTGTTCGGTACCAGCAGCACGGTGACGCGCTGCTTTTGCTCGATCTTGGTGATCTCGGTGCGCTTCTCGTTGAGCAGGAAGCTGGTCACTTCGATCGGCACCTGCACATGCACGGCGGCCGTGTTGTCCTTCATCGACTCTTCCTGCACCATGCGCAGGATCTGCAGCGCGCTGGATTCGGTATCGCGGATATGACCGGTGCCATTGCAGCGCGGGCAGGTGATGTGGTTGCCGTCGGACAGGGAAGGGCGCAGCCGCTGGCGGCTCATTTCCAACAGGCCGAACTTGCTGATCGAAGCGAACTGCACGCGAGCGCGGTCCGGACGCAAGGCATCGCGCAGACGCTGCTCGACTTCGCGGCGGTTCTTCGACTCTTCCATGTCGATGAAGTCGACCACGATCAGGCCGCCCAGGTCACGCAAGCGCATCTGGCGGGCGATTTCGTCGGCCGCTTCGAGGTTGGTGCGGGTGGCGGTTTCTTCGATGTCGCTGCCGCGGGTTGAACGCGCCGAGTTGACGTCCACCGAAACCAGCGCTTCGGTATGGTCGATCACGATCGCGCCGCCCGAAGGCAGGTTGACGGTGCGGCTGAATGCGGTTTCGATCTGGTGTTCGATCTGGAAACGGCTGAACAGCGGCGCGTCGTCGCGGTAGCGTTTCACGCGATGGCCCTGGTCAGGCATCACATGGTTCATGAACTGGCTGGCCTGTTCGTACAGGTCGTCGGTGTCGATCAGGATTTCACCGACATCGGCAGTGAAGTAATCGCGGATCGCGCGGATCACCAGCGAGCTTTCCTGATAGATCAGGTAAGCGCCCTTGCCACCCTTGGCCGCATCGTCGATGGCGGACCAGAGCTTGAGCATGTAGTTCAAGTCCCACTGCAACTCGGCGGCGCTGCGGCCGATGCCAGCGGTGCGGGCGATCAGGCTCATGCCCTTCGGGTATTCGAGCTGGTCGAGGTTTTCTTTCAGCTCTTCGCGGTCTTCGCCTTCAATCCGGCGCGACACACCGCCGCCACGCGGGTTGTTGGGCATCAAGACCAGATAGCGGCCGGCCAGCGAGACGAAGGTCGTCAGCGCAGCGCCTTTGTTGCCGCGCTCTTCTTTTTCGACCTGGACCAGCAACTCCTGGCCTTCGCGGATGCAGTCCTGGATGCGCGCGGTGCGCACATCGACGCCGTCGCGGAAATAGGTCCTGGCGATTTCCTTGAATGGCAGGAAGCCGTGGCGTTCCTCACCGTAATCGACAAAACAGGCTTCGAGCGAGGGCTCGACGCGGGTCACAACGGCCTTGTAGATATTGCCCTTGCGTTGCTCACGGCCTTCGATTTCAGTCTCGAAGTCCATCAACTTCTGGCCATCAACGATTGCGAGGCGCCGCTCTTCCGGCTGCGTCGCATTGATCAGCATGCGTTTCATTTCATTCCTCCTCGCGCGCCAGCGACCGGGTTTCAAATCCGGCCGGCAGACACGCAGCATCACGCTACGGCATGGACAGGCCCATGCAGCAGCACATCAATGCACGAGCAATGTTCGATGAACCGAGGAAGGAATCGCCCTGGACTGGAAGCTGAATCGTCAATCGATCAGCTGGACCAGCGTTGGCGCGTGCGACCGAACAGTCGGCGAAGTGGCCCGCTCCCGTGAACGCGCAGCAATGGGCTGTGCGACCCTGCCAGAGCCATGCAGCACAGCCTCACCGGCAATGGGCCGGGGCTGCGCGTCAGGGCGATGGGGGGTGGAAGGAGTGATCGGGCTCATCTGCGAGGACTGCTGGAAGCTGGTGCGAGCGGGTCGGGCATGAATTAGCCAACCTTCTCGCGCCTTGGGAAACCTTGTCTTTGCCAGCAAGTAGCGCTTGTTCGCTTGCGCGATTTTCATGCGTGCCTTGCCGGGCGTGGTTCATTCTTGACTGCTCTGCCGCGTGCCATCAAAAGCCGCCCTGTCACTTGGGGAAAGGGCTCTCTTCATCGCGGTACGCGTTGCATCACCTATATTTTGACCAGCGTCGGAATTGTTCCTGCACTGATCGCCAAATCAACGTCGTCCAAAAAACCTTGGCTTCACGCCGGTTCATCGTCTTTCAGATGGCCGGGTAAAATCAGACAAATCAAATACTTACGACGCTAACTTGGTGAGCATGATTATAAGGGCTAAAGCTGCAGCGTCGGCCATCTCCAAAACCCGCAGGCCCGCAGCAGTCGCCAAATCTGCACAAGCCAGACCGTCGGGCCCCCGACATGAACCCGCGCAAACAACGACGATCAGGCTGCCAGCCCCGCCGGCTGCAGAGGCAAGCGCCGCCGCACCGGCGGTGCGCCGCGTGATCATCGACGAGGGCTCGGCCGGTCAGCGGCTCGACAATTTTTTGCTGCGCGAACTCAAGGGCGTGCCCAAGACCCATATCTACCGCGTCATTCGGGCTGGCGAAGTGCGCGTCAACAAGGGCCGGGCGCAGGCCGATACGCGCTTGCAACTCGGCGACGAAGTGCGCGTGCCGCCGGTGCGCCTGCCGGAGCGGGTGACGGCGCCGCAGGAACATGTGCCGGCACGCGAGTTCCCGGTGGTTTATGAAGACGAGCACCTGATCGCCATCAACAAGCCGGCCGGCGTGGCCGTGCATGGCGGCTCGGGGGTCAGCTTCGGCGTCATCGAACAACTGCGCCGCGCCAGGCCGCAAGCCAAGTTCCTTGAATTGGTGCACCGGCTCGACAAGGAAACTTCGGGCCTGCTGCTGATTGCCAAGAAGCGCAGCGCGCTGGTCGCCCTGCAAGAGCAGTTTCGCGAGCGCGAGACCGGCAAGACCTATGCGGCGCTGGTGTCAGGCGCCTGGGCCGAGAACCACAAAGTCATCGACTTGCCGCTGCTCAAGTTCATCGGCAGCGATGGCGAACGCTGGGTGCGGGTGATCGAGCATGCCGATGACCCATCCTTTGATCAGGCCAAGCGCTCGATCAGCCTGGTCAAGGTCGTGAAGCGATTGACGGCCTACAGCCTGCTCGACGTGACGATCAAGACCGGCCGCACGCATCAGATCCGTGTCCACCTCGCGCATGCCGGTCATGCCATCGTTGGCGACCCGAAATACGGCGACTTTGAAGCCAACCGGGCCCTGGCGCGTGGCACCGCGCTGCCCGGTGTGCGCTTCGACCGGATGTTCCTGCATGCCAAGCGCCTGCGCTTCGTCCACCCTGCGACCGCACTGGAGATCGAATTGCTGGCACCATTGCCCCCCGAATGCGAACAGTTATTGAGTCTTTTGAAACCATGAATCCGAAGCAATTTGATTTGATCATCTTCGATTGGGACGGCACTTTGTTCGACTCGACCGCCTTGATCACCCGCTGCATCCAGGCCTCGGCGGTCGACGTCGGTATGGCCGAGCCGAGCCGGGAGGCCGCCAGTTATGTCATCGGCATGGCTTTGCCCGATGCGCTGGCCCATGCGGTGCCTGATCTGCCGAGGGCGCGCTATCCCGAGCTCAGTCTTCGTTTTCGCCACCATTACTTGGCCGCCCAGCACGACTTGATGTTGTTCGATGGCACGCTGGAGATGCTGGCGGCGCTGAAGGCGCGCCGGCATCTGCTGGCCGTGGCGACCGGCAAGAACCGGCGCGGGCTCGACGATGTGCTCAAGGCGGTCGAACTGCAGAACCTGTTCGATGGCACGCGCACGGCGGATGAAACCGCCGGCAAACCCGACCCGCGGATGTTGTTCGAGCTGATGCATGAACTCGAGATTGCGCCCGACCGGACCTTGATGATCGGCGACACCACCCATGATCTGCAACTCGCCGGCAATGCCGGTGTGGCCTGCGTCGGAGTCGGCTATGGCGCCCATGACCATTCGAATTTCGCCGCTTTCAAACCCTTGCATGTCGCCGCATCGGTGCCCGACCTGCATGCCTGGCTGCTCGAGCACGCCTGAATGAAGCCCGTCGACAAGGAACTCCCGCTCTGCCCTTCGGACGCCTTGGCCGAGCGTGGCCGCGCGCATAGCTTCGACGTGCTGCAAAACAGCAAGCCCGAGCGTGCCTTCGTCTTGCGTTTCGATGGCCAGGTGGTCGCCTACCTGAACCGCTGCGCCCACCTGCCAACCGAAATGGACTGGCAGGAGGGCGAATTTCTCGACGCCGACAAGGAATTGATCATGTGCTCGATCCATGGCGCGGTCTACGATCCGCTGTCCGGCCGCTGCGTTTCGGGCATGTGCGGTCACCGTGGCCTGACCCAGGTCCCGGTCAAAGAACGTGCCGGCCAGGTCTATTGGTATCCTTCTGCCGCAATACAACCCGCATTCGATGAATGACTCGCCGCCCCTTATGAACCCCAACGAAGAATTGCCCCCACCGATCCAAGATCCCGTCATCGCTGCTGCGGCGCCGGTCGCAACTCCGGCTGCGCCGCCCGCTGGCTATGAGCAGCTGCTGGCGCAATTTGCCAGCGACTATCTGCAGGACAAGCGCAGCGCCAGACGCTGGCGTTTCATCTACAGGGCGATCTGGCTGGTCTTGCTGGCCTTGGTGGCCTGGACCTTCACGTCGCAGCGCCATTACATGCCGGCGCCGACCACGCCGCATACCGCCCTGGTCGAGTTGCGCGGCGAAATCTCCGGCGACACCGAGGCCAGCGCCGAGTTGCTGGTGTCGGCCTTGAAGAGCGCTTTCGAGGACGAGGCCGCGCAGGCGGTGGTGCTGCGCATCAACTCACCAGGCGGCAGCCCGGTGCAGGCCGGCATCGTCTATGACGAAATCAAGCGCCTCAAAGCCAAGCATGACAAAAAGGTCTATGCGGTGGTCGAGGAAATCTGCGCTTCGGGCGCTTATTACATCGCCGCGGCGGCTGACGAAATCTATGTCGACAAGGCCTCGATCGTCGGCTCGATCGGCGTGTTGATGGACGGTTTCGGCTTCACCGGCCTGATGGACAAGCTCGGCGTCGAGCGCCGCTTGCTGACTGCCGGCGACAACAAGGGCATGCTCGATCCGTTCACGCCGCAAAACGCCAGGCAGCGCGCTTATGCGCAGGCCATGATCGACCAGATCCATCAGCAGTTCATCGCGGTGGTGCGTGAAGGCCGGGGCAAGCGTTTGAAAGAAACGCCTGAAACCTTCTCAGGCCTGTACTGGAACGGCGAACAGGCGATCAAGCTGGGTCTGGCCGACCATCTGGGGAATCTCGATTTTGTGGCGCGCGAAGTCATCAAGGCCGAGGATGTGATCGACTACACGCCGCATGACAATGTCGCCGAGCGGCTGGTCAAGCGCTTCGGCGCGGCGATGGGCGAGGGCGCAGTCAAGTCGCTGCGCAGCATGGCGCCAATTCGTTAAGGTCCTTAAGCCTTCAGCAGGCCCTTGGTTTCGATGTCATCGATGATCTGCGCCAGCCCGGCGCCGGTCTTCAGATGGCTCATCATGAAAGGCCTTCCCGGTCCGCCCTTGCGGGGGATTTTTCGCCGGCAGCGACGTCGATGACGTAAATCGTCAAGTCTGAAAGATCCGGTCTGAAGTTCCAATGCGCGCACAATGCTGCAGCGCCAAACAACCGAGCAAGCCATGACCCAAAAATTCAACTGGACCCAGCATTACCCAAGCGTTCGCAGCCCCGTCTTCGCTCGCAACATCGTTTCCACCTCGCATCCGCTGGCCGCGCAAGCCGGTTTGCGCATGCTCGCCCAGGGCGGCAATGCGGTTGATGCAGCGATCGCCACAGCCGCTTGCATGACCCTGCTCGAGCCGGTCAGCAATGGCCTGGGCTCAGATCTCTTTTGCATCATCTGGGACGGCCAGCAGTTGCATGGCTTGAACGCCTCGGGCACGGCGCCCGAAGCCTGGACGCCCGAGTATTTTTTCAAGACCTATGGCGCCGATGCCAAGACCCCGCCCAAGCGCGGCTGGGGCGGCGTGACCGTGCCTGGCGCGGTGGCCGGTTGGGTGGCGCTGAGCGATCGCTTCGGCAAGCTGCCGTTCGAGGACCTGCTGGCGCCGGCGATCGAGATTGCCGAGCGCGGTTATGCGGTGCCGGTGATCGTGCAGAGCAAATGGGCGATGGCCGCAGCCTTGCCTGAAATCACCTCGCAGCCCGGGTTTGCCCAGGCCTTTTTGCCGCATGGCCGCGCGCCTGAAGTTGGCGAGCTGTTCAAGTTTCCAGACGCCGCGCGCACGCTCAGGCTGATCGCAAAGACCAAGGGCGAAGCCTTCTACCAGGGCGAAGTCGCAGCAGCGGTCGAGGCCTTTGCAAAGCAGACCGGCGGCGCGATGACTGCCAAGGATTTCGCCGCCTACAAGCCCGAATGGGTGGGCACGATCTCGCAGGACTATGCCGGGCATGAATTGCACGAAATCCCGCCGAACGGCCAGGGCGTGGCGGCCCTGATCGCGTTGGGCATCCTCAAACACCTGGACCTGCCTTCGCTGCCGATCGATGGCATTGAAGCCCAGCATATGCAGATCGAGGCGATGAAGCTCGCCTTTGCCGATGTTTACCGCTATGTGGCCGATGCCCGCTCGATGAAGCTCAGCGTGGCTGAGATGCTCGATCCGTCCTATTTGGCCCAGCGTGCCAAGCTGATCGATATGGGCCGTGCGCAGGACTTCAAGGCCGGCAATCCGGTCAAAGGTGGCACCATCTACCTGACTGCCGCCGACGAGAGCGGCATGATGGTCAGCTTCATCCAGAGCAACTACATGGGCTTCGGCTCCGGCCTGGTCGTGCCGGGTTATGGCGTGTCGTTGCAAAACCGTGGCCATGGTTTCACGCTTGAGGCGGGACACGCGAATCTGGTGGCGCCGGGCAAGCGGCCTTTCCACACCATCATTCCGGCCTTCCTGACCAAGGGCGGCCAGCCGGTAATGAGCTATGGCGTGATGGGCGGCAATATGCAGCCACAAGGCCATATGCAGACGCTGGTGCGTATGCTTGACCATGGCCAGCATCCGCAGGCGGCTTGCGACGCGCCGCGCTGGCGCTACAACGAAGGCCTGTCGATCAATGTCGAAGCCCATATGCCCGCCGGCACGATTGATGGTCTGCGCGCCCTGGGTCATCAGATCGGCGACATCCACGACAGCTATCAGGACTTTGGCGCCGGCCAGTTCATCTGGCGCCTGGGCGATCCGTCGGTTGAAGGCTATGTGGCCGCCAGTGACCCGCGCCGTGATGGCGCTGCAGTAGGTTTTTGAGTCGCTTGACCAAACCGAGTCAAACCAGGCGCTGGTTCGAGCAATTGACGGGCAGGTTCGCCCTGCCTGCTGGTGACCTTCTGCGCGACCGCATCTATCGCCGGCTCTGGACCTCGATCCTGATCAGCTCGCTAGGTGGCCAGATCACCATGCTGGCGTTGCCGCTGACCGCCGCTGTGCTGCTCAACGCCAGCCCGACGCAGATGGGCTTGCTGACCTCGATGGAGATCCTGCCCTTCGTGCTGTTCTCGCTGCCATCGGGCGTCTGGCTCGACCGCGTGCGCAAGCTGCCGATCTATGTGGCCGGCGAAACGCTGCTGGCCTTCACCGTTGCCACGGTGCCGCTGGCTGCCTGGGCTGGCGTGCTGAACATGAACCTTCTCTACGGCGTCGGCTTCGTCCTCGGCGTGGTTTACACCACCGCCGGCAGCGCTGCCCAGGTCGTGCTGACCCAGATCGTCAGCCGCGATCGGCTGGTCGAAGCCCATGCAAAGAATGCGCTCGCCTCCTCGGGCGCTGAAGTCGCTGGACCGGGTCTGGCCGGCGCCCTGATCAAGCTGATGGGCGCGCCGATGACGCTGGCGATCGACGCCTTGCTGGTGCTGATTTCGGCGCTGATCCTGCGCGGCATCAAGGTCGAAGAAACGCTGGTGCAAGGCAGCAAGGCTGATTTCTGGCGCGACCTCAAGGCGGGCCTGACCTTTGTCTGGCAACGCCGCGTGCTCATCACCTTGGCGGCGACGGTTGGCGGCTGGCAGTTGTTCAACAACGCGGCCCAGGTCGTGCAGATTCTCTATGCGACCCGCACGCTGGGGCTGTCAGCCCAGACGGTCGGCATCAGCTATGTGGGCCTGGGCCTTGGCACTGTGCTGGCGAGCATCTTCGGCAACCGCATCAGCCGCCGCCTCGGCCCGGGGCCCTGCCTCGTGCTGGGGGTCGCCATCAGCGGTGCCGGCTGGTTGCTGCTGGCGCTGATGCCAGCCAATGCTTTCGGCGTGGCGGCCTTCATCTTCATGCTGGCAACCTATGGCATCGGCGCGGTGCTGATCTTCATCAACTTCCTGGCCCTGCGCCAGTCGTTGACGCCAGCGCCGATGCTGGGCCGCATGACCAGCACCATGCGCTGGATGATCCTGCTGCCGGCCGGCCCGGGCGCTTTGCTCGGCGGCTGGCTCGGCGAACATGTGGGCCTGCGCTCGGCCCTGCTGTTTGCCGGCATCGGCGCGCTCGCCTTGAGTCTGTTCGCTTGGCGCCACCCGACTTTGCGCGATCTGCGCGAATTGCCCCCCGAAATACAAGACCGTAGCCCGACATGAAGCGCAGCGGAATGCGGGGATTCGCAACCTTGCAATCCACGATTCCCGCATTCGGCCTAGCGTCCATCCCATTGGGCTACGGGGCGATCTGTAGCCCGCCATGAAGCGCAGAGGAATGCGGGGATGTTCGGATGCGCGAATAGATCCGGGTGTCGGTCGGCTCGCCGTTGACACCTTGGGCTTCGCAGCGCAGCAAGCCTTCGAATTCGAAGCCGCAGCGTTCGGCCACGGCGCGGCAGCGCAGGTTGGTGTTGTCCGTCCGGATTTCGACGCGGCGAGCTTGCAGTTGCTCGAAAGCCAGCCCGGTCAGCAAATTCACGGCCTCGGTCGCATAGCCCTGGCCCAGCGCGCTGGCTCGCAGCCAGAAACCCAGATCGAAACGCCGCAACGCCCAGTCGATGCGGTGCAGCCCGGCGCCACCGAGCAACTCCCCACATTCGCCGGCAGAATTTTTTTCGTAGAGATGAAACATCAGCTCGCTGCGCAGGATGAAATCGGATTGCATCCGGCGAACCACCGCTTCGGCGGACTCCATGCTCGGCGGGTCTTGTGCCCAAGTCATCCAGGGCCGCAGGTGACTGATCGACCCAGCGATCGCCAGCGCCATCGCCGGCCCCTGCCCGGTCTGAGGCGAGGCCAGGATCAAGCGCGCACCGACGATGAGCTCGGGCACCTGGATCAATATCGGGTCGGGGGTCGGCATTTCGGAAACCTCAAGCGCAGGGTAATCGACGCATCGTAGCCCGCATGGATGGCCGCAAGGCCGAATGCGGGGGCGTGTTTTTCAACGGGCGAGTTCCCGCATTGCGCTGCGCTTCATGGCGGGCTACAAATGCCCCATGGCCTGCATGGATGGCCGTCGGGCCTAATGTGGGGCGTGCTTTTTAACGGGCGAATCCCGCATTGCGCTGCGCTTCACGGCGGGCTACAAATGCCCCATGGCTTGCATGGATGGCCGTCGGGCCTAATGTGGGGCGTGCTTTTCAACGGGCGAGTTCCCGCATTGCGCTGCGCTTCATGGCGGGCTACAAATGCCCCGTAGCCCGCATGAATGGCCGCAAGGCCGAATGCGGGGATCACGCCGGCGCGAAGCGATCTACCGCATCGGTGATGATCCCGTCGACGCCATCGGCGATCAAGCGCGTGGCAACGGCTTCATCGTTGACGGTGTAAACGAGCGCCCTCAGACCAGCGTTGTGAATCAACGCGGCGACCGTCTTGTCCATCAAGCGATAGTCGGTCACCACGGCTGCACAAGCCAGGTCTTGAGCCAGCAACAGCCAGCCGGGCTTCAAGGTGCCAAGCAGCAAAGCGCGCGGCACCGTGGGCGCGGTTTCGGCCGCGCCGCGCAGCGCCTCGGGGTCGAAACTGCTGAACAGCGGCAGCTCACCCTTCCATAAGCGCAAGACCTCTCGCCCCACCACCTGCCCGGTCAACAGGCCCTGATCCGGCGAAGGCTTCAGCTCCAGATTCAGCGCCAGCCCCTGCTCCAGGCAGAACTGCGCCACCGCCTCCAGGCTGGCCAGCGGTTCGCCCGCAAAAGCCTTGCTATGCCAGGCGCCAGCGTCAAGTCGAGCCAATTGCGCCCAATTGAGCAAGCCCGCAGCGCCCTTGGCCGAAGTGGTGCGGTTCAGCGTCGCGTCATGCAGCAGAAATGGAACCAGATCCCGGCTCAGCTTCACATCGCATTCAAACGCCCGGTAGCCGTAGCTGGCACCCAGGCGGAATGCCGCCAGCGTGTTCTCCGGCGCCAGTTTCCCGGCGCCGCGGTGGGCGATCCAGAAGGGGTATGGCCAAGGAGTTGCCGTCATTGGGTTCTGGCCCGGCCTGCCAATCGGAACTTGCACCTTCACCAATCAAGCTGGTCGATGGTCAAACCCAACGCCGGGGCCAGCTTTTCAAGCGTCGCTCTACGCGGCCGCCGCGTCGCTTCCATCTGCGCAAATGCGGCTTGCGTGACACCGATCCGCCCGGCTACCTCGGCCTGAGTCAGCCGCAAGTATTCACGCCATGCTTTGATCTTGTTGCCACCATCCACCACGGCGCTGACGACGGCATGCGGGACAGTGCCTGGCGTGAAGCCCCCGGACATGCGCCTGAATTCGTTGTACGGCACCATGACGAAAGCAGGCTTGCCGTCGGGCCCCATCAACGTTTGGAATTCAATACGTGCGTTCATCGCGTTTCCTGACCTCTTCGATACTGACGACGCAGACGGCGCCGCCATCCACGTCGAACATCACCCGGTAAATACCCACGCGCAGACGGTAGCCATATGCGTGGTTGACCAGCGCCTTCACCCCTGTGCAGTCGGGAAATACCGACAGCTTCCGACCGACTTCGTCGCGGATGGTGACTCGTGCGCTGTGGTCAAGCTTCATCAGCTGTCGGGCTGCTTTGGGCTTCCATTGGATCTCGTTCACAAGCGAGATAATAAGTATTCAATAAGTATTGTCAAGCGCTGTGGCATGGAATCCCAAGGCATTGGTTACAGTCGACGTCAGCCAGCCAGCAACTCAGCTCAATGAAATCAAGCAACTGTCCCCTATGCCTCGAACCCGGCGGCATCCTCGTCGCGCAGACGGCAGCCTGGCGTGTCGTGCGCGTGCTCGATGCCAACTTCCCGGCCTTTTACCGTTTGATCTGGCAAGCCCATGTGGCTGAGTTCAGCCAGTTGAGCCGGACAGAGCGCAGCGACTGCATCGAGGCGGTCAACGCGATCGAGCGGGTGCTGATCGAGGCGCTGCAACCAACCAAGGTCAACCTGGCCAGCCTGGGCAATGTGGTGCCGCATCTGCATTGGCATGTGATCGCGCGCTTCGACTGGGACAGCCATTTCCCCAACCCGGTCTGGGGTGCGGCGCTGCGCGAAACGTCTGATGCCGAAGCAAGCCTGGCGCTGCCGCTGCAGCAGCTCGATCAGCGAGTCGCAGCGGCCCTGGCGATCACCAGACCTTGATCGGATCCGCCGCCACCATCGCGTTGTCGGCCTTGCAGCTGAAGGCCTGAGCGAAAGCGGGCGAATTCGACATCGGCGCCAGCACACGGTATTTGGCTGGCGAATGGGAGTCGGTGCGCAGCTGGTTGATCAGCGCTTCGGTGCGGATCTTGCTGCGCCAGACCAGCGCGTTCGACAAGAAAAAGCGCTGCTCTGGCGTGTAACCGTCGATCAGTGGCTGGGCTTTGCCAGCGGCGCTGCGCTGCAAAGCGATCTGCAACCCGTCGAAAGCGATCGGCAGCCCCGACATGTCGGAAATGTTCTCGCCCAGCGTCAGCCGGCCATTGATGGCCATGCCCGGTACCGGCTGGTAACCGCCATAAAGCGCCACCACGCGCTCAGCGCGTTGCTGATAGGCGGCGGCATCGGCTGCGGTCCACCAGTCGTTGAGCCTGCCGATGCTGTCGAACTTGCGCCCGCGGTCGTCGAAGTGATGGGTGATCTCATGCCCGATCACCATACCGATGCCGCCATAGTTGACCGCATCGTCGGCCTTGGCGTCGAAGAAGGGCGGCTGCAGGATGCCAGCCGGAAAAGTGATCTCGTTCAGCCCGCCGGCAAAGGCATTGACGATATGCGGTGAAGTGAACCAGCGCTTGCGGTCCACCGGCAAGTCCAGATCGGCCATCTGCTGACCCGTGTGCCAGGCCGCGGCGCGCAGCATATTGCCGGCATAGTCATCAGCCGCCAGACTCAGCCCCGCGTAATCGAGCCATTTCTCCGGGCCGCCGATCTTGGGCGCCATCGCTTCGAGCTTTTCCAGCGCGCGCAGCTTGGTCGCTGCCGTCATCCAGTCGACGTTTTCGATCCGCCGGCGCATCGCCACCTTCACATCGGCCACCAGTTGCAGCGCTCGCGACTGCGCTTCGGGCGAGAAGTTCCGGGCCACGAACAGCTCGCCCAGACCCATCGCCAGCGGCGCGCCGCCGATGCGCCCGCCAATCGCAAGGATCACCTCTTCGGCCCGCGGCGGCCTGGCTTTCAGGCCATTGATCGCCAGGCGGTGATAGTCAAAATGCGCGCTGGCAAAAGCCTTCGGCAGACGATCCGCATTGGCGTCGAGCAGGCGCAGCGTCAGGTAATCGCGCCAGACGGCCGGCGCTGTGCTGGCCGCCAACTCGGCTACGCGCTTGGCGAATTCGGGTTGGCCGACGATCAGCCTTGCCACGCCGCGCTTGCCGTCCGGGCGCAGCGTCAATTCATTCAAATAAGCCTGCCAGTCCAGCCCTGGCGCTGCGGCTGCCAGTTCGGCCGGGCTCATCGGGTTGTAGCTGGCGTTCGGGTCGCGCATTTCGGCGCGGGCTTTGGTCGCCTCGGCCAGCCGGGTTTCAAAGGCGATCAAGGCATCGAGTGCTGCTTCGGTCGGCTCGCTGCCGGCTGCGGTCAGCAGTCTATTGGCATAGATTCGATAGGCGCCGAGCAGCCTGGTCGCCAGCTCCGAGGGCTTCAGATAATCGTCCCGGTCCGGCAGCCCCAGGCCTGATTGCCCGATCGCCAGCACATGGCGGGTGGTGTCCTTGGGATCGCTGCGCACATAGCTGCCCATTGGTGCTGCGATCTGCACCCGGTTCAATGCCGCCAGCATGGCCGGCAGATCCTCAACCGCCTTGACGGCGGCGATCTTGGCCAGCAGCGGCTGCAGCGACTTCAAGCCGCCTGCCTCGATCGCGTTTTCATCCATGCCGCTGGCGAAATAAGCCGCCACCAGCTTCAACCCCGGCGTGGTCTGCAAAGCCGGTTGGGCCACCAGTTCGATCAGTGCCTTCTCGAGCAGCACATCATTGTTGATGCGCAACTGATCGAAGCTGCCGATTCTTGTGCGGCTTGCCAGCAGCTCGGTTTTTGCGGCCCAGCGGCTGTTGACGAACTCGAAGAAGTCGGTGCAGGGATTGATGTCGGTGGCGAAGTCCTTGACCTCGATCGCCCTGGCAGGCAGGGCGAGCAGCATGGTGGCGGCGAGGGCGAGATTGATCAGGACGGGACGACGCATGGAGGATCCGGAATTCATGAAAGGGCGCAAGCGTAGCTCAAGCGCGCTTTCCTTGCAGCAGGCAAGGCTTGCCCGGCTACACTGAAAGCCCCGCGCTTCAGAGCAGCATCACCATGGCCGGACTCAGTCCCGATTCACCCACCCCCACCGAAATCACCGTGCACCAGCAGTCGCGGATGCTTGAAGTGGCCTTCTCCGATGGCGCGCGCTATCAAATCCCGTTCGAGCTGATGCGCGTCTACAGCCCTTCGGCCGAAGTGATGGGCCATGGCCCGGGCCAGGAAGTGCTGCAGACCGGCAAGCGCGAAGTCTCGATCACTGCGCTGTCCCAGGTCGGCCATTACGCGGTCCAGCCGAGCTTTTCTGACGGCCATGACAGCGGCCTGTTCTCTTGGGACTACCTCTACAAACTCGGTTCGCGTCAGCAGGAAATGTGGCGTGACTACGAAGCCCGCGTGGCTGCTGCCGGTGTCAGCCGCGATGCGCCGATGTCGGCCAAGGCCGCGGCCGGCGGCTCCTGCAAGACCCATTGAGGCCAATGATGAGCAGCACCCATTTCGGCTACCAGACCGTCGACGAAGGCGAAAAAGCCAGCCGCGTGCGTGGCGTTTTTGACTCTGTTGCCTCGCGCTACGACATCATGAACGACCTGATGTCGATGGGCATGCACCGTGCCTGGAAGGCCTACACCGTGGCCGTGGCCAACCTGAAAGCGGGCGACTACGTACTCGACATCGCGGGCGGCACCGGCGACCTCGCACGCGCCTTTGCTCGCAAGGTCGGCGAGCGCGGCATGGTCGTGCATACCGACATCAACGAAGCGATGCTGCGCCAGGGCCGCGACCGTCTGCTCGACGAAGGCCTGATCCTGCCCACCGGCCTGTGCGATGCCGAATCCCTGCCTTTCAAGAGCGGCAGCTTCGACCTCGTCAGCGTTGCCTTCGGGCTGCGTAATATGACCCACAAGGACAAAGCTCTGGCCGAAATGTGCCGCGTGCTCAAGCCCGGTGGCCGGTTGCTGGTGCTTGAATTTTCCAAAGTTGCCGCACCGCTGCAAAAGCCTTATGACTGGTACTCGTTCAAGATCCTGCCACGCATCGGCCAGCTGATCGCCGGCGACGCCGAAAGCTACCGCTACCTGGCCGAATCAATCCGCATGCATCCGGGCCAGCAAGAGCTCAAGGCGATGATGAAAACCGCCGGTTTCGGCCATGTCGACGTCCACAACCTCAGCGCCGGCGTCGTCGCCCTGCACGCGGGAATCAAGTGCTGAATTCGTAGATTTTTTTCTGCTCCATGCCGACTACGAATTCGTCGGATCAAATCCCGCATTCCGGCCGTTGGCCTCATGCGGGCTACGAGCTCGTCGTGCCACGAGTCCAATCCGCGGTGCCACCCGTAGCCCGCATGGATGGCCCGAAGGCCGAATGCGGGATTCATCGACTGCCAAACAGTCCTTACATTCGTCGGCATCTGGAGTCCACCATGGTGCTGTACCGCAGGAGTCGCTTGGCCGGGCAAAGTTATTTTTTCACGCTCGGCTTGCAGGATCGGTCGACTTCAACGCTGACCGACCATATCAGCTTGCTGGGCCTTGCGATCCGTGCAGCCAGGGCGCGCAGGCCGTTCTAAATAACGGCGATTGTGGTGTTGCCTGATCACTTGCACTGCATCTGGAAGCTTCCTGATGACGACAGTGATTTCCCGGCGCGTTGGCGGGCGGTGAAAGCGGGTTTCACCCACCGATTGCTGGCAACCGGCATGGCCTTGCCAAAACGGGCGGAGGGCGGCTATGCCTTATGGCAAAGGCGCTTCTGGGAGCACCGATTCCGCGATGAGGATGATCTTGCAAGGCACCTGGACTACATCCATTTCAACCCGGTCAAGCATGGCTGGGCAAACCGTGCCGCCGATTGGCCACATTCGTCGTTTCAACGCCATGTGGCGATGGGTTTCTATGAGCCGGATTGGGGTTTGGCGATCGATTCGCCCGGCGATTTCGGTGAGGCATGAACCGCGCCAACCCGGCTCGTAGCCCGCATGGATGGCCCACTGGGCCGAATGCGGGGGGACGTGGCAATGACCAACACCCCGCATTCCGGCCTTCGGCCTCATGCGGGCTACGAAACCGCCGTAATCCAACCCGCCATGTCCCCGTAGCCCGCATGGATGGCCCACCGGGCCGAATGCGGGGTCGTCCCAATGGCCAACACCCCG
>JBIKPD010000122.1:0-10654 GCA_044357665.1 Roseateles sp. | reverse complement strand
CATCGCGTCTTCATCGTAGAAGTCGCCTTTCGCTTCAAGCGCAACTTCCTTGCCGTTGATCGACAGGCGCTGGTTCAAATAGCTGATCTCGTCGCCGGGAATTGCCGCCACGCGCTTGATGAAGTCAATGCTGGTGTCTTCGGGAAAACGGAACACCATCACATCGCCACGCTGCACATCGTTGTTGGCGATGATCTTTTTGTTGATCACCGGCAAGCGCACGCCGTAGTGGAACTTGTTGACCAGAATGAGGTCACCAACCAGCAGCGTCGGCACCATCGAGCCCGATGGAATCTTGAACGGCTCGAACAGGAAGGAACGCAAAAAGAACACCGCCAGGATCACCGGAAACAGCCCCGCAGTCCAATCCAGCCACCAGGGCTGCTGCAGGATCTGCTGGCGCGCGCCTTCGATGTCGCCGTCGACCCGCACGATGCCTTGCGCTGCCAGCGACTGGCGCCGCTTGGCGTCATTGGTCTGCAACTCGGCCGCAGCTTTGGCGCGACCCGGCAGAAAGTGGAAGCGCTCGGCCAGCCAGTAGACCGAAGTCGCCAGGGTCAGGATGAAAAGCAGCAAGGAGAAATTGCCGCTCCAGTAGCCGGTATACCAGCCCCCCAGATAGGCGACCAGGCCAGCGTAGAGAATTCCAGTCAGAGCACTCATCAATTGTTCTTTAGTCATCAACTTGCAGAATGGCCAGGAACGCTTCCTGGGGCACCTCGACCGAACCGATCTGTTTCATGCGCTTCTTGCCGGCTTTTTGTTTCTCCAGCAGCTTGCGCTTGCGCGAGACATCGCCGCCGTAGCATTTTGCCAGCACGTTCTTGCGGAAAGCCTTGATGCTCTCCCGCGCGATGATATTGGAGCCGATCGCCGCCTGGATGATCACGTCATACATCTGGCGCGGAATATGTTCACGCATCTTGGCCGCCACACCGCGGCCGCGGAAATTGCTCTGCACCCGGTGCACGATGATCGACAGCGCATCGACCCGGTCGCCGTTGATCAGGATGTCGACCTTGACCACATCGGAAGCGCGGTATTCCTTGAACTCATAGTCCATCGAGGCATAACCGCGCGAGACGCTCTTGAGCTTGTCAAAGAAGTCCAGCACGATTTCAGCCAGCGGCATCTCATAGGTCAGCATCACCTGACGGCCGTGATAAGCCATATTCAGCTGGTTGCCGCGCTTCAGGTTGGCCAGCGTCATCACCGGGCCGACATAGTCCTGCGGCATATACAGGTGCACGGTGACGATGGGCTCGCGGATCTCCTCGATCTGGCCGAGCTCGGGCATCTTCGACGGGTTCTCGACCTTGATCACTTCGCCGCTGCCGAGCAGCACTTCATAGACGACGCTCGGTGCGGTGGTGATCAGGTCCTGGTCGAACTCGCGTTCGAGCCGCTCCTGCACGATTTCCATGTGCAGCAGGCCGAGGAAGCCGCAGCGGAAACCGAAGCCCAGCGCCTGCGACACCTCGGGCTCGTAACGCAGCGACGAATCGTTCAGCTTGAGCTTTTCCAGCGCATCGCGCAGCTGGTCATATTCGCTCGCTTCGGTCGGGTAGAGCCCGGCGAAGACCTGCGGCTGGATTTCCTTGAAGCCCGGCAGCGCTTCAGTCGCCGGGCCGAAGTTGTTCGGCAGCTTTTTTTCCAGCGTGACCGTGTCGCCAACCTTGGCCGCCTGCAACTCCTTGATGCCAGCGATGATGAATCCGACCTCGCCGGCATTGAGCTGATCACGCGGCTCGGACTTCGGCGCAAAAACGCCCAGGCTGTCTGCCGGGTAAACGGCGTTTGACGCCATCATGCGGATGCGCTCGCCTTTTTTCAGCGTGCCATCGACGACCCGCACCAGCATCACGACGCCGACATAGTTGTCAAACCAGCTGTCGACAATCATCGCCCGCAGCGGCGCTTCAACGATGCCCTGCGGCGGCGGAATCCGCGCGATCACGGCTTCGAGAATCTCGTCGATGCCCATGCCGGTCTTGGCGCTGCAAGGGATCGCGTCTGCGGCGTCGATGCCGATCACATCCTCGATCTCGGTCTTGGCCTGCTCGGGGTCAGCGTTAGGCAGGTCCATCTTGTTCAGCACCGGCACGACTTCAACGCCGAGTTCGAGTGCCGTGTAGCAGTTCGCCACCGTCTGCGCTTCCACACCCTGGCTGGCGTCGACGACCAGCAGCGCGCCTTCGCAAGCGCTCAAGCTGCGGCTGACTTCATAGGAGAAGTCGACATGTCCCGGGGTGTCGATCAGGTTCAGGTTATAGGTCTGACCATCCTGGGCTTTGTACTGCAGCGATGCGGTCTGGGCCTTGATGGTGATGCCACGCTCGCGCTCGATGTCCATCGAATCGAGCACCTGCGCTTCCATCTCGCGATCCGAAAGTCCACCGCAGCGCTGGATGATGCGATCCGCCAGCGTGCTCTTGCCGTGGTCGATGTGGGCGATGATGGAAAAATTTCGAATGTGATTCATGCGTTGTCTAGCGAGGCTCGGCTGGAGGTACAAGGACTTCAGCCCTTGCGTTGCAGGCCCTCAACCGAGCAGCGGTTGCGGCCGCGTCAGCGGCAAGCCGGAAACAAAAAAGGCACGTCAGCCGTGACGCGCCTTCCAGGCAGCGCCGCGGCAGCCGTCTGTTAGAGGTCTATTGTAGCCAAAAGCCACGGCGGGCTATTCCCGCGACTGGATCAACGCCCCGGACGCAGCAAGACGAAGCTGACCACATCTTCGCGCCGCACCAGCAGATTGATCACCTTGGCCTTGTCGAGCTTGGCCAGCACCGCCTGGAACTGCTTGGCGCTGTTGACCTCGGTGTTGTCGACCGCCAGGATCAGATCACCCTGCCGCAGGCCGGCGCGGGCGGCCACACCCGATGCTGTTTCGACCCGAACGCCCGAACTGAGCTTCAGTTCGCGTTTTTGCGCTTCGCTGAGGTCGGCTACCGTCAAGCCGAACAAGGCAGTCGCCTTGGCCGCGCCTTTCGCCTCGGGCTCGCCGGCGGCCTGCGCCCGGTCATCCGGCATTTCGCCGACGGTCATGCTCAGGTCCTTGTAAGCGCCGCGCCTGAAGACCTGCACGCTGACCTTGGCACCTGGCTTGATCCCGGCGATGACACGACGCAGATCGGTAGACTTTTCGATCTGCTTGCCGTCGATTTTGGTGATCACGTCGCCCGCTTCGATGCCCGCCTTGGCTGCAGCGCCGCCGGGGCTGACGCTACGAATCAAGGAGCCCGAGGCCTTGCCCAGACCGATCGATTCAGCCACTTCCTTGCTCAAATCATCGGGTGCTACGCCGATAAAGCCGCGCACGACATGACCGCCGCCGCGCAACTGATCCGAAACGCGGATCGCTTCGTCGATCGGGATCGCAAACGAGATGCCCATGAAGCCGCCCGACTGGCTGTAGATCTGCGAATTCACGCCGACCACCTCGCCGCGCATATTCAGCAAGGGCCCGCCCGAGTTACCGGGGTTGATCGCGACATCGGTCTGGATCAAGGGCAGCAGGTCACCGGTGTCACGCGCCTTGGCGCTGACGATGCCGGCAGTGACGCTGTTGTCAAAGCCGAAGGGCGAGCCGATGGCCATCACCCATTCGCCGACCTTGAGCCGGCTGACCTCACCGATCTTGACGGCCGGCAAGCCGCTTGCTTCGATCTTGAGCACCGCGATGTCGCTGCGTCGATCGGCACCGATCAGCTTGGCCTTGAATTCGCGCTTGTCGGTCAGGGTCACCCAGACCTCGTCAGCACCGTTGACGACATGGGCATTGGTCATCACATAGCCATCGCCACTGAGGATGAAGCCCGACCCGATGCCGCGACGCTGCGGTTGCTGCGCTTCATCATCACCCCCGCCACGCGGAGCACCGCGGCGCTGGTTCGGCACCGGGATACCGAAGCGGCGCAGGAAATCCTGCATCTGCTCGTCGATTTCGGGCATGCCGTTGCCGCCGGCAGCCGGGCGCATGCGCTCGGTGGTGCGGATATTCACGACGGCCGGGCCGACTCTTTCGACCAGTTCGGTGAAATCCGGCAGGTCGCGCGACTGCGCCGACACCTGGCCGGGCAAGATGAAAAGGCTCAAGCTCAGCAAGACGGCCGACAGCCGGGAGACAGACAGTGGAGACATCATTTGACTGCTCACAAAAGAATTGGAACGATGACCAAGGCAGATTGACCCGGATCTCTGGACCCCGCCGATTTTGGGGCCTTCCGGAAAAAATTCAAGAGCCCGGCTGCAATACCCACATGACTCATGGTTCTGTCTTGGCCGAAAACAGCGTGGCCCTGAACAAGCCCCATGTCACCGGATCGACTGCCTGCGACATCGGCAGGTAGGTGCGTTTGAAGCTGAAGCCCTGAGCTGCACGAGCACGTAGCAGGATCCAGGATCCGAAGTCGATCACCACCTCGATCGAAGTGGCGGGGCCGGGCTCGTTCAGCCCGGCCAGTGCAAGGCGCCAGACCTGACCGTCCCATTGCAGTTGGCGCGGCGTCACTCGCGCCATGCGCCAGGCCAGCAAGCCGCAGGCCACCACCAGTTCCAGCCATGGCCAAAATCCGGGTTGATGCGCCATCACGGCCAGCAAGGCGCAAGTCGCAGCGCAGGAGACCAGCGCCGCGATCAACAGTTGCAACCTGGGCTGATTGCGTACGGCGACTTCGAAAGCGGGTGAGCTGCGCGGCATATCAGCAGTCCCGCATTCCGGCCTTGGGCCTCATACGGGAAGCAGTTCAGACGAAACGTTTGAAGATCAAGGTTCCGTTGGTGCCGCCAAAACCAAAGTTGTTCTTGGCGGCGTACTCGATCTTCATCGGCCGCGCTTCGTTGGCGCAGTAATCCAGGTCGCACTCGGGATCCTGGTTGACGATGTTGATCGTTGGCGGTGCGACCTGGTCGCGCAGCGCCAGCACGGTGAACACCGATTCAATCCCCCCTGCCCCACCGAGCAGATGGCCGGTCATCGACTTGGTCGAGCTGATCACCAAATCCCTGGCATGGGCGCCGAAGGCCAGCTTGATCGCATTGGTTTCGTTCAGATCGCCCAAGGGCGTCGATGTGCCATGGGCGTTCATGTATTGAATCTGCTCGCCGTTCAGACCGGCATTGCGCAAGGCTGCCAGCATCGAACGCTTCGGGCCATCGACCGACGGGGCGGTCATATGGTAGGCATCAGCCCCCATGCCGAAGCCGGACAGTTCGGCATAGATCTTGGCGCCGCGCTTCTTGGCATGCTCATATTCTTCGAGCACCATCACGCCGCCGCCCTCGCCGAGCACGAAACCGTCGCGGTCCTTGTCCCAGGGACGGGAGGCCGTTTCGGGATCGTCGTTGCGGGTTGACAGCGCACGCGCTGAGGCAAAGCCTCCCAGACCCAGCGGCGACACGGTGGCTTCAGCGCCGCCGGCCACCATCACGTCAACATCGCCATATTCGATCAGCCGCGCGGCCATGCCGATTGCATGCAAGCCGGTCGAACAAGCAGTGGCAATCGCCAGATTCGGTCCTTGAAAGCCGAACTTGATCGACACATGACCGGAGATCATGTTGACGATCGAGGCCGGCACGAAGAACGGCGACACCCGACGCGGGCCGCGCGCCATCAACTCGCCATGGGTTTCCTCGATCAGCGGCAAACCGCCGATGCCCGAGCCCACCAGCACGCCGATGCGCTCGGCTTCAAGTTCAGTCAACTGGTCGCCGGTCCGCAGACCTGCGTCCTGCACGGCCTGAACCGATGCCGCAAAGCCGTAATGGATGAAAGTATCCATATGCCGCGCTTCCTTGGCAGGAAGGTAATCTTCCACATTGAAGCCCTTGACTTCGCCCGCAATATGGCAGGAAAAGGCGCTGGCATCAAAGCGGGTGATGCGGTCAATGCCGGACTTGCCGGCCAGGATATTGGCCCAGCCCTCGGTCACCGTGTTACCCACGGGACTGACAAGGCCGAGACCGGTGACGACGACGCGACGACGGCTCATGCGTTTATGGAAAATCGGTTGACCAAGGCCGAGCGCGAAGCTCAGGCCTTCTGGTTGTTGACTGCGTAGTCGATCGCCAATTGCACGGTGGTGATCTTCTCGGCTTCTTCATCGGGAATTTCGATGCCGAATTCGTCTTCAAGCGCCATCACCAACTCGACCGTGTCGAGCGAGTCCGCACCCAGATCGGCAACGAAAGCCTTTTCATGGGTGACATCAGACTCAGGCACTCCGAGTTGTTCTGCAATGATTTTTTTGACGCGTGCTTCGATATCGCTCATGACTTCTCCGGGAAAAATTTGACTGGAACAGCCCAGGATTCTAAGGCCTCCGAAGCGACTCGCTTGCTTGAAAAGCGTCGAGTCCTTTTGAAGACCTCACCGGCCGGGCAAATCCGGTGCGCAGCCCAGCAAAATGCCAGGCTGCTGCAATTCACTTCAGTTCATGTACATGCCACCGTTGACATGCAACTCCGTGCCGGTAATGTAGGCCGCCTTCGGTGATGCGAGGAAGACAACCGCATCAGCAATTTCCCTAGGGTCACCCAAACGGCCGACAGGAATTTGCGCCAACAGCGCCAGTTTCTGGGCTTCGGGCAGGCTTTCGGTCATGTCGGTGGCGATGAAACCGGGGGCCACGCAGTTGACGGTGATGCCGCGGCTGCCCAGTTCCCGGGCCAGCGCGCGCGTCATGCCGGCCACGCCGGCCTTGGCCGCTGCGTAATTGGCCTGACCCGCGTTGCCCGAAGCACCTACGACCGAAGTGATGTTGATGATGCGGCCATAGCGCTGTTTCATCATCAAGCGCATCACAGCCCGGCTCATGCGGAACACGGCCTTCAAATTGGTGTCGAGCACCGCATCCCAGTCCTCGTCCTTCATCCGCATCGCCAAGGTGTCGCGGGTGATGCCGGCGTTGTTGACCAGCACCTGCAGGCCACCGTCGAGCTTGATGATCGCTTCGATGGCCGCCTCGACTGCCGGCGCGTCATTGACGTCGAGCAGCAGACCGCGGCCGCCATGGGGCGCCAAGGCCGCGCTGATGCCGGCGGCGCCGACCTCGCTGGTCGCGGTGCCGACGACGATATAGCCCTGCTCGGCCAGCGTCAGCGCAATCGCGCGGCCGATACCGCGGCTGGCGCCGGTGACGAGCGCAACCTGGCGCTTGCTTGTTGGATCAGTCATTGCTTTGCCTTTCAGCCCAGCAGCTCGCGCGCTTGCGCCAGCGATGCCGGATCGAGCACCGTTGCCGTCACGATGTCGGCGTCGATTCTCTTGATCATGCCGGCCAACACCTTGCCGGGCCCGCATTCGATGATATGGGTCAGCCCCAGGCCCTTCAAAGCCTGCACCACCTCGACCCAGCGCACCGCGCCGAAGGCCTGGGCATAAAGCGCCTGGCGCAGGCCGGCCGCATCGGCGACCGAAGCAACGTCGATGTTGTTGATCACTGGGAACTGCAAAGCCGAAAAATCCGTGCTGGCGAGCCTGAGCTTGAGCGCTTCAGCGGCTGGTTTCATCAGGCTCGAATGGAACGGCGCCGACACCGACAGCAGCAAAGCGCGCTTGGCGCCAGCTGCTTTCAAGACTTCGCAAGCCTTGTCGACGCCCGCCTTGGTGCCGGCGATCACCGTCTGCTTCGGATCATTGAAATTGACCGCTTCGACCGCTTCGCCGGATGCCGCAGCCGCCAGCGCGCAGCCCTCACGCACCGCTTGCGCTTCCAGGCCCAGGATCGCTGCCATCGCGCCAACGCCGACCGGCACCGCCGCCTGCATCGCCTCGGCGCGAAACCGCACCAATGGCAAGGCCTCGGCCAGGCTCAAGGCACCGGCTGCGACCAGCGCCGTGTACTCGCCCAGCGAATGCCCGGCCGCTGCGGCAGGGACCAGGCCGGTCTCGGCAATCCAGGCGCGGTAGCAGGCGATGCCTGCGGTCAGCATCACCGGCTGGGTGTTGGTGGTCAGGTCGAGCAGCTCTTTCGGGCCGGTCCGGATCAAGGCAGCAACATCCTCGCCCAGCGCAGCCGAAGCTTCGGCCAGCGTGCGCAGGACTTCCGGATGGTCACCCCAGGCGTCGAGCATGCCGACCGCCTGCGAGCCCTGGCCGGGGAAAACAAAGGCAAATTTTGCGGTCATCAAGCGTTCCTCAACCATCAGAAGTTCAGCAGCACCGCGCCCCAGGTGAAGCCGCCGCCAACCCCTTCGAGCATCACGGTGTCGCCGGGTTTGACCTGGCCGCCACGCACCGCATGGTCAAGCGCCAGGGGAATCGACGCGGCCGACGTATTGCCATGCTGGTCAACGGTGACGATCAGCTTGTCAAGCGGCAACTTCAGCTTCTTCGCCGTGCTGTGCATGATGCGCAGATTGGCCTGATGCGGGATCAGCCAGTCGATGTCGGCATCGGTCAGGCCGGCCTTGTCAAGCACCGCGCGAGCGGTCTTTTCCAGCACCCCGACAGCCAGCTTGAAGACCGCCTGACCGTCCATTGTCAGCAGCGGAGAACCCAGCACCAGCCCGCCCGAGACCGTGCCCGGAACACAAAGGATGCCGGCATGGCTGCCATCGGCATGCAGGTCGGTCGCGAGGATGCCGGGCGTCTGGCTTGCACCCAGCACCACGGCGCCGGCGCCGTCGCCAAACAGCACGCAGGTCGTGCGGTCCTTGAAATCGAGAATGCGCGAAAACACTTCAGCGCCGATCACCAGCGCCTTGGTCGCCGCACCCGTCTTGATCATCGAATCCGCCACCGAGAGCGCGTAAATGAACCCCGAGCAGACCGCTTGCAAATCAAACGCGGCGCCGCCGGCAATACCGAGCTTGTGCTGCAGCAGGCAGGCGGTGGAAGGAAACACCATATCGGGCGTCGAGGTGGCGACGATGATCAGGTCGATCTCGCTGGCGGCAACACCCGCGGCCTCGAGCGCTGCACGGGCTGCCGGCAAGGCCAGATCACTGGCAGTGACACCCGGTGCGGCAAAGTGGCGGGCGTGGATGCCGGTGCGCCCGACGATCCATTCATCCGAAGTCTCGACCCCGTCCTTGGCCAACTGCGCGGCCAGATCGGCATTGGTCAAGCGGTTTGGTGGCAGAAAACTGCCGGTGCCGAGGATGCGGCTGTAAGGCGGATTTTTGTGGCTCATGCAGCTTGGGCGACATCGGTCGCGCTGTCTCCATCGATTCGATTCTCGCCTTCAGCTGATTCAGCATCGGGCATGGGGTGCAGCAAGGTGGCGATGATGCGCTCGTGCACCCGCTCGAGCAATTGGTGGCGCGCTGCCTCATAGGCCCGGGTCAAGGCCGTTTCGAACGAGACCGCATCGGCCGAGCCATGGCTCTTGAACACCAGCCCGCGCAAGCCCAGCAGCGCCGCACCGTTCAGTTGCCGGTGGTCGACGCGGCGCTTGAAGCGGTTCAAGATCGGCATCGCCAGGATGGCGACGATCTTGGTGCGCCAATTGCGGCTGAACTCGGCGCGGATGAAGCTGGCGATCATCGCCGCCAGCCCCTCGGCGGTCTTCAGCGCCACATTGCCGACAAAACCGTCGCACACGACCAGATCGGTCGTGCCCTTGAAAATATCATTGCCTTCGACATTGCCGTAGAAGTTCAACTGACCCGCCGCCGAAGCCTGGCGCAGCAATTCGCCGGCGCGCTTGATCGTTTCACTGCCCTTGATCGTTTCCTCGCCGATATTGAGCAGGCCGATGCTCGGCTCGGCCTTGCCGTCCACTGCCGACACCAGGGCGCTGCCCATCACCGCAAATTGCAGCAGATGCTCGGCGGTGCAGTCGACATTGGCGCCGAGGTCGAGCATGGTGGTAAAGCCGCCCGATTGGTTCGGCAGCACTGAAGCGATCGCCGGACGGTCGATGCCTTCAAGCGTTTTCAGCAAATACCGCGACACCGCCATCAGCGCACCGGTATTGCCCGCAGAAACACAAGCCTGGGCCAGCGGGGCCGCATCATCGCCCGATTTCAGCAACGCGATCGCCACCCGCATCGACGAATCCTTCTTGCGACGCAAGGCGGTCTCGACCGTGTCCTCCATCGTCACCACTTCGGTGGCAGGCACGATACGGCAGCGCGGCCAGGCCGCAGCAGTTGCCAGCGCCTCCGGTCGACCGACCAGCAGCAGTTCAGCTTGCGGATACGCTGCCAGAAAGGCCCGGCAGGCCGGCAAGATCACCGATGGCCCGTAATCTCCGCCCATGCAATCGACCGCCAAGCGCACCGGCGCGGCGTCACTTGGCGGAGTCAACTCGGGAGCAGATGAGGACATCGGATCGAAGCGATTGGGGAATCAGGCGACGCCAACCAAACCGGCGCCAAGGAAAGACAAAAACCCGGAACTGCACCGAAGCACAGGCCGGGAATTGGTCAAGTCAAGAAAATTTCCATTCCGCTGTTCGAATGCACAGCGCAAAGAAATGATCAGGCGTCTGCCTTGGTCTTGAAAATCTTGCGACCGCGGTAAAAACCGGTCGGGCTGATGTGATGACGCAAATGCACCTCACCGGTGGTCGGCTCGATCGCTGTGCCCGGGGTCACCAGGGCATTGTGCGAACGGTGCATGCCACGCTTTGAAGGTGACTTCTTGTTTTGCTGAACAGCCATGAAATTCTCCTAAGACGCCGCGGTCTGGGACCTGTTTGAGCGC
>JBIKPD010000465.1:0-3028 GCA_044357665.1 Roseateles sp. | reverse complement strand
GGTCAAGTCCGAGCGACTGCAGGATCTGCCGCACCTGTTCATGGTCAGCAGTGGTTGCTACCGGCAGCAATTCACCTGTCGGCGCCCAGATGCCACCCTGGTCGAGCAGGGCGCGCAATGCTTCGATGCCTTCGCCCTTGATCGCCACCGTTCTGACGACCGGCAGGCCAAGCGCCAAAGACAAGGCGGTCGGATCCAGTGCCAGGCCGCGCCTGGCCGCCAGGTCGGCCATATTCAGCACCACGATGCAGGGCAGGCCCAGGCGCTTGACCGCCAGCACCAGCCGCAAATTGCGGCGCAAATTGGTCGCGTCGAGCACGCAGATGACCAGATCGGGACGCTTTTCGCCGACGGCGCGACCGGCCAGCACATCGCAGGTCACGCGCTCATCGGGTGAGCGCGGGTGCAGGCTGTAGGTGCCGGGCAGATCGAGCAGACGCAGCGTTTTGCCCGCAGCGCTGAGCAAACGTCCTTCCTTGCGTTCGACGGTCACGCCGGCGTAATTGGCGACCTTTTGGTGGCTGCCGGTCAGGCGGTTGAACAGGGCAGTCTTGCCGCAGTTCGGGTTGCCCACCAGCGCCACCAAGGGGCCGCCGCGGTGCACATGGACGACCGCTTCACGCAAGGCAGGCTGCCGGATGACTGACGGCAATGCATTCAGCTTCGGCACGACGCAGTGCGAATGTCGATTGGCCGATGCGAACCACCAGCGGGTCGGCGCCGGGCAGGCCGCGTGCCATCACCTTGACCGCCTCACCTGGCAGAAAACCGATCTCCTCCAACCAGGCAGCCCATTCCGGGGCATGACTGGGTGCGCTGACGCCAAGCACCACAAGTGCCTGGCCAATCTTGGCCTGCGCGAGGCTGGCCGGGGCAGTAGTTTGCATCGTTGAGACGGTCGGCTTGGAGCTGAGTGCAATGTTCCAATCAAGAATGATTCTCATTATATGCCGCTGAAAGCGCAGGGTTCGCTTGCCGATACGCAAGTGAGTGGCACCAGCGGGTTTTATATTTTTGCCAGACGAGTCAGCCGTGCTGGCTTGCAGATTTCTTCCAACGGTAAAAGGAGTTGTTACCATGAAAAGAATTTTTCTGTCCGCCTTGCTGGGCCTGCTGTCGGCGCCATTGTTGGCGCAGCCGCAGCTTGATCCTGTGATCGTCAGCGGGAAGATTGAAAAAATCACCTTGCCGGAAAAGCCGTACAAGCTCAGTCAGATGGAACTCACCGCACTGGCCGGGCAATACGACCTCGTCAATGGCAAGACCCTGACCTTGTCTGGCAATGGCCCCAAGCTCTATGCGGAAATCGATGGGTTGGCAAAAGCCGAGCTCGTTGCGGCAGCGCCTGATCTGCTCGTTGCTAAGAACAAACAGATTCGCATCGATTTCAATCAGTTTGCCAACGGTGTCGTCGGCGATGTCAGCGTCACCTATGTGGCGCCGCAGGAAATCAAAGGCCGGCGCCGCGCCAAGTAATCGGTTGGCCTTTACAGCCGTTTGCAAGCGGCCCTGATCCGGGCGATCGTTTGTTCCACCGGCGCTTTGGCCGAAACTTCCAGGCCCAATTTGCGCGCGATATCGTTGACTCTGGCCGGGTTCAAGGGCAAGCCGCCGGCGTCGACAGCGGCGATCAGATCCAGCGCGCGCTGTTTGTCGGTCAATGGCCGCTCGCGTTTGCTCAGCTTGGCAATCAGCCAAGCGAAGGGATTTATCTTTGGTCGCGGGTTCACGGGATTGCTTTTGCCGAGGCTTGAATTTACGCCTATAGGCTAACAGTTGTGTGGCCCTTCTGGCACATGAAAAGCTTTCATTTTTCAGACCGCCTGCCCGGGAGATCCAGCCATTGCGATCCGCGCAACTCGTTCGGCAAGAGTAATGCCCGACCCTGACCCAGCGGTGCGGGCTTGCCCGTCACGCCGTCATCGGTATGACGGGTGCAAGACCTGCTGCCTCAGACAGGCTGGATCGCTGCCTTGCGTTTTCTTGCGAAACCTGCAGCCCCCAATGCGGCGCCAAGCAGAGCCCATGACCCTGGCTCTGGAATCTGCAGCGCAAAAGCGTATTGCTCGTTTTGAGCCACCCAGGCTCCGCAATGCGGACCACTGTCCGGGCATGGCAGAGTTCCTGTGGACTGCACGGCGGAGAACAGTTGACTGCCAACTTCAGGCAAGCCATCGGCAAGCGACCATTTCCAGCCGTCATTGAGATTGGCTGCGCTGAACCAGTAATGCTGGCCGGCGATGACCGTCCAGTCGGGGTCGTCAATTTTCACGTGGTACCAATAAATGCCGTTCAAGTCGCTGTCATTGCCGATTGCCGTGGCAAACAGCTTGAAGCCACCACTTGCAGCAGGTTGCGCCAACGGAGCAGGACCAAAGTTCCCCAGGTGCAAGGTCAACTCCCAGTGATCGCTGCTGGCTTGCGTTCCCCACCAGTCGATGCAATGGATTCTCCCGCTCGAGACTGGAATGAAATCATCAGCAAGCACCGGCCCTCCCACGGTATGGTGGGAAACCGATTTGCTGAAGTTGGCATCCGACGCAGGGTTTACCTGTGGAAGCAGCGGCCGGTCCAGATATTGAATCGGCGAGCAGTCCTGCGGGCCCTGTTCGCCAACCGGCACAGCCAGCGCGGGTTGCGCAATGGCACCGCCCAGGAACAGAACTATCGCTGCCAAACGCTGCTGCAACGAAGAAATTTTTACGCCCATATAGTTACTCCTGATGTTGGAACTTCACTGGCCCTATCGGCCCGATTGATGCCGACGAAAATTGCCGGCATCTAAGTAAAGCAAAGAGCGAGCCAGCCTGACTTTCCGTCTTGAAATCAACAACTTGAGAAATCGAATCAAGCGCGGCGGTTCCTTTTTGTAAGAATTCTCGACAGCTGCGACTGCCTGGATCGGGACCGGCTTGATGGTTTGCTGTTCCTCAAGGCTGCAGGAGCTCAAGGCAGCGACGCTCCTGACATGTCTACAGCGAGCTGCCTGCCGGTCTTCAGGGCCAAAGCCATCACCAAGACCTATGGC
>JBIKPD010000121.1:0-10674 GCA_044357665.1 Roseateles sp. | reverse complement strand
GCCCAGGGCCACGGCATACCAGCGGCCATCGGGAAGCTCGACCAGATCAGCATGCCCGACGCCAGTGATCGGGTGGTCATAGCTCAGATGTCGGTGGGTCAACACCGGGTTGCGCGGGTTGTTGCGGTAGGGGCCGGTGATGCTCTTGGCCACTGCCACTGACACCGCATGTTCGTAGGATGTGCCGCCCTCAGCCACTAGCAGGTAGTAGTTGCCGCCTTTTTTGTAGATATGCGGCGCTTCGGTCCATACGCCCTGGCAGCAGCCACGCCAGATCGGATGACGCGGCCCGACCAGCGCGAACGACGCAAGATCCAGCTCTTGCAGCCAGATTTCCGCCTGCCCCGGGAATTGCGGATCTTGCGGCAGCCAGTTCGCCGTGTACCAGACGCGGCCGTCGTCGTCGAAGAGCAGCGACGGGTCGATGCCGACGGCATCGGCGATCACATGGGGTGCTGACCATGGACCCTTCGGATTTGCTGCGGTGACGATAAAGCTGACCGGCTTGTCGTCGACGATGCGGGTTGTCACGACGTAAAACAGGCCTTTGTGAAAGCGGATCGTTGCGGCCTGCACGCCACCGCTGGACGCGACGCCAGACAGACCGGCGACCTTGGGGTCGGAAAGGGCATAGCCAATCAGTTCCCAATTGACCAGATCCCGGCTGTGATAAATCGGCAGCGCCGGGAAATATTCGAAACTAGACGTGACCAGGTAATAGTCGAGGTCGACCCGGACGATTGACGGGTCGGGAGCAAACCCCGGAATGACCGGATTGCTGAACTGAGCCGACTGAAGTTTCGATGGCTGGGCAATGCCGGACCACTGCGCTTGGGCAATTCCGGCGATGCACAGGCAGACCAGCGCGAACGCCGCGCTCAAGGTTTTGCGCATCATCACCCGGCCTTGGTCCATGTCGCGGAGCCGATGGTTTTCTATCCGAGCCGCTGTTGCCGAGCGCTGATTGAACCGCACCACAAGCCGGACATGCCGTGGCCGATTTGATTCATTTGCTTGCCGCAGGCGCGGCAGTACAGCATGTGGGGTGTGACGACGCTTTCCATTGCATGGGCTCCCGGGTTGCAGGCGCCCGATTGTGTATGAAACAGTCCGGCCCGGGCATGAAACAAAATCGATCCGTTCGTGGTGAGCCTGTCGAACCACCCAAAGCCAGCGCTTCGACAAACGCAGCGCCAACGGGACTCACCTCACCAACAATCCCAGGCCACAGACCATGGCGGCCGCCTGCTCCGTCGAGATGATGCTGCCTTTGAAATATTGCCCGAGGTCCATGATCTTCAACCCGCTCAGGTCGGCTGAGCGGAGATCGGCGCGATCAAACTGGGCCTGCTTCAGATTCGCATTGCGCAAGCTGCCACCCTCGAAGACGGCATCGCGAAAGTCGCAGCCTGCCAGGTCCGCATCGGACAAGTTCAGCGCCGCTATCGATTGCTTGCGAAATGAGATGCCCCGCAGGTCAGCGCCGACCAGCAATGAATCCTGGAATGTGATCCCCAGGGTTTGGGCATCGGTGAAAGACGCGCCCGTCAGCTTGACCTCCTTGAACGACGCACTGGCCAGCTTCGCCCGCATCCAGGCGGTGTTGTTCAGGTCACATTGGTAAAAACTCGCGTCGGTCAGATCGGCCAGATGAAAGTTTGCCTGGCGTGCTTTGCAGGCCTGCCAAGAAGTCTCGGCCAGGTTGGATCGCTCGAACGAGGTTTCGGCAAAACTGCAGCCCCGGAATTGCGCGCCACGAAGGTCAAGTTTTGACAAATCCTCGCCGTCGAAGTCGCATTTCTCGAAGGCCTTGGCGCCCTGATTTTCGGCCAGCAAGGCGACCATGTCCGACCTGCTCAGGGTTTGGTTATCGATCGTGATGCTGGGGCTTGAGTCGGGCATGAAAGGGGATGCGAAATGGAAGGGGCCGGCGCAAATTGCGCGTATCGGTGGGCGGGCTGGCCGGATTTTAGGCGGGCGATCAGCGGCGCTTTTCGGTCAACTGATGGGCAAGTCAAGCTGTCGTGGCAGCCATCAGCAATCTGGGCAGCGAGGTCGACACCAAGGTCAGTCCTGAAAGCAGCAGGATCAGAAACAGATAGCGTGTGAACTTCGCGTCCGACAACCCTTTGTACCAGCGCGACCCCACCCATGAAGCCAGCACGATGGGAGGCCCGACCAGCCAAAACAATTGCACCGAATGCGGTTTTTTGAGCGCTTCAGACCTTGGTCAAGACGCACCGAGTATCAGGTCCGCACCCTTCTCGCCGATCATCAAGGATGCCGCGTGAGTGTTGGACGCACACAATGTGGGCATGACCGAGGAGTCGATGACACGGAGCGCCGTCACGCCTTGCACACGCAGAGCGGCATCCACAACTGCCATCCGGCCTTGACCCATGCGGCAGCTTCCCACTGGGTGGAACGAACTCTGGCCGGATTGCCGGATGTAGTCCAGCAACTCCAAATCCGTCTTGGCTTGTGCCGATGGCCTCACCTCTCGCACCACATGCCTTGCCAGGGGCGCCTGCTCCGCCACCCGGCGCGCCAGTCGAAGAGCTTGCACCATGACCGCGCAGTCGCGAGGGTCGCTGAGATAGCGAGGATCGATCAGCGGGTCATCGTGTGGGTCAGCGCTGCGCACATGAACATGGCCGCGGGAGTCAGGGCGCAGTTGGAAGAAGCCTATAGAGAATCCAGGAAAAATGTCGAGCGTGCTGCCAGCTTGGGCGCCGGCAGTCATCTCGAAGCGGTCCTTGCCACTGAGGTGCCCAAGTTGGATCTTTACGCTTGGCCGAGTTGGGTCAAGTGGTGTGCGTGCAAGGGCATGGATGGTAAAGGACGGTGTAGCCATCAGGCCCCGCCCGCTGGCAAGATAGCGCAGGCCCATCCAAGCTTCGCGCCAGCGCTTGCCGACGACCTGATTCAAACTGAAGACCCCCGTGCTCTCGAAGCCCATCCGCGACTGCAGATGATCGACCAAGTTTTCTCCCACGCCCGGAAGGTGGTGAACTACCGGAATTCCCAGTTGACGCAGGCGATCACCGTCTCCGATCCCCGAAAGCTCCAGCAACTGGGGTGACTTGACTGGCCCGCCGGCCACGATCACCTCACGCACGGCGCTGGCGCGGCGGCGCTGGCCGTTTTGCTCGTACTCGACGCCGATGGCGCGGTGCCCATCGAACAGAATGCGCGTGGCCAGGGCTTCTGTGCGGATGGTCAAATCTTTGGGAAGAATGCCCCCCAAGTAGGCCGTCGCTGCATCACAGCGGCGGCCATTTTGGGTGTTCAGTTGCAGGTATCCCACACCCTCATAATCCTGCCCGTTGTAGTCGTCGTTGGCCGAGATTCCCGCAGCAACACATGCAGCAAGGAAGGCATCCGACAAGGGGTCGGGCGACTGCGCGAGCGAGTCGACATGCACTGGACCGTCCCGCCCGCGCAGCACAGCGGTTCCGATCGCGGTGTTTTCCAGGCGCTTGAAGTAGGGCAGCAAGTCGTCGTAGCCCCAGCCAGTATTGCCAAGTGAGCGCCAATGGTCAAACTCGGCCGCCTCGCCGCGGACATAGATCACACCGTTCACGCCACTGCTACCGCCCAGCATGCGGCCGCGCGGCCAGTAAAGTGTTTGCCCATTGAGGTCCTGCTGGACCTCGGTTCGGTGCGGCCAGACATAGCGTATGTCACCGACCAGTCGGGCTATCCCGATGGGTACCCGGACCCAGAAGTCGCGTTGACGCGCGCTGCCAGCCTCCAGCAGAAGCACGCGCCCGGCCTTTCTCTCACTTAAACGCCGCGCCAACACACTACCGGATGCGCCGGCGCCGATGATGATGAAGTCGTAACTCTCGTCGCTCAGCACATCCGCAGCCTCAGTTGCAGTCAGTATCGAGATACCGGCGAATGTGGCTGGGGTCCACCGACTGGGCGATTTGTTCCTTGGTCAAGGGCTTGGTGAATGCCTTGGCTTCGTACAAAGCTTCACCAGCAACAAAGAGTTTCTCGGCCAAACCGCCGTCCTTGTTGGCCAGCGACCAGGCTGACTTGGGGTCCAGCTGTGACTCAATGGTGGGGATTAGCAGCGTGTCGAAGGTCTCCTTGGCCAGCGCCGGAGAAATATTGAAGGCTTCTTGCATGGTGCGAATGGCATGCGCGGGGTCTTTGCGCCCGGCCTGCAAGGACAGCGCATGGGCCTTGACCAGTTTGCAGCCAACGCTGGGGTTGGCCTCCAGAAAGCTGGGGCGTACCGCCACCGTGGTGGCGCAGACACCGCCATTGATCTGATAGTCCTTGTCCCAGGAGACGATTTTGTAGCCAGCGTCACGAAAGAGTAGGTTCCACGGGCCCCAGATGAAGGCACTGTCGATCTGGTTGCTCTTCAGCGCGGTCAGCAGCAGATTGGGTGCGAGGTTGAAGCCCTGGATGGATGCCCTGGGCACGCCTGCCGCCTTGGCAGCCAGGACCATGGAGACCTCGGCACAGGTTGCCGTGGGTGCGCCGATATTCTTGGCCTTGGCGATGTCTCGAAAGCTGTTGATGCCTGTAGCCGGATTCACCACCAGAGCCATCTGGCTGGACGAATCCAGCGGCACCAAAATGAACTTCAGCGGGATGTCTTGGCCCAGCATGAAGAGAGTGGCCAGGCCAGTCCACGCCACGTCCAGGCTGCCGCTTTTCATGCCGGCAATCAGGGGTGCGCCACTCTGGAACATGTAGAACTTGGGCTCCAGCCCTACTTGCTCGAATAGCTTGAGTTCGCGGGCGATGTAGGCAGGCCAGTAGTTGCTGATGGGCAGGCCGATGTTGATGGGGATGAGCTTGGGCGACGTGCTCTGGGCCGCGGCCGGCGTCCCGCTGGCCAGGCCTGCGATCAGCGTTGCCGCGACCAACATCCGGCAAGTGAACGCTCGCAAAAAAGGGGAAGTTTGCAGCAAAGTCATGGTCATGATTTCTCCAGGTGTTTGCGGCCTGTGCGACCGCGCTAGCGTCGGGGGAAAAGATCATTCAACTCGACGCTGAGTTGATAGACGTCAGGACGCAGAAAGTGGGTGGTCATCTCCACCGGTTCACCCTGCGTGTTGCGGGAGATGCGGTCCAACACCAACAGCATCGAGCTCTGTGAAATCTCCAAGGCAGCGCTGGTGGCCAGGGTAGGTTGACGGCACGAAACCAGGAATTGGGCCCGTGCCAACTTCAGCCGCAGCTTCTTTTGCAAAATGTCGTAGATCGGACGTGAATCCGCATCGGCGCGGGTGATTCGGCGGCCGATATGCGGGGGTATGTGGATGCGGGTGATGGCATGGGGCACGCCGCGCGAGATGTATCTGCGCTGGTAGGTCAACACGGGCCGTTCCCAGCTGTCTAGTTCGGGTGGGAGGTCCGGCGTTTCATCCCACTTGAACTCTGTAACTTCGACGCTGATGTCTTCGCCGATCTGGCGAAAGGTCTCCAAAAACGGCGCCATACGGTCAATGGAGTGCACGATCTTGGGCCGGTGCCGGGAGACAAAAGTGCCTTTGCCCTGCTTGCGGACCAGCACCGATTCATCGACCAGGCGTTGCATCGCCTTGCGCACCGTTGATCGGCTCACGCCATAGGTCTGCATCAGCGCTTCCTCGGTTGGAACCTGGCCGCCAGGCGGCACGTTCACCAGCAACTGCTGGCGTAACCGGTCAGCGATCTGTTCGTAAAGCGAATACGCGCAACCACGCTCAAGCGACTGCGCCGGAGTCGCCTGCTGACGGGTCGCAATGGTTTCAACAGACGGGCGCAATAGAGATTCGGACTTGGACATGGATGTAAGTACCAATATGGTGAACATGGAAATTGTTGCACCCTCGGCTAATCGTATGTTAACGTATGCGAACCTTATAAGTCAATTTACAGGTCAATTAATGCCAGGCAATGGCAAGGAGACAGCACTTGGACATGCGAGCGGAAGCTGCTCAACCCGCACCGATGGTTTCATCGCGGCCGAAACTACACAGTCGCTGGCAAATGCCCGACATGTTGATCTCGGCAATGGCTCTGTTGTTCCTGGCGCTGGTCTGGACAGCGGTCAGCACGTCGGGCTGGCTGCCACAGGGCTACCTGCCGACGCCGAGTGAATTGGGGGTTGAACTGTCCACCCTGTTCACGCTCGGCTACAAGGGCGTCTCGATCTGGCACCACATGGGTATCAGCTTGTTCCGCACGCTCACTGGCTTTCTGCTGGGTGTCAGCCTGGGTATTCCCTTGGGACTGCTCACCGGCTATAGCCGGGTCGGCAGCGCGATGGTTTCACCCATCATGGCCTTCATACGACCGATTCCGCCGATCGCATTCATCCCGATGGTGGTGCTGTACTTCGGTCTTGGCGAAACCGGCAAGGTAGCACTGATCTTCTGGACCGCATTCAACTACCTGCATGTCAATGCTCATGCTGGTGCGGCGAATGTGCCCATCGCCTACCAGCGTGCAGCGCAGTCGATTGGCTTGACTCCCACGCAGACCTTTTTCCGGGTTGTACTGCCCTCGGCCATTCCCCAAATTTTCACCGGTCTGAAAGTCGGAATGGCGCTCAGCTGGGCAGTTGTAGTGGCAGCCGAACTCGCCGGCGCCCAGTCGGGTCTGGGCTACATGATTTCGGACGCTGCGCTCACATTCCGTATTTCAGCGGTATTCATCGGCATCGCCTTGATTGGCGCTATTGGTCTGATGCTGAACATCGCGATCAACTTGCTGGAAACCAAGTTGGTGCATTGGAAGGGCCGCGGATGATCGACAAGCGTTGCTCTTCGGTCGAAGCTGCGGTAGCGGGAATCCAATCCAACAGCACTGTCCTCATCGGCGGTTTTGGAGACATCGGCGTGCCGCTGCGGCTTTGTGCTGCACTTGCTGAGTGCGACGTGCACGGACTGACTATCGTGTCGAACAATGCCGGCACAGGTGAAAACGGCCTGTCGCTTCTGTTCAAGCATGGCCGCGTGAGTCGTCTGATTGCATCCTTTCCATCGCAAGCAGGTGCCGATCACTTTCTTCGCGCCTGGCGCGATGGCGAGGTCGAGGTGGAGCTGACACCGCAGGGAACGCTCGCAGAACGCTTGCGCGCCGGGGGGGCGGGTTTGGGCGGATTCTTTACACCTACCGGCTTTGATACGGAACTGACGCAAGGTAAGGAGACACGGTTTATTGACGGCGTTGGCCATGTTTACGAGACTGCTCTCAAGGCTGACTTCGCGCTCGTCAAGGCCCAGCGAGCCGACCGTTTTGGCAACCTGCGCTACCGCTTGGCCAGTCGCAACTTCAACCCGCTGATGGCCATGGCGGCGCGTTACACGATTGCCGAGGTGGGTCAGATCGTCGAGCTGGGCACCATCGAACCCGACGATGTACATACCCCGGGTGTCTATGTGGACCGTGTTGTGGAGTGCGCGGCATGAGCCGGGCCGGGCAGGGCTGGAGCGATGACGAACTGGCGCGGCGCGTGGCGCTCGCGCTGCCAGACGGCGCCTGCGTCAACCTCGGCATTGGCCTGCCGACCCAGGTAGCCCGCCATGTGCCGGCTGGGCGCGAGGTGCTGTTCCATAGCGAAAATGGATTGGTCGGCATGGGCCCAGCGCCCGAACCCGGCCAGGAAGACCCGGACATCGTCAATGCAGGCAAGAAGCCGGTCACGCTGGTCACCGGCGCGGCCATCGTGCATCAGGCGGATTCTTTTTCTCTCATTCGTGGCGGTCGACTGTATGCGTCGGTGTTGGGTGGTTTACAGGTATCAGCACAGGGCGACCTAGCCAACTGGAAGGTGCCTGGCGCGCCAGGTGTTGGCGGCGTGGGTGGTGCGATGGATCTGGCAGTGGGGGCGCAACGTGTATTTGTGATGATGCGGCACACCGACAAGTCCGGTGCGCCCAAACTGGTTTCAACTTGTACGTTCCCGCTCACGGCACGTCGCTGCGTCACCACGGTTTTTACAGACCTGGGCGTAATCGACTGCTTTGACGGGGAGTTCGTAGTTCGGGAACGAGCGCCTGGCGTGTCTGAAGAAGACCTGCGCGGCGCCACCGGCGGCCCTCTACGTTTTGCAATCTGACTATCCATGGAGAATCGATTGAATCGTTTCAAAGGCAAGGTTGTCGTTGTCACCGGCGGAGGTGGCGGCATGGGCGTTGAGTTCTGCACTGCGTTTGCACGCGAGGGCGCCCAGGTGGTGTTGGCCGATTGGTCCGAAGGCAGCGTCAAGGTGGCTTGCGAGACCCTCGCGTCGCGCGGCTATGCGGTGCACCCCCTGGTCATCGATGTGGCTGACGAAACTACCGTGCGCCCAGCATTTGACCGCCTGGTGCGCGAACTGGGTGCAATCGATGTGCTGGTCAATGGTGCCGGTATAAGACCGGTCGGTGAATCGCTGGATCAACCGCTGGCCGACTTTGAAGCCACTCTGCGCATCAACGTCACCGGGGTATTCATCTGTGCCCGCGAAGCCGGGCGGCACATGGTGGTGCAGCGGAGCGGTTCCATCATCAACATCGCCTCGGTCAATGGAGTGAGGGGAGTTACAGGCATGGCGGCCTACTGCGCGTCCAAGGCTGCGGTGATCTCGCTCACTCAGACACTGGCCAGCGAATGGGCGCCGCATGGTGTGCGCGTCAATGCCATTCTGCCGGCGCAGGTCGAGACGCCGATGATCGCCGAACAGGTGGGGGCCGAACGAGTGCGCCGCGAGGAGCGCATTCCGCTCGGCCGCTACGGCAAACCGGCGGAAATTGCTGCTGCAGCCTGCTTTCTGGCGTCGGACGCTGCATCCTTCATCACCGGGCATCCGTTGGCGCTGGACGGCGGGTACCTGGCCTTCGGCTTCCGGCCTGCGGTGACTCCGTCATGAGCAGCACCGACAAGGACATTGGCTTTGCCGAAGTTGACGAGATCCTACGCATCATTGACCAGTTTCCTGCCGCCGAAATCGTCTATGAACGCGGCGACCTGAAGTTGCATGTTCGCCGCACCGGGTTAGTGGCCCCTGGGCATACTGGCCCGCTGCTGGTCGCTGCGACGGAGGCCCAGTCTGCGGTAGTTGCCGCTGCGGCAATCGCACCGGTTGCGCTCGCAGCAGCCACCATTGCGCCCGTGGCGCAGAGCGATCGCTCTGGCCAACTTGCCGTGGAGTCCCCCATGATTGGCGTTTTTTACGCCGCCCCAGCGCCGGGTGCCGAACCCTTCGTAAGCGTCGGTCAGTTAATTGCCCGCGGCGACGACCTGTGCATCATCGAAGTCATGAAGGTCATGAACACGATGACGTCTCCCTGGTCCGGTACGGTGATGGCGGTTTGCGCGGCTAACGCCACCTTGGTCGAACGCGGTGAGGCCTTGATGTGGATACAACCGACAGGGGCTGCATGATGAGCGCAACAGCCACCCCATCTGCTGCTATTGTCGGCGTTGCCGAGTCAGACCTCGGCATAGTGGCGGGCAAGACGGCATGTGATTTGGCGGTGCAGGCCTCTCTGCGTGCATTGGACGATGCCGGGCTGTCGCTATCTGACGTCGATGGCCTGTTCACTGCCAACCTGTCGCGCTTTTCCGTCACATTGCTGGCCGAGCACCTAGCCATCCAACCTGCCGTGCTGGACTGCACCATGACCGGCGGTTCTTCCTTCGAGATGCATATTGGTCACGCCGTGTCGGCGATCCGTGCCGGTTTGTGTGAGGTGGCTTTGATCGCCTACGGAAGCGTGCAGCGCTCGCGCAAGATGCGCAACATGCAGGGGTTCAGCGAAAGCGGCACTTCTGCGGCGCAGTATGAGAACTGTTACGCGCCGCTCTTCCCGCTGTCGTTCTACGCCATGGTGGCGCAGCGTTACATGCATGAAACCGGCGCCACATCTCAGGATCTGGCACAGGTGGCGGTAGCGGCTCGGCAGTGGGCGGCATTGAATCCGAAGGCGTTCAAACGCGACCCACTCAGCATCGCTGACGTATTGGCCTCACCGATGGTGAGTTCGCCGCTGCGCGGACTGGACTGCTGTCTCATCACCGACGGCGGTGGCGCCGTGGTCGTGACCTCACTGTCTCGGGCGCGTGACCTGCGCTGCAAGCCGGTGCTGGTGCTCGGTCACGGCGAGGCAACCACCCACGATGCGATGTCGCAAGCGCCAAACCTACGCCACCACGGTTCGGCCGACTCATCGCGCCGCGCCTACAAGATGGCAGGTGTGGTGCCAGCAGACATCGACGTTGTGCAACTCTACGATGCCTTCACCATCAACGTTCTGGTGGGATTGGAAAACCTGGGTTTCTGCGAATTCGGCGCTGCCCGAGATTTCATCGCCGGAGGCCGCATCGCCCCTGGCGGCGACTTTCCGCTAAACACGCAAGGCGGCGGTTTGTCCTATTGCCATCCCGGCATGTTCGGGGTCTTCCTCTTGATCGAGGCGGTGCGTCAATTGCGTGGCGAATGCGGGCCGCGCCAAGTGGCAGACGCGAAGCTTGCGCTCTGCCACGGCACAGGCGGAATCTTCAGCTCGCATTCAACCGTCATTCTCGGAGTGCAGTGATGACAGCACCACGCCCCCTGCCCGAAATCGATGCCGAGGCCGCGCCATTCTGGGCCGGTGCAGCACGCCACCAGTTGCTGGTGCAGTGCTGTAACGCCTGCGGCAACCATCAACATTACGCGCGGCCGTTCTGCACAAGCTG
>JBIKPD010000464.1:0-3029 GCA_044357665.1 Roseateles sp. | reverse complement strand
GCGGGTGGCTTTGCGGGTCAATCCCGACTTCGAGCTGAAAGGCTCGGGCATGAAGATGGGTGGCGGCCCCAAGCAGTTCGGTATCGACGCCGAGCAGATACCCAAGAGCCTGGCCTGGATCGGCCGCCTCGGACTGGCTTTCGAGGGCTTCCATCTGTTTGCCGGCTCGCAGAATCTGCGTGCCGAGGCGATCTGCGAAGCCCAGACCAAGTCCTATCACTTGGCGCTGCGTCTGGCTGAGCATGCACCGTCACCGGTCAAGTTCCTGAACCTCGGCGGCGGCTTCGGCATTCCCTATTTTCCTGGCGAGCAGCGGCTCGATCTGGCGCCGATTGCTGACAATTTGCAGCGCCTGATCGATCGCGCTTCATTTGAGCTGCCGCAGGCGGGCCTCGTGATCGAGCTGGGTCGCTATCTGGTGGCGGAGGCCGGTGTTTATGTCGCCCGCATCATCGACCGCAAGATGTCGCGGGGTCAGCTCTACCTGGTGGCCGATGGTGGACTCAATCATCATCTGGCAGCGTCCGGCAATTTCGGCCAGGTGATTCGCAAGAACTATCCGGTGGCGATCGGCAACAAAGCTGGTGAACTGGCGCGTGAATCGGCCTCCGTTGTCGGACCATTGTGTACACCTCTGGACCTGCTGGCCGACCGGATCGAGCTGCCAGTTGCCGAAGTCGGCGACCTGGTTGTGGTCTTCCAATCGGGCGCATATGGGCGCAGCGCCAGCCCCGAGGGCTTTCTCGGCCATCCGAATTGTGTGGAATTGCTGGTTTAGTCGATCTACTTGCGCATGAGTAAGCGCTTCGTCAGAGATAGGCGGCACAGTCACATCCGGTAATATTTGCAAATCCGCAATTCGGCCCATCAGAGGAGACGAGACCATGAGTGAGACCCATATCTACCTGCCCAGCCAGGAATGGCAAGAGCAAGCCCATATCAAGGGCATGCCCGCTTATCAGGCCTTGGTGGCCGAGGCCGAGGCTGATTACCAGGGCTATTGGGCGAGGCTGGCGCGCGAGTTCCTGAGCTGGCAGACGCCGTTCACCAAGGTTTTGAACGACAGCGATGCACCATTCTTCAAGTGGTTCGAGGATGGCCGCCTGAACGCTTCGTACAACTGCCTGGACCGTCATGTCGAGGCCGGCCTGGGCGACAAGACCGCGATCATCTTCGAGGCTGACGACGGCAGCGTCACCAAGGTCAGCTATAGCCAGATGCTGGCAAGGGTGGCCCAGTTGGCCAACGCCTTGCGCAGCCGCGGCGTCAAGAAGGGTGACCGCGTTGTCATCTATATGTCAATGTCGGTCGAGGGCGTGGCCGCAATGCAGGCCTGTGCACGTATCGGCGCGATCCACTCGGTGGTCTTCGGCGGTTTTTCGGCCAGCAGCTTGCGCGACCGCGTGCAGGACGCCGGTGCTGTGATGGTGATCACCGCCGACGAGCAACTGCGTGGCGGCAAGGCGCTGCCCCTGAAAGCGATCGTCGATGAAGCACTGGCCGATGGCGCTTGCCCGAGCCTGAAGGACGTGATCGTCTACAAGCGCACCGGCGGCAAGATCGGCTGGGTCGATGGCCGCGACCATTGGCTGCACGACGTGACTGCGGGCCAATCGAGTGTTTGTGAGCCTGAATGGGTCGAAGCCGAACATCCTTTGTTCCTGCTCTACACCTCGGGTTCGACCGGCAAGCCCAAGGGCGTGCAGCACAGTACCGGCGGCTATCTGCTGCATGCTGCATTGACGACCAAGTGGACCTTCGATCTGAAGCCGGACGATGTGTTCTGGTGTACCGCCGACATCGGCTGGGTCACCGGCCACAGCTACATCACCTATGGACCCTTGGCGCTGGGCGGCACCGAGATCGTTTTTGAAGGCGTGCCGACCTACCCTGATGCCGGCCGCTTCTGGAAGACGATCGAGAAACACAAGGTCTCGATTTTCTACACCGCACCGACCGCCATCCGTTCCTTGATCAAGGCAGCGGAAAGCAATCAAGCCGTGCATCCGGATCGCTACGACCTGAGCTCGCTGCGTCTGCTCGGATCGGTCGGCGAGCCGATCAATCCTGCGGCCTGGGAGTGGTACCACCTGCATATCGGTCGTGGTCGTTGCCCGATCGTCGACACCTTCTGGCAGACCGAAACCGGTGGCCACATGATCACGCCGCTGCCGGGTGTCACGCCGCTGGTGCCGGGTTCCTGCACGCTGCCTTTCCCTGGTATCACCGTGGCCATCGTCGACGAGATGGGCAACGACGTACCGAACGGGCAGGGCGGCATTCTGGTGGTGAAGAAACCCTGGCCTTCGATGATCCGCAACATCTACGGTGACCCGGAGCGTTTCAAGAAGAGCTACTACCCGGATGAGCTGAAGGGCTATTACCTGGCAGGCGACGGCGCAATCCGTGATGCCGATACCGGCTACTTCACCATCACTGGACGTATCGACGATGTCTTGAATGTCAGCGGCCACCGCATGGGTACGATGGAAATCGAGTCGGCCCTGGTCAGTTGTACCGAACTGGTCGCCGAAGCGGCCGTGGTCGGTCGTCCTGATGACACGACGGGTGAAGCAATCTGCGCCTTTGTCGTGCTGAAAGGCCCGCGCCCGACCGGCGAAGAAGCCAAACGCATCGCCACCTTGCTGCGCAACTGGGTCGCCAAGGAAATCGGCCCGATTGCCAAGCCCAAGGACATCCGTTTCGGCGATAACCTGCCCAAGACCCGCAGCGGCAAGATCATGCGCCGCCTGCTCCGCTCCGTCGCCAAAGGCGAAGCCATCACCCAAGACACCAGTACTTTGGAGAACCCGGCAATTCTCGATCAGTTGGCGGAGACCAACTGAGAGAGAAGCGTGCCGGGCAACCGGCACGCACGCCGCAGGCGTTCGCCGGGTTCGGGGATCACTGACTTCGCGCAGCGAAGTCATGGGATCACCAGAACCCCGCCGATCAGTTGGCGGAGACCAACTGATCGAGAGGCGCGTCGGGTTCGGGGATCACTGACTTCGCGCAGCGAAGTCACGGGA
>JBIKPD010000463.1:0-3036 GCA_044357665.1 Roseateles sp. | reverse complement strand
TGGATGCCGCAGTTCACCGAGGAAGAAATCCGTGCCGCTGTCTACGAGGCCGCGACACGGCGGACCTATGTGATGGCACATAGCCACACCGACGATTCGTCGCGCCGATGCTCGGAATACGGTGTGCGCAGCATCGAGCATGGCACGATGATCCATCAGGACGAGACCGCACGCATTCTCGCCAGGAACGGCACCTACGTTGTACCGACGCTTTCGGTGGTCGACGTGCTCAAGCGCCATGTGGACGACCTCAAGCTGCCGCCCGAGGTTGTTGCCAAGATCAAGGGCGTCGGCAATGAGGCGCTTCGCGCGATCGAGGTCTGCGCGAGGGCTGGCGTCAAGCTGGGTTTTGGCACTGACTTGCTGGATCACGCATTTCACCCGTTCCAGGGCGGCGAGTTCGAATTGCGCGGCGAGGTCAGCAAACCCATCGACGTTTTGCGCTCTGCGACCTCGATCAACGCCGAAATCCTGCAGATGGCCGGCCAATTGGGCTGTATCCAGGCCGGCGCGCTGGCCGACATCCTGGTGCTCGAAGGCAACCCCTTCGCCGACCTGGCGTTGTTTCGAAAGCCAGAGAAAAATATTCCAGTCATCATGAAGGGTGGCGCCCTGGTGCGCAACCGCCTTTCATGACGAGGTTTCGGCAGTTCAAAAGGTGAAGAATTTGTCCTGTCATTGCGAGCAATGAAGCGGCGAGGCAAGCCATGCGGAGCGTCCCCAAGGGCTGGGTGGCTCGGTTGGGCTTGCAATGACGGTTGGGCTGAAATCTGTTCTGACTAAGCAAGAAGGGTTTTGAAGATGAAAAAACGATTCGATCTGTCCTACGCGATCACGCTCGCCGCCATTTTTGCCACCGGGTTCCTATCGTCGGCCTTGCTTATCCTCAAACCCTTGATCGTCGGCGGCTTGATCGATGACTACCATTTTTCTCCGGCGCAGGCCGGCTATGTCACCGGCATCGAAATGGCTGGCATCGGCCTGGCGCCCTTCATCGTGGCGGCCATCGGCGGTGCCTGGAACCGGCGCCACGTCGTTCTTGTCGGGACCACGATCGGCATCCTTGGAACTTTGGGGCCGGTGTTGTCAGATGCCTTTGTGCCGATTCTTTTGTGTCGTTTCATCGCTGGCTTTGGCTGCGGTCTGGTAGCGGCAATCGCCTTGGCCGTGATCGCGACAACCCGCGACCCGGACCGCACTTTCGGGCTGTACTACATGATGGCCTACGCCTTCGCAGTGCCGCTGATGGCCGGGGGCGCGTGGTCGATGACTCACTTCCATGTTCGAGGCGCTTACATGTTTCTGGCTCTGACCTTGCTCGTGGTTTATGTCACGGCCCAGCGGATTCCGGAAAGCTTCACCGGATTGAAGGGTGATGGCAAAGCGCAAGCTCTTCCGCCGTTTCCGTTGGTGGGGGGCGCATTGAGTCTGGGCTTGTCGCTGCTGTTCTGGATCGGACTCGGCGGCGTCTGGGCCTTTCTGGAGCGACTTGGTTTGCAGGCTGGCGTGGACCGTGAGGCCGTCGGCGGCGTGCTGACTTTCTATGCCGTCGCCGCCTTTGTCGGCGCGTTGACCGCCTCGTTGCTGCATACGCGCTTGGGCCGGTTGCCGATGTTGACCGCAGCCATCGTCGGCGCGGTGCTCAGTGTTGGGTTGATTGGCTGGGTTCCAGGCCTGGTTCCGTTCGCTGCCGGCGTGATCATTTTCAGCTACATCTGGCCGCTGTTTCTCACATACCTGAGCGGCACCATGGCGGTGATCGACCCCACGGGGCGTGTGGTTGCGATGAGCGTGGCCAGCCAATGCATCGGTATGGCGCTTGGGCCGGCAATCGGCGGTGAGCTCGCGGGTCGCTACGGTTATGTATCCATTGCGGTGATGGCATTGATCTGCTTTGCGATGGCGCTGGCGCTGCTGCCCCCGCTGGTGCTCAGGATGCGTGCTGCCGAATCTCTAGCTGGCAGCCCCGTCTTGCCTTGAGACCGTGCAGCCAGGCCAGGCCAGCATGTTCGGATTCGGAAGTTTGGCTGCGAGCCCCGCTGTGAAGTTACCGCGCGGGAGCTTGTAGCGATGGCCTTGTTGATTGTCAGCGGCGCCGAGGTGCGGCGCCTGCTTCCCATGGGCGAGTGCATGACCGTGATGGCCGATGCGCTGGCCGCCTTGTCGCGTGGCGATGCCATGGTGCCGCTGCGACAGATCATGTGGTTGCCCGAAAATGTCGGCGCCCTGGCGCTCATGCCCAGTTATGCAGCCCATGTGCCGGCGATGGGGGTGAAAGTGGTGAGCGTCTTCCCCGGCAATCACGGTACGCCCTATGACGCGCATCAGGGCGCTGTGTTGGTGTTTGAAACCCGGCATGGGCAATTGGTCGCCATGGTGGATGCAAGCGCCATCACCGCTATTCGCACCGCAGCGGTCAGCGGCGTGGCCACCCAGTTGCTCGCGCGTCCCGATGCGCAATCGCTGGCCATTCTGGGCAGTGGCGTGCAGGCCGCCTCGCATCTCGATGCGATGCTGGTCGCGCGTGCCATCACCACGGTGCGTGTCTGGAGTCGCGACATCGCGCGCGCTCAGCACCTCGCTTCGCGCGCCGCTGAGCGGCACGGTATCGCCGTCACCGCTTGCGCCACGGTCGAAGACACGGTACGCGACGCCGACATCATCTGCACCACCACGGCGGCGCGCACTCCCTTGCTGCACGGCGAGTGGATTGCCCCCGGCACCCATGTGAACGCGGTGGGATCGAGCGTGCCCTTCACACGGGAACTCGACACGAATGCAGTGCGCCGCGCGCGACTCTATGTCGACCGGCGCGAATCCACGCTCAACGAAGCCGGCGACTTTCTCTTTCCAAAACAGGAAGGTGCGATTGGCGACGATCACATCGTGGGCGAAATCGGTGGGCTGCTGCTTGGTACCGTGGCCGGTCGTCAAACATCTGACGAAATCACGCTCTTCAAGGGCCTCGGGCTCGCCGTCGAAGACGTGGCCGCGGCGCAGTACGTGTACGCCAAGGCGCTGCACGCTGGCCTTGGT
>JBIKPD010000461.1:0-3040 GCA_044357665.1 Roseateles sp. | reverse complement strand
GGCACGCGCAGCACCGTCACCGCGCTACCGGACCTGGCGCCGAAAGCCATCAACTGCTGTTCGGCGTCGACACGACGACGCGCGCGGTCGGTGGCAGGGGCTACCGGCCGCGACTCGTCGAAGCTTGCGCCACCGCAGTCGCCGTAGACACCGCTGGTGCTGGCATAGACGATGCGGCGCGGCGGCGCTTTGCGGGCCAAGGCTTGCAGCAGGTTGCGGGTGCGGGTGTCCCGCTTGCCAAGCGGCGCCGGCGGTGCCAGATGCAGCACCAGGTCGGCCCAGCCAGCCAGCCTGGCCAGCGATGCAGGCTGGTCGAGGTTGCCGGCCAGAGGCAAGGCGCCAGCCTGGCGCAGCAAGGCAAAACGCTGCGGGCTGGAGCTCAGTGCGGCGACGCGCCAGCGAGCCCCGAGCAGGCCGAGCACGCGCATGCCGACATCGCCGCAGCCGACGATCAACAGGCGCGGTTTCTTGGCAAAGCTGTTTGTCATCGGGGGATTCAGGAACATGGCGCCAGCTCAGGCAAAATAGCGGATTAGTGTACGGCCCGGCATCCACGGGCCGCTGTTCCGTCTAGAAGCCCAAACAATGAATTTTCAGGTCACCGTCCAGCCCAGCGGCCGCGCTTTTTCAGTCTTGCCCGACGAAACCTTGCTGAGCGCGGCGATCCGCGACGGCATCGGCCTGCCCTATGGCTGCCGCGATGGCGCTTGCGGTTCCTGCAAGAGCCGTTTGCTCGAAGGCAGCGTCATCCATGGCACGCATCAGAGCAAGGCGCTGAGCGCCGAGGAAGAAGCCGCAGGCATGGTCCTGACCTGCTGTGCCAAGCCGCAGACCGATTGCGTTCTGGAAGCCAGGACGGTGCCAGGCGCCGGCGAATTTCAAATCATGAAGCTGCCGAGCCGGGTCTTGAGTCTGGAACGGCCCAGCGCCGATGTGATCATCATGAAGCTGCAATTGCCGGCAACCCAGAACTTCCAGTTCCACGCTGGCCAATATGTCGAATTCATCCTGCGCGATGGCGCACGGCGCAGCTATTCGATGGCCAATGCGCCGCATAGCGCGCCCGGCACGATCGAGCTGCATCTGCGCCATATGCCCGGCGGCAAGTTCACCGACCATGTCTTCGGTGCGCTGAAGGAAAAAGACATCCTGCGCATGGAAGGCCCGATGGGCAGCTTCTTCCTGCGCGAGGACAGCGACAAACCGATCGTGCTGCTGGCCAGCGGCACCGGCTTTGCGCCGATCAAGGCCATCATCGAGCGGATGCAGCATCTGGCGCTGACCCGGCCGACCCGGCTGTACTGGGGCTGCCGCAGCAAGGCCGACCTCTACCTGCATGACTGGGCGCTGCAAGCTGCCGCCAGCATGCCCAATCTGACTTATGTGCCGGTGCTGTCCGAGCCGAAAGTAGAAGACCAATGGCAGGGCCGCAGCGGTTTTGTGCATCAGGCGGTGATGGCCGACCTGCCCGACCTGTCGGCTTACCAGGTCTATGCCTGCGGCGTGCCGGTGATGGTCGACTCAGCGCAGCGCGAATTCGTGCAGCAATGCGCTTTGCCCGCCGACGAGTTCTATGCCGACTCATTCACCTCCGAAGCGGACAAGCATGCCAAAGCCTGAGGCTGGCATGTTTGAGGCGCAGGCTAATTCAGCGACAACTATTTACGCCGCAGCCACAAGCATGCCAAAGCCTGAGGCTGGCATGTTTGAGGCGCAGGCGAATTCAGTTGCAAACATGCCAAAGCCTGAGGCTGGCGCTGCGGTGACCTTTGTTCCACCCTATGCCTGCGGGGCTGATTTCGAGACACAGCTGCGCGAATCAGGCTCGACGGTGGTTGCCCCGGCAAGTCTGACTGAAGCGGTGAATTGCAGCGAGGCCGAGCTCGCTGCGCTGGCGCCGTACTGGCAAGATCTGCCGGCCGATGCCTATCTGCGCGACGGTGGCCATTACCGCTTCAGGCGCCACAGCTGCTTTGTCGCCGAGGCGGGGTCCTTGCGCCAGGTGCAGCATCGCGCGCATTGGCAGCCGCTTGAATACAACGCCCTGCATGGCGGCATCGAACGCTGGTTTGAGCCGATCGCCGCCGATGTCAACGGCAATCAAGCCTGGTCACGCCTGCTGCTGGGCCTGGCCGAAATCGCCTCAAGATTGAAAGGCCGGCAGCCCTGGTTCATCGAAGCGCATCAATTTCGCATCGACACCACCGACGGCATCGGCCGGCCGACACCCGAAGGCGCGCACCGCGATGGCGTCGACCTGGTGGCCGTACTGCTGGTGGCGCGCGTGGGCGTCAAGGGTGGCGAATCAAGGGTCTTTGATGCCACCGGGCCGAACGGACAGCGCTTCACCATGAGCGAACCCTGGACGCTACTGCTGCTTGACGATTTACGCGTGATCCATGAGACCACACCGATTCAACCGACTGCCAGCCATGGCCACCGCGACACCCTGGTCGTGACGCTGCGGGCTGGCGGTTTCATCGCACCCGCATAGGTCGCCCCCATGATGACTGCAAAGATAATCCGCCTGGTTTTGCTGAGCCTGGCCATGCTGCTCGGGGTCAGCCAGGCTTCGGCCCAGGACCGGCCGATCCGCTTGATCGTGCCCTACCCGCCCGGCGGACCGCTCGACATCATCGCCCGCGCATTGGCCGAACGAGTACGCGATCGCCTCGGCGTCGTGATCGTCGAGAACAAGCCTGGCGCCGGCGGCAATCTGGGCGCCGATCTGGTGGCCAAGGCAGCGCCCGATGGCCATACCCTGGTGATGGGAGCGGTCGCCACCCATGCGATCAACCCCTGGCTTTACCGAAAAATCCCCTATGACCCGATCCGCGACTTCACCCCGATCACGCTGGTCGCCAAAGTCCCCAATGTGCTGGTGATGAATGAAGCCACCGCCAGGCGACTGGGTATCGACAGCGTCGCCGACCTGGTCGCTTATGCGAAGAAGAACCCGGGCAAACTCAACTACGGCTCGGGCGGCAATGGCAGCGCCGGCCATCTGGCGGGCGAGATGTTCAAGGCGCAGGCGGGGGTC
>JBIKPD010000460.1:0-3047 GCA_044357665.1 Roseateles sp. | reverse complement strand
GCTGTTTGGCCCAGGCATTTGCGGTTGAGCAATGTCCCTGGGCATCCTGGCGGGTGTAGTCATAAAGCAGTTGATCCATCCATTGATTTTAGGATGCTTGGCGCGTTGGCGCAGCGATCGCCTGCTTGGGCGAGAATCGGGCCCAACGCTGACGATGCCCAACTTGCTGATGACTGCTGCTGTTTTACCTATTTCAAGTCCGGATCAATCCCGCCGGGATTTTTCAACCATCGGCCTGGTCGGGCTGGCGCACGGCACCTCGCATTTTTTTCACATGCTGTTGCCGCCCTTGTTTCCGATCTTCATCCATGATTTCGGACTCAGTTATTCCCAGCTCGGCCTGCTGGTGACGGTGTTTTTTGTGGTCTCCAGCATCGGTCAGGTGCTCGGCGGTTTTCTGGTCGACCGCAGCGGCGCCAGGCCGGTGCTGTTCGCTGCCTTGTCCTGTTTCGTGCTCGCTTCGATTGCCGCGGGTCTGGCGGGCGGTTTTGGCGGTCTGCTGCTGGCTTCAGCGTTTGCAGGGCTTGGCAATTCGCCCTTCCATCCGGTTGACTTCACCATCCTCAACAAGCGCGTGTCGCAGCCACGCTTGGGACATGCTTTTTCGGCACACAGCATTTCCGGCAACCTCGGTTGGGCGGCGGCGCCCTTGTTCATCATCGGCATTGCCGAGTTGTCAGGCAATTGGCGTTTTGCTTACCTCGGCACCGGCTTGCTCGCCGCGTTCGTGATCGCCTGGCTGGTCTTCAAGCGCGATGCGATCAATGATGCCCATGGCAGTTGGGCGCATGAAAAACCCGGCCTGCTTGCAGCCAAGGCTGAACATCCGCTGGCTTATCTGCGGCTGCCGTCGATCTGGCTGTGCTTTTCGTTCTTCTTCTTCAGCACTACGGCGCTGTGTGCGGTGCAGAGCTTTGCCACGCCGGTGCTGGCCAGGCTCTATGCCCTGTCGCTGCATGCCACTGCCATGGTCGTCACCGCCTATATGTTGTGCGGCGCAGCGGGCATGGTCATCGGCGGCTTCTGGGTGGCAAAGTCGGCCAGGCTGGAGCGCAATATCGCGATCGGTCTGTGCTGCTCGGCGCTGCTCCTGGCCTTAACCGCATCCGGCCTGCTGGCGCCGCTGCTGGCAGCGGTTTGCGTGGCGCTGGCAGGCTTTGGCGTTGGCCTTGCCGGGCCGTCGCGCGACATGCTGATCAAGCAGGCCGCGCCGCCCGGCGCCACCGGTCGGGTGTATGGCACGGTGTACTCGGGGTTGGACATCGGCTTTGCACTGGCTGCGCCCCTGTTCGGCGCGATGCTCGACCAGGCCATGCCGGCCGGCGTGTTTTACGCCTCGGGTCTATCGCTGTTGCTGGCGGTGCTGGCGGCGTTATTGGTTGGACGGGAGAAAAAATAATGACAAGTTCAAATCCAGGCCGGATCGCCGGCCATCTGCTGGTTGAAGCGCTGATCGAGCAGGGCGTCGAGACGGTTTTTGGCGTGCCTGGCGAAAGCTATCTGGCCGTGCTCGACGGCTTGCACGAGCATCGCGAAAAAATCCGCTTCATCGCCTGTCGCCAGGAAGGCGGCGCGGCTTTCATGGCCGAAGCGCAGGGCAAGCTCAGCGGCCGCCCCGGCATCTGTTTTGTCACCCGCGGGCCCGGGGCGACCAATGCCAGCATCGGGCTGCACACGGCGTTCCAGGACTCGACGCCGTTGATCCTGTTCGTCGGCCAGGTGGCCAGCGATCAGCGCGACCGCGAGGCTTTCCAGGAGCTCGACTATGGGCAGATGTTCGGCCCCGGCACGCTCGGCCTGGCCAAATGGGTCGGTGAAGTGCATGACGCCGACCGTCTGCCCGAATATGTGGCGCGGGCCTTCCACACCGCGATGCAGGGCCGCCCCGGGCCGGTGGTGATCGTGCTGCCTGAAGACATGCTGAGGCAGGTAACCGCTGCGCCTGTGCTGCCGCGTGCCGAGGCTGCACAGGCCTGGCCCGCGCCGGCGGCGCTGGCTTCGCTGCGCCAGCGCCTGGCTGCGGCCAAGCAGCCGCTGCTGATCGCCGGCGGTGGTGGTTGGACTGCCGACAGTTGTAGCGCTTTGCAAAGCTTTGCCGAGGCCTGGCAGCTGCCGGTGGCCTGCGCTTTCCGCTTCCAGGATCTGTTCGATAACCGCCACCCGCTGTATGCCGGTGATGTCGGCATCGGCATCAGCCAGGCCTTGGCCAAGCGGGTGCAGGACGCCGATCTGATCATCGCGCTCGGGCCACGCCTGGGCGAGATGACCACCGGCGGCTATCAGTTGCTGCAGGCACCGCGCCCGGCGCAGCAGCTGATCCATCTGCACGCTGGCGCCGAAGAGCTGGGCCGGGTCTATGCGGCCGACCTGATGATCAACGCCAGCATGAGCTGTGCCGCGCAGGCATTGGCGACGCTTGAAGCGCCGGTTTCGGTCGCCTGGCAGCAATGGACGCAGGACGCCAATGCCAATTACCAGGCCAACCGGGTGGCGCAGCCGGTCAGCCCGCTGGACATGGCCGAAGTCATCCAGTGCCTGAACCGCTTGATGCCCGAGGACACGATCTTCACCAATGGCGCCGGCAATTTCAGTGGCTGGCTGCAGCGTTTTCACCAATATCCGGCCCTGCATCAGCAAGGCCGCACACAGCTGGCGCCGACTTCGGGGGCGATGGGCTACGGTGTGCCGGCGGCAGTGGCTGCGGCCTTGTTGAAGCCCGCAACCTGGGTCGTCAACCTCGCCGGTGATGGCGATTTCCTGATGACCGGCCAGGAACTCGCCACGGCAACCGGCTATGGCGCCAAACAGCTGATCAGCATCGTCGTCGACAACGGCACTTACGGCACGATCCGGATGCACCAGGAGCGCGAATATCCGGGCCGGGTTTCGGGCAGCGATCTGTTCAACCCCGATTTCGCCATGCTGGCCCAGTCCTATGGCTGGGCGGCGCAGCGCATCGAGCGCACCGAAGAGTTCGAGCCTGCTTTGCGCGCAGCGCTGCAGGCTGGCAAACCGACGCTGCTCCATTTGCGCCTGTCGGCCGATGT
>JBIKPD010000119.1:0-10767 GCA_044357665.1 Roseateles sp. | reverse complement strand
ACGGTCGATCTCGCGCAGCAAGTCGTTCGGGAATTCGATGTCGGCCTTGTCGATTTCGTCGATCAGCAGCGCCACCGGCTGGTCGGCCTCGAACGCCTGCCAGAGCACGCCCTTGACGATGTAGTTTTCGATATTGCGGACTTTTTCCGAGCCCTCGATGCCGGCCAACTGGCTGTCGCGCAAGCGGCTCACCGCATCGTATTCATACAGCCCTTGCTGGGCCTTGGTGGTCGACTTGATATGCCATTGCAGCAGCGGGATGTTCAGCGCTTGCGCCACTTCTTCGGCCAGCATGGTCTTGCCGGTGCCGGGCTCGCCCTTGACCAGCAGCGGGCGTTGCAAGGTCCGGGCTGCATTGACCGCGAGCATCAGATCTGCGGTGGCGATGTATTGTTCCGAGCCTTCAAATTTCATGGTTTTGATCAAGTGCTGAGGTGCAAGGCTGGAGTATAGGTGTGGCCTCTATAATCGTTGCCGGTAACAGACCACGACTCCCGGTGACCATGAAAAAACTGCTGCAGATCTCAACCGCTACTCTCGCTTTCGCCGCTTTGTTCGGCCTTGGCGCTTCCGTTCAGGCCCAGGACGTTGCTGCCGGCCAGAAAAAAGTCGCCATGTGCATCGGCTGCCATGGCATCGAAGGCTATCAAGCCAGCTTTCCACAAATTCACAAAGTACCGATGATTGCCGGCCAGAGCGCCGGCTATATCGTCGCGTCCTTGACCGCCTATGCAAAGGGCGAGCGCAAGCACCCGACGATGCGCGGCATCGCGGGTTCGCTGAGCGACCAGGACATGGCCGACATCGCGGCCTACTACGAGCAACTCGCCCATGCGCCCGTCGTGCCTGAGGCCGCTACGGCACCATCAGCCCAGGTCGCCGACCTGCTGACCCGCGGCGCCTGCAGTTCATGCCATGGCGCCAATTTCAGCAAGCCGATCGCTCCGGTTTATCCGAAGATTGCCGGCCAGCATGGTGACTATCTGTACGTCGCCTTGAAGTCTTATCAAACCCAGGGCAATCCGGGTGTCGGTCGCGGCAACGCGATCATGATGGGCCAGGTCAAGCAATTCAGCCCGGCCGAATTGAAAGCCATGGCTGACTATTTGGCTTCGCAGCCGAGCGAGTTGCGCACAGTCGCGCAAAGCAGGTTCCGCTGAGATAAATCCACGAAACGGCGCGACTGGCAGGCATACCCCTAGCCAGTAGTTGCGTTTGACTCCTTAAACTGCACTTGCGTTGAGGAGTCCCGCGATGAAGTTCCCGTTCCTGCCGGCCTTGCTGGCCCTGAGTTGCTGTTGCTGCGCTGCCAGCGTGGCCCAGACTTTGCGCTGGGCCAGCCAGGGTGACCCACAAACGATGGATCCCCATTCGCAGAACGAGGGCCTGACCAATATGGTCAATGGCCAGTTCTACGAGCAGCTGACCCGGCGCGACCGGGATCTCAAACTGGTGCCCGGCCTGGCTACTTCATGGGTGCAGGTCTCGCCCTTGCTGTGGCGTTTCAAGCTGCGCGCTGGCGTCAAGTTTCATGACGGATCCCCGTTCACGGCCGACGATGTGGTTTTTTCGATCAACCGGGCCAAGGCGCCGAGCTCGCAGCTTGCGAACTATGCCAACTCGGTCGGCGTGCCGCGCAAGATCGACGAGCTGACGGTCGAGTTCCAGTTGGCCAGCGTCAACCCGATTTTTTTGCAGCATCTCGACACCTTGTGGATGATGAGCAAGAGCTGGTCCGAGACCCATCGGGTCAGCAAGCCGCTCGACTTCAAAAACAAGGAGGAAAGCTTTGCCAGCATGAATGCCAACGGCACCGGGCCTTATCAGTTGGTGCTGCGCCAGCCCGGCATCAAGACGGTTTACAAGCGCAATCCAGCCTGGTGGGGCAAGTTCGAAGGCAATGTCCAGGAGGTGGTGCTGACGCCGATTGCCAATGATGCAACCAGGCTGGCGGCGCTGGTGTCGGGCGAGATCGATTTCGTCCTCGACCCCGCGCCGCGCGACATTCCCCGGCTGCGCAATACCAATGGCATCAAGGTCGTCGACGGCCCCGAAAACCGCCTGATCTTCATTGCCATGGACCAGGGACGCGACAAATTACTTTATGCCGATGTGCCAGGGGGCAAGAACCCGTTCAAGGATGTGCGCGTGCGCCGGGCGCTCTACCAGGCGATCGACATCGAGGCGATCCGCGCCAAATTGATGAACGGCCTGAGCGTGCCCACCGGCGGCCTGTCGACGTCAGCCGCCGGCGGTGATCCCAGGCTGGAAGCGCGCCTGCCCTTCGACCTGGCGGCCGCTCGCAAGCTGATGCGCGACGCCGGCTACGCCGACGGCTTTGAGGTCACATTCGACTGTCCGAACAACCGCTATGTCAGCGACGAGAAAATCTGCCAGGCCGTGGCGGCGATGTGGTCGCAACTGAAAGTCAAAGTGAAGGTTTCGTCGATGCCGCGGACGACCTATTTTCCCAAGCTCGAACGGCTCGACACCAGCTTGTATTTGTTCGGCTGGGGAGGGGCGATCACCGATCCCGAGGTCATCATGACCCCGGTGTTCCGCAGCCGGGGCGAGCAGGGCATTGGCGCTTACAACTACGGCAATGTGCGCAACGAAAAGTTTGACCAACTGGCCGCGCTGTCGAGCGTAGAGACCGACCCCAAGCTGCGAGAACAGCAGATCTTCGCGGCGATCAGCGAATACAAGGAACAGGTCCATGTGATCCCGCTGCACCGCCAGATGATCCCCTGGGCCATGCGCAACGGCGTCACGGTCGCGCATCGGCCCGACAACCGGCTCGAGATGTCCTGGGTCACGGTCAATAAATAGCCGAGGCGCTCAGCGCAGCAATGTCCCGTTGCGCCTACAAGCTCATGTCTCGCTGCAGGCAAGCTGTGGTTTCCCCTGACGATTGCGGCTGACCCTGGCTGCGATACTGGGCTGAAACTGGCTGAAACGACCATACATGACCCACCTTTATTCAGCCTGCCGCCCGGTACGCCGACGCATAGCGATTCTTTGCCTGCTGGGCGCTAGCGGGGCCCTGCAGGCCCAGACCACCACGGAGCGCCCCGAGGGCCAGCGTGAGAACACGCCGCGCTGGCATGCGCTGACGGGAGCCCGCCTGGTGCTGGCCCCCGGCCAGGTGGTGGAAAACGGCATGCTGGTGCTGCGCGATGGCGTCATTGTGGCCGCCGGTCGCGACGTGGCCGTGCCCGCCGGTGCGCGCTTGTGGAAGCTGGATGGCCGCACCGTCTACGCCGGTTTCATCGACCTCGCCAGCACGCTGGGTGTACCTGCGGCGATGAAGCAAGGCCGCGCGGGCCGGCCGTTCTGGGGCTTGGCGGCCGAGCTGCCAGCGCCGCCGAATTCAGCGCCGGCCGAGGCCCCGCGCCGCTTGAACGGCCGTGTGCTGGCCGCGCGCAATAACGCCGTACGCGCCGAGCAGGACCTGGCGCCGCAACTCGAATTCAAGCAGGACGAAATCAAGGCGGTGCGCGAGTTGGGCTTCACCACGCTGCTGACCGGCCCGGCCAACGGCATTTTTCGCGGCCAGGGTGCGCTGATCGCCACGGCCGAGTTGCGCGACATGCGCGACAGCAAAGCGCTGGTGATCACGCCGCGCGTGGCCCAGCATTTGTCCAGCGCAGTCGACAAGTCCGGCGACAGCGCCTACCCTGCGTCGCTGATGGGTGCGATGGCCTTGCTGCGCCAGACGCTGAGCGATGCCCGCTGGTACAGCAGCGCGGTGGCGGCAGCAGCGAAAAAAGGCGGCGAACGGGTCGAACCCAACGCCACGCTGGAAGCGCTGGCCGCGGTCGTGGCCGGCAAGCAATTGGTGGTTTTCGCGGCTGGCGACGAGCAGGATTACGCCAACATCACCGGTTTGCGCGACGAGTTCCAGCTGCGCGTCATCGCCCAAGGCAACGGTTTTGAGTACCGCCGCGCGGCGCAACTGAAGGCGGCGGCGCTGCCGGTGATCGTGCCGCTGGCCTACCTGGCCGCACCCGAGGTCGAGAACCCCGACAGCGCCATGGACGTGTCGCTGCAAACGCTGCAGCATTGGGAGCAGGCGCCGTCCAATCTGGCGCTGCTGGACCGCGCTGGCGTGACCTATGCCATCAGCGCGACCGGACTTGCCGACCCACGCAAGGATTTCTGGCCGCGCCTGCGCCTGGCGATCCAGCGCGGGCTGCCGGCAGACCAGGCCTTGGCGGCGCTGACCACGGTGCCCGCGCGTTTGCTGGGCGAACAGGCCCGGCTGGGTAGGCTGGAGCCGGGCCATATCGCCAATATCGTGGTCGCCAGCGGCGATCTGTTCAGCAGCGAAGACGCCAGCATCGAGTTGGCTTTTGTCGACGGCAACCCGATTGCCACTGAAGCCTGGGATCGCTTCGACGCGCGCGGCAGCTGGACGGTGGACGCGGCCGGCAAGCCTCAAATCTGGGACATCACTGGCAAGGCTGACAAGCCGGCACTGAGCATCGACGGCGCGGCCTGCGACTTGAGCGTGCGCGGGCGCCAGCTCCTGCTGCGTCTGCCTTGCGGCAAGGCGGCTGGCCCGGCCAGCATCATCGTCGCCGACGGCAGCGGCGCGCGGTTGCGGGGCACCCTGCAGGTCGGTAATGACGCGCAGCAGCCCTGGTCGGCCGAGCGCCAAACTGCCTTCGCGGCCAAGGCGCCCGGCGTTGCGGACAAGCCACCGGCACCACCGTCGGCCAGCTATCCGGCCGGCGCTTATGGCATCACGCCGCCCGCGCGGCCGGCTTTGCTGCTGTTGCGCAACGCCACTGTCTGGACGCAGGGCCCGGCCGGCCGTCTGGCGCGTGCAGATTTGCTGGTTCGCGACGGCAAGATCGCCGCTGTCGGGGTCGATCTGGCCATGCCCAACGGCGCCCTCGTCATTGACGCCGCCGGCAAGCATGTCACGCCGGGATTGATCGACGCGCATTCGCATGTCGCGGTGCGTGGCGACATCAATGAGGCGACGAATTCGGTGACAGCTCAAGTGCGCATCACCGATTCGATGGACGCCACCGACATCGACATCTACCGTGGCTTGGCCGGCGGGCTGACCACCGCGCATCTGCTGCATGGTTCGGCCAATACGATTGGCGGGCAGAGCCAGTTGATCAAGTTGCGCTGGGGCAGCGATGCGCAGGGCCTGATTTTTGAAGGTGCGGTGCCGACGATCAAGCTGGCGCTGGGCGAAAACGTCAAGGGTTCGAACTGGGGCGGCCGTCGCTATCCGGTCACGCGCATGGGGGTAGAACAGGTGCTGCGCGATGCCTTCGGTGCGGCGCGCGAATACCGTGCGGCCTGGCAACGCTGGAAGGACAAGCCTGCGGGACAAGCGGCACCGCGCCGCGACCTACAGCTGGATGCGCTGGTCGAAATTCTCGACGGCAAGCGCTTGGTACATATCCATTCCTACCGCGCCGACGAGATCCTGATGTTCGTACGCCTGTCCAAGGAGTTGGGCATCCCGGTGGCGGCCTTTCAGCATGTGCTGGAAGGTTACAAGGTGGCCGATGCCATCGCCGGCATCAACGCCGGCGGCTCGACCTTTTCCGACTGGTGGGCCTACAAGATGGAGGTCTACGACGCTGTGCCGGGCAATGGCGTGATGATGCACAAGGCCGGCGTGCTGACCAGCTTCAATTCGGACAGTGCCGAGCTGCACCGGCGCCTGAACACCGAGGCTGCGAAGGCTGTGAAGTACGGCGGCCTGGGTGAAATCGACGCGCTGAATTTCGTCACCCTGAATCCGGCCAAGCAGCTGCGGATCGACCAGCGCACCGGGTCGCTGGAAGTCGGCAAGGACGCCGATTTCGTGGTTTGGAGCGGCCATCCGCTGTCTACCGCCACGCGCGCCGAGCAGACCTGGATCGAAGGCCGCCGCTACTTCGATCTGGCGCAGGATTTGAGCTTGCGCGCCGCAGCCCAGGTGGAGCGCGAACGCCTGCTGGCCAAGGCCTTGCCAGCGCGCCTGGCGCAACTCGGTGGCGCCGCCGGCACTGCGCCGGCAGCCAAACCCACCGGCATCGCGCTGGCTCAGACCGACGGACAGGGCGATGGTCAGGGTGAACCCGCCTGGCATCATTGGTTCGACAAGGCGCGCGCCCAACGCGGCAGCTACAACGGCATGAACGCCTGGTACGAATGCACCGAGGACGCACGATGAGTCGCTTCAATTTCACGGTCTTGCTGGCGGCCAGCCTGTTGGCCTTGGCCGCGCAGGCCTCCGACCAGGTGACGCCGCCGCCGCAGCGGCAGGCCTTGCTGATCACCGGCGCCACGCTGCACACGGTCAGCGGTGCGACCATCGCAGACGGTCGCATGCTGGTTGAAGGCGGGCGCATCCGCGCTATCGCCGCGCCCGGAGAAACGCTGCCTGCGGCCGCAACCGGCCCGGTCACCTTGCTGGACCTGCGCGGCCGCCACATCTATCCCGGCTTCATCGCAGCGAACAGCGCCATCGGCCTGGTGGAAGTGCAGGCCGTGCGCGCCACCATCGACACCACCGAGATCGGCGTTATCAACCCGAACGTGCGCGCGCTGGTGGCCGTCAACGCCGACAGCGAATTGCTGCCGGTGGCGCGCAGCAATGGCGTGCTGGCGGCGCTGGCGGTGCCGGGTTCATCAGCCTTCGGTTCCATCGCCGGCACCTCGGCCTTGCTGCAGATCGACGGCTGGACCTGGGAAGACATGGCGTTGGTGCGTGAGGTCGGTCTGCATGTGGTACTGCCGACGATGCGCACCAACAGCGATGTGCTGAAGGGTTCGCTCGAGCCATTCAAGGACGAGGTGCGCAAGCTCAGCGCGCAAAGACTGCAAATGATCGATCAGGCCTTTGATGCGGCGGCCGCCTACGCAAGGGCGCGCGCCGCCGAGCCGGACAAGACGCCGCTGGATTTGCGCTGGGAAGCCATGCTGAGCGTGGTGAAGGGCGAGCGGACCGTATTCGTACATGCGAATGAGGCGGCGCAGATCCGCCATGCACTGGGCCTGGCCGAGCGCCATGGGCTGAAGCTGGTGATCGTCGGCGGCGCCGATGCCGCGCGCTTCGCGCCAGTGCTGAAGGCGCGCGGCGTGGCGGTGGTGATCGGCGGCGTCCACAACCTGCCGCTGCGGCCCGACGACGCTTTTGACATTCGCTATACGCTGGCCGCGCAACTGGCGCAGGCTGGCGTGGCCTTTTGCATCGCCGGCGAGGGCGGTGCTTTCGCTGCGGCGGCCGAGCGCAACCTGCCTTATCAGGCCGCCACGGCCATCGCCTACGGCCTGCCGCGCGACGAGGCGCTGAAGGCCATCACGCAATACCCGGCGCAGATCCTGGGCGTGGCCGACCGTCTTGGTTCACTGGCACCGGGCCTGTTGGCCAGCTTCATCGTCACCGATGGTGACCCGCTGGAAACCGCCACGCAGGTGGAACGGGTCTTCATCCAGGGCCGCGAAGTCGATATTGGCAACCGGCAAAAGCGGCTGGAGCAGAAGTACCAGCAGAAAGCTTCGAACATCGCGCGTTGAGCGGCGGCTCAGTCGCGTGGAAGCTCATCCTGAAAGTGCCGCCAACTATACTCAGCGAGGCAATCCCCCAAAATTGAACTCGCGACATGTCACATAAAGAGCAACTCAAGTTCATCGGCACCATGAAGCAAACGTTCCCGGAACGTTTCAGCGGCGGGCGGGTGCTTGAAATTGGCAGTCTCGACATCAATGGCTCGACCCGGTCATTTTTCTCCGATGGCGACTATCTCGGCATCGATGTGGCGCCCGGAGCCGGCGTCGATCTGGTCTGCCAGGGGCAGGACTATGCCGGGCCGTCGGATTCGTTCGATACCGTCATCAGCTGTGAGGTGATGGAGCACAACCCGTTCTGGGTCGAGACGATGCGCAATATGACGCGTGTCTGCAAGCCTGGCGGCATGGTCATCATGACCTGTGCCACGCTCGGTCGTGGCGAACATGGCACCCAGCGCACCTCGCCCGATTCGTCGCCGCTGACGGTCGGGCTGGGCTGGACTTACTACCGCAACCTGACGGCGAATGACTTCCGTGAAGCCTCGGCGCTCGACGGACTCGATCATGTCTTCGCGGTCAACTTCGGCAGCTACGACCTTTATATGGTCGGGATCAAGGGCAGCGCTTTGCCAGCCGACGCGGCCAAGCTTGCCGACATCGTCAACTATTACCGTTGGCTGCCATTCCGGTCCTTGCGCAACCTGCGCCGCGCGATCAAGTCGTCGGTGCTGCGGCGCCGCCAGTAGTTCGATAGCCCGGCGCTCAGCGCAAATGCTCGCGCAAAAAGGTCAGCATTTGTTGGCGTGAAAGCTGCATCGCTTCGGGCTGACCGCCGACATGGACGCCTCGTCCTGGATAGACACCGTTGGGGACTTCAGTGCGGAGCCTGACCGGCGCGCTCGAATCGAAACCATGGAAGGCGCCGGGATAGACGACGATCGTCGGCTTTGGCGGTGCCGATTGCTGCGCCAGGCTTTCGCAGGGTGCAGAGGCTGTCCAGTCGTCAGCTCCGCCTGAAAGCATCAGCAACTGCGTGTCGGGCGCGTAGCCGCGATTCAGGTCGGCCACACAGCCGGGGTAAAAGGCCACCGCAGCTTTCGGCCTGAAGCTGGCGTTCTTCACTTCGGCATGATTCAGATTGGTACTGGCCAGCACCGTGCTGCCGCCGTTGGACCAGCCGAGCAAGGCCAGCCGCGCCGGGTCGACCTCGGGCCGGCCGGCCAGCCAGGCCAGCGCGCCGAACGTGTCGCGCCGACGCTGCGTCATCGTGATCGAGCGAGTGCCGATTTTCTGGGTGCAGAGCTCGCGCACGCCGCGTGGATTGAGCGAGTCGAGCACCAGCACATGCCAGCCTTCGGCGTTGAGCAGGGCGCTATAGGTCTGCATCCGCTGGTCAAGCTGCCCCTGCATGTCGATGGCTCCGCCACAGCCATGCAAAAGGATCAGTGCCGGCGCAGGCCTGTCAGTCCTGACGGGTAACCAATGGCCTGTCAAAGGCAGGGCTTGGCCATCGCGTTGGTCAAGGCTGGGTACGGTCACCTGTTGCTGTGCAAGGGCGGCATTGCAAATCAGCCAGCAGATTGCGCAAAGCAGTATTTTCATTGGGACGATGTGACGATGGGTCGAGCTAATCAGGAGCCGGCAGTATCGCGGCATTGGCTGCCTTGGCGGCGACAATCGCTGCATGCCACGAATTACCGCGCTCCCTACCGAAGCTTTACCCAGCCAGACGGCCAAGGGTCAGCCGCGTCCCGCCGAGCGCTTTGCCCTTTTGGTGGCTGACAGCTTGATCGACGGGCTGGGCTTGTTTGCTGCTGAGCCGATACCGGCGCGCAGCAAGATCGGCGAGTTGCGCGGTGAATCGATTTCCCTGCGCGAAGCCAGGCAGCGTGCCAAGGGCCGGGCGCGAATCCATATCGTCGCGGTGTCGGACAGCCGGGCGATCGACGCGACCAATGCCGCCGGTTTGCTGCGCTATGTCAACCATGGTTGCGCACCGAACGCGCTGCTGAAAATCAGCCAGGGCCGGGTCGAGTTCTATTCGATCCGGGCGATCGAGGCCGGTGAAGAAATCAGTTGCCATTACGGCCAAACTCACCATGGCGGGCGTCTGACCTGCCGCTGCGGCGCCGCCAACTGCGCCGGAACCCTGTAGCCCGTCATGCAGGCTGAAGGCCGGAATGCGGGAGGTTCGGACCCGCATTTCGCTGCGCTGCATGGCGGGCTACAGCCGGGCGGGACTGTGCCGGAATGCGGGTACGGCGAAGTTGGGCCGAGCGGGCCTGTGCCGGAACCGGTAGCCCGTCATGCAGGCCGAAGGCCGGAATGCGGGGACGACAAGGTTGGGCCGAGCCTCGAGTCAGGACAGCAGCTGACCTTCAGCCGGCAACAGCCAGAACAGGCGCAGGTCTTGGGCAGAGAACAAGGCATCGTCCAGCAGCATTTCCTGGTCGACTTCCTCGTCTTCTTCGTAGGACTCGGCGATATAGGCATCGCGCTGCTCGCCCGGAGGCATCGCCACTGCGGCGATCGAGCCCAGCATGGTGTCGAGCATCTGGCCTTGCTCGCTTTCGCTGTCGAAGACATACCAGTCGGATTCGTAGTCCTGCACTGCCTGCATGAAGCCTTCGACCCACATCAGGCCTGAAGGCGGCAGTTGTTCGAGTTGTTCGGCGCTCAGCACGCCTTGCGACAGCAGATCAGCCTTGGTCGCTTCGTCGAATTCGGTGATCAGCGGCATCAACAGCATCGCTTCCGGGTTGTCGCTCAGCGCTTCCGGGTCGAGGCTTTCGGCGATTTCGTTCCAGCGATTCAACAATGCGTTGGTGAATTCCTCGATCTGATCCAGCGCGTCGAGAGGTGTCGGCCATTCCGGGCCGAACAAGGCATCCATCGCCTGCAAGGGCGAGGACTTGACCGGGCCGCAGAGCAGCGCAGTCATATAGCCGTCGAGCGTGTCGATCGGCACCGGATCTTCGTCCTCGGTCAGGTCGGCAGCGAGGATCTGCAAGAACGCGGCGAGGCGCTCGGCGTTGTCATGGTCAATGGTGTCGCTCATGGAGACTCCTGTAATGGGGTGAACAAACCCACGGATATTCGCTGCGGGTCTGCCGATGGTCAATCCTAATGGGAATCAGCTGCGGGGTCAGAGCTTTTCGGCAACCCAGGCTTGCACGCTGGCCAGCGCTGCGGGCAGGGCTGCAGGGTTGGTGCCGCCGGCCATCGCCAGATCGGGTTTGCCGC
>JBIKPD010000118.1:0-10776 GCA_044357665.1 Roseateles sp. | reverse complement strand
AGGGTTGGGCGACTCTGCCCGTCTTGGACTATCCTCCGCTTGAGTTGTACAATAACACGTACTTATCTGGAGGCTTGCCATGGATGCCATTACCTACTCTTCAGCCCGTGCCAACCTGGCTCGGACGATGGATCGTGTTTGCGAAGACCACGAGGCTTTGATCATTACCCGCAACGGCGAACAGGCGGTTGTGATGCTGTCTTTGGAGGACTACCAAGCTCTTGAGGAAACTGCCTACTTGCTGCGCAACCCCGCCAATGCCAAGCGTCTGCTTTCTGCGACCGCTCAACTGAGCGCCGGTAAGGGCGTAGAGCGGAAACTGGCCAAGTGAAGTTGATCTTCGCTGATGAGGCGTGGGAAGACTACCTTTACTGGCAAAAGCAAGACAAGAAGATGGTTGAACGAATTAACAAGCTGATTGCCGAAGTAATGCGAGAGCCATTCTCTGGAGTTGGAAAGCCTGAACCGCTCAAGCACGCACTTTCTGGCTATTGGTCTCGGCGCACCAATGACGCGCAACGAGTGGTCTACAAGATTGAGGACGGTTCTCTTCTGCTTGCACAGCTTCGATATCACTACTGAACCGCCGAACGAGCTAAGCGGGCGCCGACGGCAGAACGCCGGACCCGGGCTGGGGAAAATGTACTGCGTACCGCCAGACAGGGCCTGATGGCCTGCCGTTGGCGTTCCGCTTGAGCGAGGGGTTCGGCGGCGCTGCGGCCAACGTAATATGTCCGAGTTTGCTAGGAGGCACTATGCTGAAACAACTGACTGGCCTAGTCCTTTGCCTAGCTATCGGCCCCGCGCTGGCCCAGGCGACGTCGCCCAAACCAGTATTCGATCCTGAGCTTGCAAAGACAGTGGGCGCGGACGACTATGGCATGCGAGGCTACGTGCTGGTTGTCTTGAAGACCGGCCCGACTGCGATGCCTGCCGGAAAGGAGCGCGACGAGATGTTCAAGAGCCACTTTGCGAACATCAATCGACTGGCGGCTGAGGGCAAACTGGTTCTTGCCGGGCCATTTGACGGCGTGAACGGTTGGCGGGGTCTTTTCGTCTTCGCAGTGCCGGACATCGAGGAGGCCAAACGGCTCACGGCAACGGACCCTGTCATCAGTAGCGGCGAGATGGTGGCCGAGTACCACAAGTACTACGGCTCAGCCGCACTGATGCTCGTGAATGAAGCGCACGGCAAGGTGGCGAAGAAGGGCTTTTGACGGACGCTTACCTTGCGCGGTGCGGCTTGTTGCGCCGGCTAGCGTCTGACTCAAGCGGCAGGCGACGCACGAGGCCCGGAGACTGTGCGCTTGAAGGAAGGGTTAGCGAAGTAATCGACCCCGTGCCGCAAATCGCGCCGAAAAAACACAAAAAAATCAACGGCTCAAGGTGTGCTTCTTAAGAGACCGCAGTCTGGCAGCCTGCAGGCTTGAAGACTCTTTCGGTTGACGCTGGATGCTTGAGCAACGCTGCTGCAGGCCGTATGGGCCGGCGAACGAGTTCACCTTTGCAGTTTGGGCAGATGTTGTTCAGTCTTGTCTCCGCGCAGGGGCGGCAGAAAGTGCATTCAAAGGTGCAGATTCGCGCCTCCGCAGATTCGTTCGGAAGGTCTGTGTTGCAGCACTCGCAGTTTGGACGGAGTTTGAGCATGCTGGCTATCTACCCTGGGGGAAAAGTGGTCGCCAGTCTACTCCGCCTCGACCGCAAAGCGCGCTTTGGCGCGCACCACCAAGCGATTGCCCGGCGCAGCGCGGCGGCGCGACGCGGTAAATCGCCGCCCCACGGACCGACATGCTTTTGAACCTCGTGCGGTTAGCGGCCGAAGCGCACCGGCTGCCCACCGCATCATCAAAACCCAGCCATGCGCCCGCATAACGAGCCGTGGCCTCAAATGAGAACCCATCATTGTTGGCGCCGGCGCCGATAGCCTGACGCTCTACTTAAGGTTTTGCGTTTGCCGCTTTCTCTTGTGGTCGGCGTTTGGCACTCCTGCCACCTGCGACTCTAGAATCAGCAAGAAGCGCGTAGCAAAGGTGCTCCAGCTTTTCCCCAGAAACTTTTTATGGAGTTCAGCCTTGAAACCCAAGTCTTTGACCAGCAGTTTCGCCCCTCGCTGCCCAGCGCTGGCTTGTGCCGCACTGTTGTTGTTCTATGCCATGGGTGCGGCAGCACAAACCGCCACGGGAGCCGACACGGCCACCAACGCTCCCGGGTTCTCAAAGACCGATCCGCGCTTTATCTGGGACCTCACCCGTCTGTACCCCATCGACGCCGCGTGGGATGCCGAACGCAAAGCCGTGCTGGCCGAAGTGCCGTCGATTGCCGGCCTGAAAGGCACGTTGAATACCGCCGCAGGCATGCGCATCGCGCTGAACCGGATGTCGGCACTGTCGCAGCGTCTACAGCGCCTGTTTGTTTACGCTAACACCCAGCAAAGCACTGACAACCGCGATGCCCGCAACCAGGAGCGCACCGGCCTGATGCGCGCCTTGGGCGGACAGTACAGTTCCGCCGTGGCGTGGGTAAATCCTGAAATCCAGTCCTTGGGCAGCGACAAAGTGGAAGGCTTCATTCGCGCCGAGCCTGGCCTGAAGAACCACACCGTGCGCCTGCGCGACACCTTGCGCGTGGCACGCCATACCCTGGGTGCCGAGGCGGAAGGTGCCTTGGCCGCGTTCTCGCCTGTGATCGGCGCACCCACCAATACGCGCACACTCTTGGCAACCGCTGACACGGTCTGGCCATCCATCACCGTGGATGGCAAGCCGGTCAAAGTCAACGAAACTGGCTACCAGAAGTTGCGCGAGCACCCGGATCGCGCAGTGCGTAAGCAGGCCTTCGACGCCTTTTTCAAGGCCCTCGGTCAGTACGAGAATACCTACGGTTCGACACTGGCAGCAAGGGTCGAAGCTGGCGTTGTCAATGCGCGCATTCGCAAACATCCATCGGCAGTAGCCGCCAGCCTGTCCAACAATGAAATCCCTGAGTTGGTGTACCGCACCTTGGTGGCCGAGGCCAACGCTGCACTGCCCACCTTGCACCGCTATCTGAAGCTGCGCCAGAAGTTGCTCAAGCTCCCAGACCTGCATTACTACGATGTGTATCCCGAATTGATCAACATTGGCCGCAGTTACCCGGCGGATCAGGCAATCGATCTGACGCTGGCTGCCATGAAACCCCTGGGCGACGAATACCAGGGCCTGCTCAAGGAAGCGCTGAGCCTTCGCTCCATGCACACATATCCAGCGGAAGGAAAATCGTCCGGCGCCTACCAGACTGGTGTGTACGGCATCGTGCCCTTTGTGTTTCTGAACCACCAGGACAACTACGGCACCATGTCCACGTTTGCCCACGAGTGGGGCCACGGTATCCACACCATGCTGGCCAACAAGAACCAGCCGTTTGAGACCGCCGGCTACTCGCTGTTTCTGGCCGAACTGGCTTCGATGACCAATGAGGTCTTTCTTACCGACCACATGCTCAAGACGTCCAAGTCAAAGGATGAGCGCCTGTTTTACTTGAGCGAGGCACTGGAGCGGTTGCGTGGAGGATTCTTCCGCCAGACTATGTTTGCCGAGTTTGAACTGGCGACCCACGATGCGCTTGAGCGCGGCGAAGCCCTTTCAGGCAAGAAGATGACGCAGATGTACTGCGGGCTGCTGAAGAAGTACCACGGAGCCGACGCCGGCGTTATGCAGATCGATCAGCAGTACTGCCAGGAGTGGTCTTTCATCCCCCACTTTTACCGTCCGTTTTATGTGTACGTGTATGCCACATCGATTGCTGGGGCCACCGCCTTTGGTGAACGTGTGCTGACGGGCAAACCCGAAGAGCGAGAAACCTTCTTGAACGTGTTGCGCGCCGGTGGCTCTGTGCCGCCTTACCAGTTGCTCAAAAATGCAGGCTTGGACATGGCCACCCCCCAGCCCTATCAAGCGCTGAACAAACGCATGAATGCGATCATGGACGAGATGGAAATGCTGCTGGCTTCCAATTAGCACTGGATCCTGGATCGAGGGTCATTGGATCGAGAACGGATCGACTGGATCGAGGGTCAAGTGGATCGAGGGTTAGGTCTTGCTTTCACGCAAGGGTTTTGCCATTGCCGAACCTTAGTGGGAATTTAATTGATTTCAAGACCTGACCCCTCGGGTGCTTTGACCCCTCGGGTGCTTGAGCGAGAGGCTCACTCGTTACTTGCCGAGTGAAGCACCGAGTTCGGCGCTCTTGCGGTAGCCGTACTCCCATGCGTCCCGGGCATTGCGCTTGACCTCGTAGACGGTCTTCTCCGCTGCAGGGACAACAGTCTTCTTCATGTTTCCAGCAGCAACCTTGGTGCTCTGTATCGCATCGTTGAATCGTCTCGAAAACTCAGCGGCGGCTTCCTGCACCTTGGCAACCTGGTCTGGCCGGTTCTTGCTTGCGCAAATAAGCTCTACTGTGACAGCTACGCCTCCAACGAGGAGGCTCACGCCGACTATGACTGGCGCGGCCCCAGCGGCGCCCAACGTACCGGCGATGTAGCCTGCCGATCCTGTAAGGATGGCTGCGCCGCTGCTGTGAGTCACTACCGTTAGCCCAGTGGCGGCAGCGACAGCGCCGATGCTTGCCCCAGCTCCGCCTGCGGCGCCGGAGATCGCTGCCACGGTCTTGCTTTGGCTCGGTGCATAAGAGCAAACGACATCGGCTGTCTTCTGCGCACACACCGGAAATGCGGGGATTGCGAGTATAAGTAGAAGGACGAACTGCTTCATATTGCCTTTAGATGTCGGTAGGCGAAACGAGCTTGGCGGCGGAGTATGGTGCCTTGCGATTGCGCTGCCACCAAAGTTGAGAGGTCAAGTTGCGAAGCATTGTGTTCCCACTCGAACTTACAGTTGGCTCGCGGCTGGCGCAAGTGCGGTTGAATTGAGCAGGCATTTCGCCGCTGGCGTGGCCTCAGATTGTATAAGTCGCTTCCCAAGAGCCGCTACTGCGCCCCAAACAATCGAGCCTTGAACGCGACCCTGGCTTCTCGGATAGCCGCAAGGATTTCTTTCTTGAATTCGGCACGGCTTATGGCTTCTTCCAGGCTGAGCAAGGCACCATCAATGGCCAGCCCGCCAATCACGCCACCAAGCGCACCAATAACCACCGTCCCGACACCGGGAAGGACGGAACCGATTGCTGCCCCCACGGCCGCGCCGCCCAGGACTGCGGTCGCCTTCGATACCGCCATTTTCGACAACGCTTTTGCCGCCGCCTTGAACACCCCCTTGCTGGCGACCTTTGCGGCAATAGCGGCGCTAACGCCCGCAGCCACTGCCCCGCCGGCGGCTCTGCCCTCGAACGCCACAACATCGAGATGCGTTGGCAACGAAAGAATGTCATTCAAGGACATGTCTTTGACCACTTTGGCTTCGGCTCCAGTCGGAAGCACCATGCGACTCGCGTCCATGATCGCCTTTACTGTCTGGTGATATTCCGCCATGACGTTCTTGTGGCTCGCGAGGGCGGTTGCGATCGCGTCTGACACCACCTTGAAGGCTTCACCTTGTTGCAGTTGTTCGTAGAGCTTCCTCTCCATGTAGCCTTCGATCTCCCCAGTCATCAGCTTGGCGAGCCGCACGTACTCCGCCATTAGGCTGTAGTACCAATCAAGATAGCGATCGACATTGTTTTCCATCTGGTCGAACGCCCGGTCAATTTGCCCCTCAAGTTTGGTGCGGGAGACATTGAGTTTTCCCAGCGCAACGGCCTTCGCCACCTCGAGCTTTTCGATGGTGCCCGGGTTATAAAGCTCACCGTCAATTCGCTCAGCCTGGCGTTCGACTTTCTTGATTGCCTCAATAACGTTCGGGTGGTCCCCCGTCCATTTTTCCAATTGAGCGAAAAGCGGCACATAGACGAAAAGCGCGACGAATGTGATCAAAGCCGACGCCAGGGCAACCCGGTTCTTGGGCAGCGGCGCTGGAGGGTCATCGTCTGAAACCGGCCCGAATACTCTCCGGTACTCGCGCGAGGGAATGACGAAGCAGGCAAATGTGGCGCAGGCATTGAAGAAAACCACATACCCGCCGATGACCTTGAGCAACAGAGGCAAATACTCGCCGAATTGTTTCAAGTCCCCGGCAAGGTATGCCTTGATGCCATCCGCGAAACTCATCAGCCGCAGGGCAACCTGCGCCACCGCACTGCCGGCGATTTCAGGAATACCGGATCTCTTGGCGGCCAATGCTTCAGATAGCGAGGCGTAGTTCTGGACGCTGGAGAAGGCAAGGATGAGGCCGGCATAGATTACGACCATGATCGCCGGGCACCACAAGCGCGCCCATACGATTGAGAAATCCGTAATGACATAGCGCTTTTTCAGTTCAACTGACAGAAACCTGTGGCTGTACTGGTGGGCGAGCCAATAAACCGGAACCACGAGAAGGAGCGCCACCCATTCCAGACTCGAATAAGTGGAGAACTGGAGCAGCATGAAGAAAGACGTCGTCAGCGCCCAGATCACCCAGAGGATCGAGCGGATGACACGTCCCGAAAGCAGCTTGTATGCCCGGCCGCTTGTCTTGTAATATGAGACGACACGCGTTTGGTTGACCGCACTACTATAGGCGCCAGACAAAGCCACGGGAACGGCGAATATCAATACGCTGACAACCACAAAACCGAAGGGCAGGCTCGCGATTTGCCGACCTGCAAGATACGCAAGCGCCAGCCAAACGAGCGCCATGACCAGAAATGGCCGAAAGCCAATAGCCGCCGGGCGTTCAGAGGTGTTCATGACGCAAGAAACATGATGAAGAGCAGGAATGCCAAAACAGGCAGGAGTACTACCCACCCCCAGGAATCTTGATAGCGAAACGCCAGAATCAGCAGCCCAGAGGACAGAAGGACAATGGATGCACCGCCAAGCAGCCCATCTTTCGTTTTGGTTCCGAGCTTTCCCCAGAAACTTGAAAAACGCTCGACCCCGAACTCGTTGGTACGCTCAAATATCCGCTTCTTACGCCATAGGGCGAATAACCCGCCCACAACGAGAAGAATTGTCCCTACGTATTCAGCGCCCCATTCCATCATTTGATTGTCCGCCGTAATTACTCCGTCTTGTCCTTTTCCTTAGCAGCCCTCGTCGTCTGCCACTGCTGGTTGCTTGGCGCATCTTGCCCACCACGCTTCAGCGGTGTGACATGGTCAACAATGTACCCAAGACAGCCTCCGCTCGACTTCCGGGTCGATGGGCAGGAGTGTTCCTTATTGAAGTACCGCGGGCGGTGCGAGGACTCGGTTGACGCGGCGCTGTCGCAGCGGCGTCGCCTGCTGAATGGCAGCCTCAGGGGCGATCTTGGCAGCTGAGCCTCGACGTTTGATCGCCCGGCAAGTTAGCTAACGAACTGTCAGCTTCTCAAAAAACACATTCCCTGTCGGGAAACGGTTCGTCATCAACGGCAAAGAGGACGGCTTTTTTACCGAAACTTCCACCGTTTTCGATGCAAAAGTTCAAACAGACTTTCCGTATGGATTCCGTACGGACTTTTTTTGCAAAAAAAAGGACTTGGCATCCCTGCTAAGTCCCTGATTTAAATGCGTATTTTGGTGGGCGGTACAGGATTTGAACCTGTGACCCCTGCCGTGTGAAGGCAGTGCTCTACCACTGAGCTAACCGCCCTGTATTTCGTTGCGAAACATCGTTCTGTCCCGGGCAAGCCTTGGATTATGCCATGAGCAATCGTTGGCTGATCAAGCGCCTTGCCAGATTCTCTTACCGCCGCTGGCTTTGTCGAGCTCGGCCAAGACCGCGAGATGGGCTTGCTGCTCGGCTTCACTGGCCTGCAGCACCGGCAAGTCAAAGCGGCTGAGATCGACTGCGGCGAGCTTGAATTCAGCCGACTTCGAGCGGTCACCCGAATCGTCCATCACCAGTGAATCCTGCCCGCGGGTCAGACGGATATAGACCTCGGCCAGTAACTCGGCGTCGAGCAAGGCACCATGCAAGGTTCGACCGGAATTGTCGACTTCGAGGCGCCGGCACAAGGCGTCGAGCGAGTTCGATTTACCCGGGAACATCTCGCGCGCCATCAGCAAGGTGTCGCGAACGCCGGCCACGATGTCGGTGATCGGCGGGCGCTTCAGGCGGCGCATTTCGGCATTGATGAAGCCGATGTCAAACGGTGCGTTGTGGATCACCAACTCGGCCCCGGCGATGAATTCGAGCAGTGGCTCGACGACCTGGGCAAACAAGGGCTTGCTCGAGAGAAACTGCTCGGTCAGCCCATGGACCCGCAATGCGTCTTCATGGCTGGCACGCTGGGGGTTGATGTAGAGGTGCAGGTTGTTGCCGGTCAGTTGCCGGTTGACCATCTCGATGCAACCGATTTCGATGATGCGGTCACCGCCTTCGGCCAGCAAGCCGGTGGTCTCGGTGTCGAAAAATATCTGCCGCATCGCTTCAAACTTTCTTGTTACGGGCGAACGCCCAGATTGCCAGGCCCACAGCCACCATCGGCACGCACAACCATTGTCCCTGGCTGAGACCCAATGCGCGCAAGCCAAGGAAGTCGTCGGGCTCGCGGAAATACTCGGCGATGAAACGCATGATGCCGTAGCCGACCATGAACATGCCCGACACCTGACCAATCGCACGCGGCTTGCGCGCATAGAGCCAGAGCAGCACAAAAAGCAGCAGGCCTTCGCCAAGAAACTGGTAAATCTGCGATGGATGCCGCGGCAGCAGCGAGCCCGATTGCGGGAACACCATCGCCCAGGGCAGGCTGGGGTCGGTCGCCCTGCCCCAGAGCTCGCCGTTGATGAAATTACCGACCCGGCCGGCCGCCAGCCCTGTGGGCACGCAAGGCGCGATCAGATCGGTGACCTCAAAAAATGTCCGGCCGCGCAATTTGGCGAACAACGCCATCGCCAGGATTACGCCGAGCAAGCCGCCATGAAACGCCATGCCGCCCTTCCAGACCGCCAGCACTTCGAACAGGTTGTGCAGGTAATAGTCGGGCTTGTAAAACAGCACATAACCGAGCCGCCCGCCCAGCACCACGCCGAGCACGCCGAAGAAAAGCAGGTCGTCAACATCGCGGCGGGTCCAGTTCTTCGCAGCGAATTGCGGCTGTGCGATGCGCAGACTGGCCAGCCAAATGAACATGCCGAAAGCGGCCAGATAGGTCAGACCGTACCAATGCACGGCCAGCGGTCCGAGCTTGATGGCGATCGGGTCAAACTGCGGATGGACCCACATGGCGGCATTCCTTTTGGACTTGAGGAGTCGGCCATCATAGCCAGCCGACGGGCCGAACCGCCGATGCGGCTGCGCGACAAAGCCCGGTCAGTTTGTCGCCCCGGGCTTGTTCCCCCCTTTGCGCAAATAGAATGCTGGCTGACCTGCAGCGCATATCGCCGCTGTCGCTACTGAACCAGCCCCGAAGGAGAACCCGATGAGCTTCAACCGCCGCAGCAAGACGATCACCGAAGGTGTGGCTCGTGCGCCGAATCGTTCGATGTATTACGCCATGGGCTACACGGAGGAGGATTTCTCCAAGCCGATGATCGGTATCGCCAATGGGCATTCGACGATCACACCCTGCAACTCGGGCTTGCAAGTGCTGGCCGACGCAGCCGTGATCGCCTTGAAGGAAGCCGGCGCCAATCCGCAGACTTTCGGCACGCCGACGATCTCGGACGGCATGGCGATGGGCACCGAAGGCATGAAGTTCTCGCTGGTGTCGCGTGAAGTGATTTCGGACTGCGTCGAAACCTGTGTCGGCGGCCAGTGGATGGATGGCGTGATGGTCATCGGCGGCTGCGACAAGAACATGCCCGGCGGCCTGATGGGCATGCTGCGCGCCAATGTGCCGGCGATTTTTGTTTACGGCGGTACGATCATGCCGGGCCGCTACAAGGGCGAGGACCTGAACATCGTCAGCGTGTTCGAAGCGGTCGGCCAATACTCCGCCGGCAAGATGAGCGAAGAGGACTTCAAGCAGATCGAAAAACTCGCGATTCCGGGCAGCGGCAGTTGCGGCGGCATGTACACGGCCAATACGATGAGTGCGGCTTTCGAAGCGATCGGCATCAGCCTGCCGTTTTCGAGCACCGAAGCGAATGTGCACGAAGAAAAGATCACCTCGACGAAGGAGGCTGCCCGCGTGCTGATCGAGGCCGTCAAGGCCGACCTGAAGCCGCGCGACATCGTCACGCGCCGCTCAATCGAGAACGCGGTGGCAGTGATCATGGCAACCGGCGGTTCGACCAATGCGGTGCTGCATTTCCTGGCGATCGCCCATGCGGCCGAGGTCGAATGGTCGATTGACGACTTCGAGAGGATGCGCCGCAAGATTCCGGTGCTCTGCGATCTGAAGCCGAGCGGCAAATATCTGGCGGTCGATCTGCACCGCGCCGGCGGCATTCCGCAGGTGATGAAGACGCTGTTGAAGGCCGGGTTGCTGCACGGCGACTGCATCACCATCACCGGCAAGACGGTGGCGGAAAACCTGGCTGACATCCCCGATTCACCGCGCGCCGACCAACAGGTCATCCGCGACATCGACGCGCCGATCTATGCCCAGGGCCATCTGGCGATCCTGCGCGGCAATCTGTCGCCCGAAGGCTGTGTGGCCAAGATCACCGGTTTGAAGAATCCGGTGATGACCGGCCCGGCAAGAGTCTTCGACGACGAACAATCAGGGCTGGCGGCAATCATGGCCGGCAAGATCGTTCCGGGTGACGTGATGGTGCTGCGCTATCTGGGCCCCAAGGGCGGCCCGGGTATGCCGGAAATGCTGGCGCCTA
>JBIKPD010000478.1:0-2935 GCA_044357665.1 Roseateles sp. | reverse complement strand
CCGGACCAGATGTTCAAGTCAAGCCTTGGCTATGACAACGGTACGTTGTTCGGCAATCTCGGCCTGGACTATATGTCCAAGCGCTATTACACCTACCTCAATGACGGCTCGGTGCCCGAGCGCACCCTGTTCAATTTGAGCGGTGGCATGCGTACCAAGGCAGTGGGCGGTTTGTCCGAGGCGACCGTGCAGTTCGGCATTTCCAACCTGTTTGACAAGAAGTACATCTCGACGATTGGCTCGAATGGCTTCCAGAACAGCGACACGACCGGCACCGCGCAAACCTTGCTGGTGGGCGCTCCGCGTCAATTGTTCGTGACGATCAGCGGCAAGCTGTAATCGCGAACGCCGGCACCGGGAAACTGGTGCCGGCTTTTTTGCCTGATCATTCTTGAAAATTTCCATGCCCAATCTTTCGCAGCGAGGCAGCCGTCGCCGCAGCCTGTTGCTGGCTGGTTCTATGACGCCTTTGCTGGTTCATACGCCAGTTTTTGCCCGCGCGCAGTCGCGTCAGCCCGGGGTCAAGATCGAGTCCGATGCCAGTTCTCTGCGCATTGCCTTCGGCTCCTGTGCGCACCAGCGCAAGCCGCAGCCGATCTGGGCCACGGTCGCGGCCGCCCGGCCCGATCTTTTCTTGTTTCTCGGTGACAACCTCTACGTTGACGCCCGCGATGAATTGACATTTCGCCAACGTTATGCCGAATTTCGAAACGTTCAGGCGCTGCAGGAATTTCGTCAAAGGACGCCGCATCTGGCCGTCTGGGATGACCATGATTTTGGTGATGACGACGTCGGTGCCGACTATCAGCTGAAAGCCTTGTCACAGCAAATGTTCTGCGACGAATGGGCTGAGCCGGTCGACTCACCGCGGCGCACGCGCAGCGGTATTTACGAAGCCTACCGGATTGATTCAGCCGGCCGCAGCGTGCAGATCCTGATGCTCGACCTGCGCTTCAACCGCACGCCGCTGCGCGCTGACCCGACGCAGCAAAAAGGCTATGGCGCCATGGTCATGCAGGCCAAACTCAGCGGCAAGCCGATGACGGGCTGGTATTTGCCCAATCCAGATCCCCAGGCGACGCTGCTTGGTGAGGAGCAGTGGGCCTGGCTGGCGCAGCGCCTGGCTGAACCGGCCGATCTGCGCATCATCGGCTCCAGCGTCCAATTTGCCGCAGACGGCACCGGCTGGGAGGGCTGGGCCAATTTCCCGCAGGAGCGCGAACGCCTGACCCGCCTGATCAGCGCCCAACGCGCCAACGGCGTCGTCTTCGTCAGCGGCGATATGCATTACGGCGAACTTTCAAGCTGGCCGGTCAAAGGAGGTTACCCGCTGTGGGACCTCACTTCCAGCGGCTTGACCGAAGTCTGGGATATCCCGACGCCGAATCGCCAACGCGAATCGGGCGTCGTCGCCGAAACCAATTTCGGCTTGCTCGAGATCATGTGGGCCGATCCCGGCGGCAGCCTCACGATGTCGATCGTCAACTCGGCTGGCAAGACAAAGCTGAGCAAGTTGCTGAACATCGATCAATTGCAGTTCACCAAGGTCTGAGTCAATGAAACGTTACCTGATGGGCGGCTTGGCCGCATTCGCCGGCTTTGCCGCCATGGCTCAGCCGACCAGCTTGAAAACGCTGGAAAGTGCCGCGCGCGCTGAAGGCAAGGTCGTCAGCGTGGGCATGCCAGACGGCTGGGCCAACTGGCGCGCAACCTGGGCTGATATGAAGAGAATTTATGGCATCGATCATGTCGACAGTGATATGAGCAGCGCCGAGGAAATTGCCAAGATGGAAGCCGAGCGCAACAATGCCAGCGTCGACATCGGTGATGTCGGTTTCGAGTTTGGCGCCATTGCCAAGGCGCGTGGTGTCACGCAGCCCTACAAGCCAGGCAACTGGTCACAGATTCCCGCCTGGGCCAAAGACCCCGATGGTCATTGGGCGGTGGCCTATACCGGCACGATCGCATTTGCAGTCAACGCCAAGCGCTTCCCGACCCCTCCGCGCAGCTGGAAAGCGCTGTTCGAAGGCCATGGTCAGGGCGCGTACCGGGTGATGATCGGCGAGGTGGGCCGTGCCGCGCAGGCTAATGCGGCGGTGCTGGCCGCAGCGATTGCGCTGGGCGGCAGTGAGACTCAGCTGAAGCCGGCCTTGAATCAGTTTGCGCAAATTGCCAAGCAGCAGCGCTTGATCCTGACCAACCCTTCGCCGGCCCTGATGGAGCGCGGCGAGGCCGATGTGTTCGTGCTTTATGACTTCAACGCACTGTCGTTTCGCGAGAAGATCCCGAACGGCGCCGACTATCAAATCCTGATCCCGTCCGACGGCTCGGTGACCAGCGGCTACACCACCATCATCAACAAGTTCGCGCCGCATCCAGCCGCTGCGATGTTGACGCGCGACTACATCTTCAGCGACGCCGGTCAGATCAATCTGGCACGCGGCAATGCGCGGCCGGTGCGCATCGATTCGATCAAATTGCCCGCCGATGTGGCCGCCAAGTTGATCGATAGCGCCCAGTACAAGAATACGCGGGCAGTCAATCCGTCGCTGTGGGCCGATGAGGTCAAGAAGCTGCCGAGGGCCTGGCAAAAAGACGTGCTTGGAGCCGCTTCGTGAACAAGCTGAAAGAAGGAAAGAAACTGGTGCTGATTCTGGCTGATGGCTTGCGCGCCGAGATTGCCCGCAATTACATGGGTTATTTGCAAGCCATCAATGAAGCCGGACGGGCGCAATGGCGCAGCCTCATCTGCGAGTTGCCAAGCCTGTCGCGCCCGCTGTACGCCACGCTGATCAATGGCCAGACACCGCTCGATCACGGCATCGTCAGCAACGCACAGGCCGGTCAGCGCTGCGGCAGCACGGTATTTGACGATCTGGCTGCAGCAGGTGGCAGTTCGGCAGTCGCTGCCTATCACTGGTTTTTTGAACTGTTG
>JBIKPD010000176.1:0-7859 GCA_044357665.1 Roseateles sp. | reverse complement strand
CATCGCCATGAAGCCTTGCCTGCAGCAGGCGTGCAGGCGGCCAGCTGGTACTTCGAGGACGAATACCCTGACTCACATCTGCTGGCCGATGCCGAGCACCTGCGCCGCAGCGTCAACCCCGATCTGCTCTTCATTCATCCGATGGGCCCCGACCATGCCGGGCACCAGTTCGGCGGTGAATCCGTGGCCTACAGCCTATGCGCACGCAAGCTCGACATGATGCTGGCCTTGTTGCTGCCGACCTGGCATGGCGCCGGCTACGACGTCTTGCTGACCAGTGACCATGGCATGCATGCCGACCGCATGCATGGTGGGCCGCTGGCCATCGAGCGCGAAGTGCCGCTGGTCTGGCTGCCATGCGCCGGCAACGCGATGGATTGCGTCCTGCCTGAGACTCAACTGGGGCTGCGCAGCTTTATCGTGCGCCACCTGACGGCCCATTGATGCAGCCATCAAGGCGTGCCTGGCTGCTCGCCACGCCCTTGCTGGTGCTGGTGGCGCTGGCCGTGTTGATGCCCTTCATCTGGCGCAATGGCGGCTTGCTCTGGCAATGCGCCAGCGGCCAGGACTGTGCCGCTCAGGATCTGTTCAGCGACAGCTATTACCTGCTGGCCATGTGGAACACGGTCTGGCTGTCCGTCGCATCCAGCTTGCTCGCGCTGGGCGTCGGCTTGGGCGCGGCGATTGCTGTGATGCAGCGGCCGCAAGCCGAGGGTCTGGTGTCGCTGCTGGCCGGCCTGGGCGCCAATTTTTCCGGCGTGCCGCTGGCCGTGGCGCTGACGCTGCTGCTCGGCGCGCAAGGGCTGTTGACTGCCGGTCTGGCCACCATGGGTTTGTCGCTGAACCTGAATCAGAGCGCGGGGTTGCTGCTGGCCTATGTCTGCTTTCAATTGCCCTTGGCGACGCTGCTGTTGCTGGCGCCGGTACGGCTGCTTGATGCCGGTCTGCTTGACGCCGCCGCGACGCTGGGTGCCACGCCGACTTTGTTCTGGCGCAGGGTCGGCTTGCCAATGCTGCTGCCGAGCTTGGTCGAGGTCGGCAGCCTGTTGTTTGCGAATGCCGCAGCCGCTTATGCCACGCCCTTTGCGTTGTCGGGCACGGCGGCCAATGTGCTGGCGGTGCGGATCGCCAGCCTGGTCAGCGGCGACATTTTTTCACAGCCGGAACTGTCGGCCTTGCTGGCCCTGCTGATGTTTGTGATGCTGGTGCTGGTGATCGGTGCTGGGCGCATGCTGGCCGCGCGGCTGAGGCTTGCCCTGTGAGCATGCCACGCCCATCGACGCTGGCGCTTGGCACGATGCTGCTGCTGGCTTGCCTGCCGCCGGCGGTGGTGTTGGTCTATGCGCTGACCGAACGCTGGGACGGCCTGCTGCCGCAAGGGCCGACCTGGCAATGGCTGGCCGAAATTGCGCAGGATCCGCGCAGCCGCAATGCGGTGGTCAAGACGCTGTGGCTGTCGCTGCAAAGCGCGCTGCTGGCGCTGCTGCTCGGCGGCACGGCCAGCGTGCTGGCCTATCTGAGCTCGCCGCGGCTGAGCCGATGGCTCGATCTGCTGGCGCTGCTGCCCTATGCGATTCCGCCGGTGGTGCTGGCGATCAATGCGCTGGAGCTGTTCGTTGGCCGTTGGGGCGCCTGGCTCGATTTGCAAACTGTCTATGTGCTGCTGGTCACGCCGCTGCTGTTTCCGCTGGTGCACAAGACCCTGGTGGCAGCCTTGCAACAGCTCGACGCGGCGCAATTGCTGGAAGCCGGCCGCACGCTCGGCGCCAGTGACGGCTATTTGCTGCGCCGCGTACTTGTGCCCCTGCTGGCGCCGGCACTGCTGGCCGCATTGCTGCTCAGCTGGATGGGCGCGGCGATGGAATTCGCGATTGCCAACCTGCTGCTTGGCGGGACGGTGGAGATGCTGCAGCCGCTGCTCAACAGCATGCGTGGCGTCAACGGGCATCAATCTGCGGCGCTGATTGTCTTGAGTTTTGCAGTTCTGACATTGTTGGGTCTGACGGTACGAGGGTTGTCATGGAAATCGAAGCAGAGTTGATCGTCCGCCAGGCCAGCGCCATGCTCGGCGGACGCCAGGTATTGCGCGCCGTCGATCTGCGCATTGCCAAGGGCCAGATGTTGGCGCTGCTCGGCGCATCGGGCTGCGGAAAAACGACCTTGCTGCGCGCCATTGCCGGCCTGACCGATCTGGATGGTGGGCAGGTGCTGATCGGCGGGCGCGATGTCACAGGCTTGGCCGCGCGCGAGCGTGGCATCGGCGTGGTGTTCCAGCATTACGCGCTGTTCCCGAATTTTTCGGTGCTCGAAAACGTGAAATTCGGCCTGCTGGCCAGCGGCCAGACCGATGCAATGGCAGGCGCCAGGGCGCGCGAGCTGCTGGAACTGGTCGAACTGGAAACCCATGCCGCCAAGCTGCCGTCACAGCTCTCTGGCGGCCAGCGCCAACGTGTCGCTTTGGCGCGGGCCTTGGCCCGCAAGCCCTCCTTGTTGCTGCTTGACGAACCTTTCTCGGCGCTCGACGAGTCGTTCCGTTTGCCGCTACGGCGCTCGTTCCGGCGCCTGCAGCGCGAACTCGGCCAGACCTGTTTGATCGTCACCCATGACCGCGACGAGGCTTATGAATTGGCCGACCAGGTCGCCGTGATGTTCGACGGCCAGGTCGATCAATGCAGCCCGCCGCGCCAGTTATGGCAGGCCCCTGCGACTCAGCGGGTGGCCGATTTTCTGGGCGCCTTCAATCGCTTTGATGCGCGCTGCCTGCCGGGCGCGATGCAGCGTGAATCAGGCAGTTGGATCGCCCCGATCGAAGCCCTGCAGATCGCCAACAGCGGCGAAGACTGCACCAACTGCTGGACGCTCAGTGCCGAACTGCTGGCCTGCCACCCTGGCCAACAGCGTCAGGCGCTGGACTTGCTGACCGCTCAGGGTGAAGCCTTGGTGCTTTGGACGCCGCAGGCCACCGAACTGCCACCGGCCGGGTCGAAGTTGAGCTTGCGCATCCCGATCCACGCCATGCAGTATTTGCCGGGCTGACAAGGAGGCTTCATGCCCTTGTCATATTGATCATCGATGCTGAGCTTCTCTTAATCATGAAGCATCAGCATGGCATCAAATCGTCGCGAATTCATCGGTAAGGCAGCCGCCACCGCTTCAGTGCTTGCCATCGGCGGCACCTTGACCGCCTGTGGCGGCAGCAACAGCGCCATTCCGGCCCAGTTCAGATACGGTGTCGCCAGTGGCGATCCGCTCACCGACCGGGTGATCCTCTGGACCCATGCCAAGATTCTCGATGCGCTGACTGCAGTCGCCTTGACCTGGCAGATCGCCACCGACAGCAATTTCAGCACGGTGGTCAATTCCGGCCGCATCGGCGCTTATGAAGCCACCGGCTTCACCGTCAAGGTCGACGCCCTCGGCTTGAGCGCCGGGACGACCTATTACTACCGTTTTCTTGATGATGCCGGAACGGTCTCAACGATCGGCACCACGCGCACCTTGCCGGCGGCCAGCGTGGCTTCCGTCAAGTTTGCGGTGTTTTCCTGTGCGCTCTATTCAGAAGGCTTTTTCAACACCTATGACGCCGCGGCCAAATCGGACGCGCAATATGCGATCCATCTGGGTGACTACATCTACGAATATGGATCGGATCCGAAAAAGTTCGGCAATACCGATGCCGTGGCGCTCGGTCGGGTGACCAGTCCGGCCAACGACATCTTCAGCCTGAGCGACTACCGCACCCGTTATGCCACTTACCGTCTGGATGCGAACCTGCAGGCCGTGCATGCCAAGATGCCCTGGATCACGATCTGGGACGACCATGAATTCGCCAACAACGCCTACGTCACCGGGGCTGAAAACCACAACAGCACGACCCAGGGTCCGTGGTTGACCCGCAAAGCGATCGCGGCGCAGGTTTATCACGAGTGGATGCCGATCCGCACACCCGATGCAGCCAATCTGTTGAAGATCTACCGCAGCTTCGACTTCGGCAGCCTGTTCAGCCTGCATATGCTCGACACCCGCATCGAAGGGCGAGATCAGCAATATGACAATTTTGGCGATGCGGACGGTGGTATCGGTCGCTATGTCACCGGCCTGACCAGCGGCAGCGATGCGAGCCGGCGCATGATCAGCACGACCCAGCAAAGTTGGCTGACCAGCGGCCTGACCGCCTCCAAGGCCACCTGGCAGTTGCTTGGCAATCAGGACATCATGGCGCGGATGTGGTTCCCAGCCTCGGTGCTGCAACTGGCTGCCACCGGCGCCGACCCAACCAAGGCCATTGGTGATTACCTGACCGCCAAGGCCACCAAGGCGGCAGCGGGTCCGGCCGCTTTGACGCCGACCCAGACCGCGCTCTTGAACCCCGCAGTGAATCCGCGTTTGCCCTACAACCTTGATTCATGGGACGGTTATCCAAGCAATCGCGAGGCGGTGCTGCAGACGGTCAAGGCGCAAGGCAAGAAGCTGGTCGTGCTGTCTGGCGACTCGCACAACGCCTGGTTTTCCAATCTGACGACATTGGCGGGTGAAAAAATCGGTGTCGAGTTTGCCGGTTCTTCCGTCACCGCACCGGGGTTCGAGAGTGCCGGTCTGGGCGGGCTGGCCAGTTCGATGGACGGCAGCGCTGTTGCCAAGGCTTCAGGCTCCGGGCTCGGCCTGGTTGATGATTTGAATTACAGCGACAGCACCCGGCGTGGTTATCTGCTGATGACGGTCAGTGCTGATGCGGTCAAGGGCGAATTTGTCTTCGTCAGTACGGTCAAATCGGCGACCTATACCGCGGCGGTGGGCAAGACGATCACGGTCACTGTTGCCGGCGTCACTACTTACGCCTGATGATTTCTATCGGGATGGACCGGGCGTCATATGCAGGTCGTGGGGCGCTGTCAGACTAGGCTCTCATGAAACCTGCAGATGCGGAGATAGGAAATTCAATCGCCGCACAGCAGGGATGACGCCCCTGGAACGGTTGGCCCATCCGGCATTCCCCTTGGCAGGGCCAACCGCTCACTTGGCTGAGGCGCTTGGCGCGCTGCCAGCAGCTACGGGGCGGAGTGGGGGCGGTTGGGCAAGTAGCGCTTATTGCGTGATCAGCTTCAGATCCAGCGCGCGCTCCGCCAGCCAGATGGCTGCCACTGCCATCGTCAGCCATGACCCGACCGGCAGAAACCAGCGCAGGTAAAACCGCGTGGAGCGCAGTGCGTAGGCCAGCGGCAAGAATGCCGCCACGCACACCAGCTGTCCCGCCTCGACGCCCAGGTTGAAGCCGACCAGAGAGAGTGCCAAGGCGTCGGCAGGCAACTGCAGGTCAATCAGCACGCTGGCAAAGCCGAAGCCGTGGATCAGACCGAAGCAGAACGCAAACAGCCACAGCCTGCGCTCGACCACCGGCCAGACGTTATTGGCAGCAGCCAGCACCACCGATAGCGCAACGGTCGACTCTACCCAGCGCGACGGCAGCGTCACCCAGCCCAGCACCGCTGCCGACAGCGTGAGCGAGTGCGCCAGCGTAAATGCAGACACCACCGCCAGCACATGGCCAAACACTGCGCGACTCGATGTTGCCGCTGTCCAGCGGTTTGCCACGCGCAGCAGCACCGCGGGCAGCAGCAGCGAAAACAAAAACAGCAGGTGGTCGAAGCCGGTCCAGATGTGCCACACGCCCTCGGCGATATATTGGCGCAGCTGCGCCCACAGCGAAGGTGGCGTTGCCGCAAAGGTCTGCTGCGCGCTGCCCGGCGCGAACACCGCGGTTTGTACGCGCGTATCCAGTGTCAGGTTGAGCAGTCCGCGGTGCGTGCTGTCCAGATCGAACAGCAGGCGGTAGTCCAGCCCCAATGGCCCGGTGCTTTGCGCACACTGCCCTTCCAGGTTCAGCACAGCGTAGGCGCCGTCGGTATGGTGGTCCACCAGCAGGCTGCTGCTGCGCAAGGCACAGGCGCCGCCCCGCTCCAATGTCAGGTGCTGCAGCACCCAGGCGGCGAGATCGTTCTCGCGCGCGCGCAGCTCCCCCCAGGTAATCTCGCCGTTGCCATCGGCGTCCAGGCTCAGCGCAAAGTCGATATCACGTAGCGCAATATCCCAGTGCCCCTGTACGGCGATGCCCTGCACCTGTAGCGTGAGATAGCTGTCGCTTGCTTTGTGGGCAAGGGCAGGGCCCGGCCATGCTGCTGCGACCCACAGCCATGCCAGCCAGCGAACAACGTTTCGCGTCGTCATGGCGCGGCCCGCGCGCGGCCCAGCGCTGTAACCTGATCGGCCAGGCTGCGCAAGGGCGCGCCGGTAAAGCCGTTTGCCGCGAGCCAAGCCAGCACGGGTTCTGCCGCTTGCGGCTTGCGCGCGGCCAGCGACGCCTCGAGCACGATGCGCGCGTCGCGCGGTTCGCGCTGCACCTCGAAATTGGCCAGGGCCAGACGCAGCGCTGTGGTGGTGTCTTTTTGCACCAGCAGAAAGTAACGCGCCTCTTCGGCCTGGTGGGTGGTGTCGCCGCGCTGCCGTGCCGCATCAAAACGCTCGCCGAGTGTTTGTCCGTGGGCCAGCGCCTGTGGCAGGCCCAGCTGCCGCTCGGCGAGCGCGAGGCGAAGCAGCAAGGTGTCGACTTGTTCCCACGGCGCGAGCAGCGCTACCACGTCACGCCAGCGCGCAGCGTCCAGCAAAAAGTCGGCGCGCGCCGCCAGCAGGTAGGTGTCGTCGCGTCCCAGTGCCAGCGCGCTCTGAAAATGCCGCTCGGCTGCGTCGGGCTGTGCAGCCCAGGTGGCGACTTCGGCCATGCGCGTAAGCAGCCACTGCCGGTTGCCGGGGTCGGTGGTTGCTGCCAGAGCCCGCTGCAGCAGCGCGCCGGCGCCGGCCAGGTCGCCTGTGTACGCCGCCAGCAGTCCGCGGCAGCCCAGCGCCAGGGTCGTGCGGCCGAGGCGCTCCAGGGCCTGGCATTCGTCACCGGCTTGCGCGTAGCGGGCCTGCACCATGAGGATGGCGCCTCGCCACGAATGTGCCTCGGCCAGGTCGGGGTCGAGTGCTAGTGCTGCGGCAAAGTCGTTCAGCCCTTCTGAAAACCCGTGGCGGTATTGCCGCAGTTTGGCGCGCAGCAGCAGTGCCTGTGCCGGCAAAGGCGCGCTCAGCTGCTGTAACACCGCATCGGCATAGCCAACATAGCGCGGGTCACCGCGCTCCAGCGCCAGCTCGAAGTAGCGGTTGGCCAGGCGTGTCGCAAGGGCTGCGTCGTGTGGTGTCTGGAGATTGGCGCGGCGCAAGGTGGCGAGTTCACGTGCCGTAGTGTCCCCGGCGCGAAACGGCAAACGCTCCAGTACGGTGGCGTCGGACGACGGCAGGAAAGGTGCCGCGTGGGCAACGGCAACGCACACGCCTAGGACACCCGCCAGCGCAATGCGCTGATACATATGAAACAACCGGTGCAGAAAAGTCATGATCGGGGTAGAGTGCCGCCACGACTATGTTGTCGTGCGGTTCAGTTTACAGATACTTGGAGTGAAACCATGCGCAAGTTGATTTCCGGTCTCGTGATGGCAGTGTTTGCATCTATGTCAGTGGGCGCCTTCGCCATGTCCCACGGCGGCGGCATGACGGACAAGGAAAAGATGGAAAAGATGGAAGCCTGCAAAAAGATGGATGCCAAGGCCGACGACAAGATGAAGGCCGAGTGCAAGAAAATGATGGAAATGAAGGACGAGAAGAAGAAATAAGGTCTGCAGGGGCCCACGCCCTTGCACCCAAACCAACGGGCCCGCGGGCCCGTTTTTCATGTGCGCCCAGCATGGGCGCACACCTGCGGGTGCAAGTCCCGCCGTGAGTTGATCACAACGAACGAAGTGAAGCGCAACTGCACTGTTGCCGGC
>JBIKPD010000117.1:0-10844 GCA_044357665.1 Roseateles sp. | reverse complement strand
ATTCGGCCAACTCGCCGACCTTGCGCTCCTGCTCACGCAGCAGATTGAGGATTTGCAAGCGGGTCGGCTCCGACAGCGCCTGGAAATATGCCGCGACTTGAACCAGCGCCGCTTGTGGAAGATCTTCCATGGTGGGACATGCCGGCAAACGGCATTGAGTTCGACTGCTGCCGATTGTAGTTGAGTCTTTGTGCATTTCCTTGCTTGACTATTTACGTTTATAAGCAAATAATGAACTCATCGAGAGCAACAGTCCAGCAAATTCGAGCAGGATCCCCATGAAAAATACAAGACAGTCGCCTTTCAAGCCGATGGCCAGGCCCGCAAACGACGCCAAGGCGGTGCTTGGCTGGGTTGTCGTCACCCTGGTTGCAGTCCTGGGTTTCGCGCTGAGCCTGACCGCAGCGCAAGCACAACCCTTGGCCCAGCCGCTGGCCAACTTGATCGTGCAAGCAGATCGGGGCGATAAAAACGCCAGTTTCGATGGCGTGGTCGAGGCCCTGCGCCAGACCGTGGTCGCGGCCCAGGTGGCCGGTGCGATCGTGCAGATCGACGTCAAGGCTGGCGACCGGGTCAAGGCCGGCCAGGTCTTGATGCGCATTGACCCGCGCGCGGCCGACCAGGCTGCCAATGCCAGCGAAGCGCAGGCGCAGGCGGCGCGCGCTGGTCTGCAACTGGCCACACGCGAATTCGAGCGCCAGCAGCAGTTGTTCAAGCAGCAATACATCAGCCAGGCGGCGCTCGAGCAGGCCGAAAGCCAGTTCAAGGCAACCCAGGCTCAGGTCAATGCCAGCCTGGCACAGCTCGGCGTGGCACGCACCCAGACCGGTTTCAACATCGTCCGCAGCCCTTATGACGGCGTGGTGGCCGACCTGCCCGTGTCGCTGGGCGACATGGCGATGCCGGGGCGTGCCTTGGCTACCGTCTATGACCCGAGCGCGCTGCGGGTGACGGCCAGCCTGCCGCAGAGCCAGGCCGCCGCGATGACCCCGGCGACCCAGGTGAAGGCTGAAATTCCGGGGCCAGGCAGCGCAGGCCTGCTGATCACGCCGACGCGCGTGCAAATGCTGCCGGTGGTCGATGCGGCCACGCACACGGTGCAGATGCGGCTCGACTTGCCAGCCAAACTGAGCGGGCTGAGCCCGGGAATGTTTGCCCGCGCCTGGCTGAGCAGCCCGGGGGCTGCCAGGCCAGCAACAGAAACCGCCAAGCTGCTGGTGCCGCGCACGAGCCTGGTGAAGCGCGCCGAATTGAACGCCATCTATGTGCTCGACGGCAATGGCAAACCGCTGCTGCGCCAGGTGCGCCTCGGCGCAGTCCAGGGCGATCAAGTCGAAATTCTGTCGGGATTGAATGCTGGCGAACGCATCGCCACCGACCCCGCCGCCGCTGCAAGGATCCGCTGAGCCATGAGCAAACATCTGGGCATTTCAGGCCGTATTGCACGCTATTTCCAGTCGGCACAAATCACGCCTTTGCTGGCCTTGATGGCGCTGTTGCTGGGCATCTTCGCGGTACTGGTGACGCCGCGCGAGGAAGAACCGCAGATCAACGTGACCATGGCCAATGTGCTGATCCCGTTTCCGGGCGCCAGCGCGGTCGACGTCGAGCAGATGGTCGCAGGGCCGGCCGAGCAGGTGCTGGGGCAGATTTCGGGCGTCGAGCATGTGATGTCGATGTCGCGCCCGGGGCTGGCGGTGCTGACCGTTCAGTTCAAGGTCGGTGTGCCGCGCACCGAAGCGCTGGTGCGGCTCTATGACACGGTGAATTCGAACGCCGACTGGCTGCCGCCGCAGCTCGGCGTGCTGGCACCGATCATCAAGCCCAAAGGCATCGACGATGTACCGATCGTCAGCTTGACCCTGTTCAGCAAGCAGCCCGATACCGGCAGCTTCGACCTCGAGCGGATTGCGCACAGCATGGAGGCCGAGCTCAAACGCGTCCCCGGCACCCGCGAAGTCACCAGCATCGGCGGGCCGGGCCGCGGCGTGATGGTCGAAATCGACCCGGCGCGGCTGAGCAGCGCAGGCCTGACGGTGCCCGAGTTGCGGCAGGCTTTGCAATCGGCCAATCTGGGCTTGCCACTGGGCGATCTGCTCGCTGGCAACCGGGCCATCGCACTCGAAGCCGGGCCTTTTCTCAAAGATGCCCGCGATGTTGAACTGCTGATCGTCGGCGTGCATGCGGCCAAGCCGGTGTTTCTGGGCGACGTGGCCAATGTTCGCGACGGCGCGTTGACAGCGGCGCGCTATGTCTGGCATGGCATCGGTGGCGAGTCGCCAGCGGCCCAGCGCGGCGAATATCCGGCGGTGACGATTGCAATCACCAAAAAAGCCGGCGAGAACGCGATCGACGTTGCCAATGCGGTGATGGCGCGGGTACAGACCCTGCGCAACACGGTGATTCCTGCAGGCGTTGAAGTCAGCGAGACGCGCAACTACGGGGCTTCGGCCAATGACAAGGCGAAGAAACTGATCCAGAAATTGCTGTTCGCCACCGCCTCGGTGGTCGCGCTGGTCTTCATCGCACTGGGCAAGCGCGAGGCCGCGATCGTCGGCACCGCGGTGATCCTGACGCTGACGGTGACCCTGTTCGCCTCTTGGGCCTGGGGCTTCACGCTGAACCGGGTCTCGCTGTTTGCCTTGATTTTCTCGATCGGCATCCTCGTCGACGACGCGATCGTGGTGGTCGAGAACATCCATCGCCACCAATTGCTGTTCCCCGGCAGGTCGCTGGCCGCGATCATTCCAGGCGCAGTCGACGAAGTCGGCAGCCCGACGATATTGGCGACTTTCACCGTCATCGCGGCCTTGCTGCCAATGGCTTTTGTGTCCGGCCTGATGGGCCCTTATATGAGCCCGATACCGATCAACGCCAGCATGGGCATGCTGCTGTCGCTGGCGATCGCCTTCGTCGTCACGCCCTGGCTGGCCAGGCTGTGGATGAAGGCCATCCCGCTGCCCGTGGCAGGCACACCTCATGCCGATCCGGAAGCACCGCATGGCCTCAGCGCCAAGCTGGCGCCGCTGTTCGAGCGCATCTTCACGCCACTGCTTGACGCCCGCAGTGGCAAGCGCAACCGCCGTCTGCTGGGCTTGGGCATTGCCGGCCTGATCGCGATCTCGCTGCTGCTGCCGGCCGCAGGCCTGGTGCTGCTGAAAATGCTGCCGTTTGACAACAAGAGTGAATTCCAGGTCGTCATCGACATGCCGGCCGGCACGCCGCTGGAGCAGACCGCAGCGGTGATGCATGAGCTCGGCGCTTATCTGGCGACGGTGCCTGAAGTGACCCATTACCAGGCCTATGCGGGGACGGCTTCACCGATCAATTTCAATGGTCTGGTGCGCCAGTATTACCTCCGCGCGGACTCGAACCAGGGCGACATCCAGGTCAACCTGATCGACAAGCACCTGCGCCATGAACAAAGCCACGCGATCGTCACCAGGCTGCGCCCTGAGCTGCAGAAGATTGCCAAACGCAGCGGCGCCAACGTCAAACTGGTCGAAGTGCCGCCGGGTCCGCCGGTGCTGTCGCCGATCGTCGCCGAAATCTATGGCCCCGAAGCCGCCGGACGGCTGGAAATTGCCAAGGGCCTGCGCTCGCTGTTTGAACGCAGCGCTGGCCTGGTCGACATCGACGACAGCAGCATCGCCGCAGCGCCGCGCAAGCTGCTGCTGGTGGACCGCCGCAAGGCCGCGCTGCTGGGCGTGCCGCAGCAGCTGATCGTCAGTACCCTGCATGCAGGCCAGGCCGGGGAAGCGGTCAGCTATCTGCATGATCAGAGCAAATATCCGGCGGCGACGATCCTGCAACTGCCAGCTGTTGCCCAGGGCAATCTTGACCTGCTGCTGTCGTTGACGGTGCGTTCAGCCGACGGGCATCTGGTGCCGATCCGCGAACTGGTCACGGTGACCGACAGCCTGCGCGAGCAACCGATTCATCACAAGGATCTGCTGCCGGTGAACTATGTCTTCGCCGACATGGCCGGCCAGGTCGACAGCCCGCTGTACGGCGTGTTCGGGCTGCGCTCGGAGCTGCAAAAAATCGCCACGCCGGGTGGTGGCTCGCTGCAGGAGTTTTTCATCAGCCAACCCGCCGATGCCTTGCGCGATTACGCCGTCAAATGGGACGGTGAATGGCAGATCACGTATGAGACATTCCGCGACATGGGCCTGGCCTATGCGGTCGGGCTGGTGCTGATCTATCTGCTGGTGGTGGCGCAGTTCGGCAGCTATCTGACGCCCTTGATCATCATGGCGCCGATCCCCTTGACAATCATTGGCGTGATGCCGGGCCACGCCTTGCTCGGCGCGCAGTACACGGCGACCAGCATGATCGGCATGATCGCGCTGGCCGGCATCATCGTTCGAAACTCGATCCTGCTGGTCGACTTCATCAACTTGCAGGTGCGCTCGGGCATGGCCTTCGAGCGTGCCATCGTGCGCTCGGCCATCACGCGCGCCCAGCCGATCATCCTGACCGGTCTGGCCGCAATGATGGGTGCATTTTTCATCCTCGATGACCCGATCTTCAACGGCCTGGCGATCTCGCTGATCTTCGGCATCTTCGTCTCCACCCTGCTCACGCTGGTGGTGATTCCGCTGCTGTATTACGTCGCCTACCGGAACAATCTGCAAGCGCTGACCGGCGCTGGCGAAACCCTTTCCACTCCCGCAACTTCCAACTGAAGGAACGATATGACATCCTGGCAAATGACAAGACTGGTCGCAGGCAGCTTCATCCTGTTGTCTCTGGCACTGGGCATACCCGGCAGCCCGATATTCGTCAGCCACTGGTGGCTGGCCTTCACCGCCTTTGTCGGCGCTAATCTGTTTCAGAGCGCGCTGACAAAATGGTGCTTGATGGAACTCATCATGCGCAAGCTCGGCTTCAAAACCGAGAACTGAATCCAGGCCCAAAGGAGTTCAACATGCATCTCGTCTGCCCGAAATGCGGCGCAAAGAATCGCGTTCCGCATGAAAAACTCGGCGATGCGCCGGTCTGCGGGCGTTGCGGCACCGCGCTGATGGCAGCCGAGCCGGTTGCCTTGAGCGATGCCGCCCTGCCCGGCTTTCTGGCCGGCACCGAATTGCCGGTGGTAGTCGATTTCTGGGCCGCCTGGTGCGGCCCTTGCAAGTCGATGGCACCGAATTTCACGGCTGCGGCCAGGCAATTGCCGAGCACTCGCTTCGTCAAGGTCGACACCGATGCCGCGCCGCTATCCAGCACCAAGTACGCGATCCGCAGCATCCCGACGCTGATCCTGTTCGAAGGCGGCAAAGAGAGCGCAAGGCTTTCCGGTGCGGTTTCGGCGACCGAGCTGACGCGCTGGATTCAAACCCACTCGAAAGGCCGGGCATGAACAACATCACCGTTTTGTTGAAGCAAGAGCAGGACTACCGTTTCGAGATCGACTTCGGCACCGCGATACCTCGAATCACCACCGACGAGCCCGCCCCGCTAGGCAGCGGCCTCGGCCCCTCACCGGTGCAATTGCTTTGCGCCGCAGTCGGCAACTGTCTGAGCGATTCGCTGCTGTTCGCGCTGCGCAAGTTCAAGCAAGCCCCCGATCCATTGAGTTGCCAGATCGTCGCTGAAGTCGGCCGCAATGCCGAAGGACGGATGCGTGTGCTGGCGATGCAGGCCACGTTGCAACTCGGTGTACCCGCTGCCGGACTCGAGCATCTCGATCGCGTGCTGACCAGCTTCGAGAGCTATTGCACCGTCACCCAGAGCGTCGGCCAGGGCATCGCGATCAGCTTGCAGGTACTGGACCTGGACGGTTCAGTATTGAAAGCCGCTTCGCCCCTTTGATGTAGTTTGATAGGGCAGATGAATCGGCCGGATGGTTCATGCCAGTGGCTGAGCAACTTCGCTCATGTCCCCCGGCCCGGGCCATACCCGGCCCTCCTCCTTTACTTCGCTGCGCCGCTCAGCCACTGCCCTGAACGGCGAGACCTGCGCGGCTTCACACACACGCAGCCCAAGCGTGGCCTGCACACCTTGATGACAAGCCAATCACGATGAAGCGGCCGGCTGGGCGCAATGCGCAGCGAAGTAAAGGGGGAGGCGTCGGCTTGCCGGCGACGGGGGACTGAGATCGGACATAGACAGTCCTGAGGACTGGCTATGCCTGTCGAAGGATCGGGCCGCTGGCCCGAGCATGAGCGAAGTATTGCGCCCAGTCGGCCGCGCCAAACACCAGTCCTGTTCGATGTAAATTCGCCGTCGCGATCCGGGAGCAAAGTCAAACCTGCGGAATGTTCAGGGCAGTGGCTGAGCAACTTCGCTCATGTCCCCCGGCCCGGGCCATACCCGGCCCTCCTCCTTTACTTCGCTGCGCCGCTCAGCCACTGCCCTGAACGGCGAGGCCTGCGCATTGTTGGCTCAGGATTTGAAATCGTCGAAAGAGACACGCTCGTCGGCCACGCCGCGTTGTTTCAGCATTGCTCGCGTTGCAGCGAGCATCGCTGGCGGGCCGCAAATGTAAAAGTCGCAAGCCAGGAAATCGAGGCCCTCGCGTAGCAGCGCTTGCTGGGCTCGTTCATGAACCAAACCGGTCGAGATCCCTGAGGCAAGTTCCGGCGGCGCGGCAGTTCCCGACAGCACCAGGTGCCAGCTGAAGTTGGCGTACCGCACTGCAAATGCCGTCATTTCAGCGACATAAGGTGCATCGCGAAGGCTCTGTGCGCCGTACCAGAACTGGATCCGCTCCGCTGCGCCGGTTTCAAGCAAAGACCGGATCATCGCGCGCAGGGGCGCCATGCCAGCGCCGCCGCCGATGAATACCTTCTGCCTGCCGCCGGACTGAACAGCAAAGTCGCCGAAGGGGCCGGTAAATTCCAGCGCATCGCCGGGCTTCAATCCATACAGATAGGCCGAACCGAGGCCCGGTGGATGATTGACGAGAGCCTGCCGGCCATGAGCGATTCGCACCAGCAGCGTCAGGCAACCATCCGCCTGATCGACCGGGCATGCCAAGGAATAGGCGCGTCGCAAGGGCCGGGTGTTGGACCAACTCGCGGGCAACTCCAACGCAGCCCAGTCGCTGGCCTGATCGGCAGGAAACTCGATTTTGTGGCGCTCCATCGAATAAGGCGGAATGTGCAATTGCAAATAGGCGCCTGGCCGGAATTGGGCCGCCGCGGGCAACAAGGGTCTGAGCGTGATTTCTCGCAAGAACGGCGCTAGCGCTTGCACAGCCTCAACCTTCGCCTTGCAAACAGTCTGCTGTCCGACCCCTTCTGGCAGCTCGATCGCCAGACCTTGCTTGATCGTCAGGTTGCAGGCCAGACGCCAACCGCTGCCAATCTTGCGCTCGGACAAATGCTCCCTGTCGGCTTCGGTGGCCGCCGGAGCTTGGCCCAGGACGCGCACTATGCAAAGACCGCAGCTTTGCCCGCCACCGCAGTTGGAAGGCAGTTGCAGCCCCTGCCCTGCCAAGGTCTGATAAACAATATTGCCCGGCACCGCTTTCAGCGTTTGCAGCTTGTCACCAGCAGGCGAAAAAAGGCTTAGCTCGCAGCGTCCGGCCCGGCCCAAACGAGTCCAGTTGATCTGTCTGAGCCGTCCTATCAAGAGGCCCAAGCCGCTGAGCGCCAGACCGAGCCCACCGACTGCCATGCTGAGCAATAAATAATTGTTGAAGTCGGTGCGGCCTGAATAGTCCATGATGTGGAGCATCCAGAAAAAATCATAAAGTCGCCAGCTCCGATTGCGATGCCAGAGCAATTCACCCTGCTGCGACAGGTAGACGGATGTGTCCTCCGGATCGGAGAACGCCACACGCCAGACCCGCCCGGCATGGGCACGAGTCTCAAGCGAGGGTTCGAGCAATTCAGCCTGGCCGGGATGGCCGGGCCCGGTATAGGAGGCAAGTGCCAGCTTTTGCACCAATTCAGCCGACAAGACGATGCCAGCACCGCTGCTGGCATCGACCAAACGAGGGCCTTGGGGGCCAGCCAAGCGATAGACCGGTTGCTCGAGCAGCCAGCCAGTTGAAATGGTGTGAGCCGGGGCCATCGCTGTGGCCAGCAGGCTGTCGACCGACAGGGCGTTGGCGGGCCACGGTCTTGGGCTCGTTGATGTCACCCGAAACTCTTCCCCACGAACTTTTTTGACGTCAAGCAAGCTCATGACCAGGCCACTGCAGGTCCAGACCAGCAGTTGCAGGCCGACCAACAGGCCGACGACCTGATGGAGCTTGCGCAGCCAGCGCGGCATCATGAACCCGCCTTGCCGCGCAAGCTATAGACCAGCAGCCCCGCACCACTGAGCGAGAACAGCAGGGCCAGCGAGGCAGAGATGCGCAACAACAGGTTGTTGGCATCGATACGCTGGTCATAGTCCATGATGTGCAGCATCCACAGGAAATCGAACCAGCGCCAAAGTTGATGGCGGCGCGCCACCAATTCACCACTGTCCGGCGAGAAATAAAGGATGCTGTCGGCAGCATCATCAAAATGCACGGCCCATAAGGGCAACGCTTGCCTGGCAACTTCCTTGGGTGCCTGGGTGATCCAGGTCACGGTGCTAATCGGCGCTGTTCCACGATAAATGCTGCGCGCCAGCGCGCTGATGGTGGCTGACGGCAACGGGCTCAGCAAGGCGCCGCTGCCAGCGTCGATCAGCAAGGTTTGGTCGCCCTGGCGAATCTCGAACATGTCCTGCCCCAGCAGGCTCTTGAGTCGCCACGACCGCAGGTTCGGGTACTGCTTCAGCAACTGCGTCAACGCCAGATGTGGCCGGTCGCTCTGGAGCAACTGCGGGCTCGTCTGGACCAGGTGGTCGCCGTGGATCAGGCTCAAAGACACGGCACTCATATAGACGCCGCTGAACATCCACAGCAAGGCCTGCACGCCAATCACCATGGCCAGCCATTTGTGGACACGCCGGACCCGGAAGGCCAGCTTGCTCAAAGTCGGTTCGCTTTAGCTGCCACCGGGATCAGTCAGGCGCTCAATTCGCGCCAGCCAAGGCAAGCTCAGCCACAGCGGCAAACCAACGAATACCCAGGGGCAAGACCGCATCATTGAAGTCATAGCCAGGGTGGTGCAGGGGACGACTATGGCTAGCGCCCGGTTCGGCCGGTCCTTGGCCAAGCCACAAATAGGCACCGGGCCGGGCCTGCAGCATGAACGAAAAATCTTCCGAAGTAAAAGCCGGCCGCGGTGCCACCGTGGCTTTCAGACCTGCGGCAGTCGCCGCGAAAAGCGCGTGCGCGGCTTCAGCTTCGCTGTTGATCGTGGCCGGGTAGTAGCGGGTATAGCTCACCTCGATCTCAGTGGCGGTGGCGAGCGCGACACCCTGCGCCGTTGCCCGTAACGCAGCCTCGATCAAATCCTGCGTGGCCAGGTCAAAGCTCCTGACGGTGCCGGTGATCAGCACTTCGGCAGGCAGCACGTTATGCGACTGGCCGCCCTCGATCCGGGTCACGGAGAGCACGGCCGATTCACCCGGGTCGATACGCCGCGCCACGATGGTATTGAGCAGCAGCACCAACTGACTGGCAGCAAGGATTGCGTCCGGGCTGTGCTGGGGTTGGGCGGCATGGCCGCCGCGTCCGCGCACGACGATGTCAAAGCGGTCCGCCGCGGCCATGATCGGGCCAGGCCTTGTCTGGGCATGGCCGATCGGCAGATCAGGCCAGTTGTGCAGGGCGTACACCGCGTCGCAGCGAAAGCGCTCGAACAGGCCGTCGGCGACCATCGCACGGGCTCCGCCCCGGCCCTCTTCGGCGGGCTGGAATACAAAGTAGATCGTGCCGGAAAAGCGCCGCGTGCGTGCAAGATGGCGCGCGGCACCGAGCAGCATGCTGGTATGGCCGTCATGGCCGCAGCCATGGTGCACCCCCGGGTTCAGGCTGGCATAAGCCAGGCCGCTTTGCTCCTGCATCGGCAAGGCGTCCATATCGGCACGCAGTGCCACGCTGCCAATGCCGCTGCCATGGCGCAGCACGCCAACCACACCAGTGCCGCCGATACCTGTATGGACCTCAAGGCCCAAATGCCGCAATGCCTGCGCGACCAAACCCGCTGTGCGATGTTCGGCGAAAGCAAGTTCAGGATGGGTATGCAGATCGTGCCTGAGCGCAATCAGATCCGGCAACAAATCATCGATTTCCGGGAACATGGCACCCACCGGTTGAAGCGCCTGCGCCACGTCATCTGGCATCAGCATGGAAGGCGGGACATCACCTGAAACTGTCCGGGGGTCATACCGCACAGTTGTTTGAAGCGCCGCGACAAATGGCTCTGATCATAGAACCCGGCCTCGCTGGCAGCTCTGGCCGCAGGCATGCCTTCACGCAACAGCGCCTGTGCATGGCGCACACGCAGCATGCTGATGTAGCGGCCGGGTGAGACACCCACTCTCTCGCGGAACACCGTGGCGAAGCGCCAGATGCTCAAACCGGTCAATGCCGCAAGATCCTCCAGAGACAAGGGCTCGGCGAAATGGGCCACGATATGGGCGAGCACGGGCTCGATTGAAGCCCGCTTGGTCCGCCGGCCCTCAAGCGCCGGCAAGTCGATCCCCGTTTTGATGAATTTACTCTGTTGCATAAGCTCCAGCATAGAAGTGCCGGGCTCGGCATCAAGCTCAAATTTGTGGGGCCGATCGGTAGCGAATTGCGTTCTGACCTGCCTGCCGCGCAGAACATGCTGCGCGCAGACGTGGTGCAGTTCAAACGGGTAGCCGGCAGCAACTCTGTCCTATCAAAGACGCTTGCCGTTGTTTAGCCTTGAGCGTTCTGAACTCTTCCACTACCTGGGAAATCGATGTCCATCACCATCCTGCGCCAATCCGCCCAACTCGCCGACCTGCAAGCCCAGGAGCCGGTCGCC
>JBIKPD010000459.1:0-3079 GCA_044357665.1 Roseateles sp. | reverse complement strand
CGGCCCATTTGACAACGATCGCTGCCGCGTCGGGCAAGACCATGGCCAGTTCTGCGGCCATCTGCGCATCGCCGCTGGCGGCCAGCACCGGCACGCCGAAATGCCCGGCCAGCCGCGCATAAAGCCCGAGCTCGCCGACCTCGATCTGGTTCAACCAGACGCGCGAAAAAGCAAAACTATTGCCGGTATGCGCAAGCGTGCCGAAAGCCTTTGAGCGGCAATGCCAGCCGATCAGGCAGACCGCATCGACACCCTGATCGACCCCGGCCATCATCCCCAGCATGCGCGGCTTGCCCTGGATCAGCAAGGCCCGCGGGTCGAGCTGATCGGCCAGCAGATTGCAGAAACTGCCATGTGAATCATTCACCAGCACCTCGTCGAAGCCAGCGGCAAAAGCGCCACGCACGGCCGCGCTGGCCTCGGCGGTCATCCAGCTGCGGGCGCGCTCATAGTCCGGGTTGCCAGCGCGGGTTTGCTCAGGGCGCCAGACGCCCGCCACGCCTTCGATGTCGACCGAAATCAGCAATTTTTTCATTTATCACTCTCCCATCAATTCGCGCCAGTCGGGCGCCAGTTCGAGCAGACCGATTCGGCGGTGACCGTCGCGCCCGGCAACGCTCTGCGCAGCAAACAAGGCTTTCACGATCGCTTGCTCGCAGGCCTCGGCAGCCGCCTGGAACAGCGGATCGAGCCCTCCTTCATGCAGCATGGCCAGAGCTGGCATTGGCGCAAACCGGTCATGCGGCAGGCCATAGGCGCTTGAAAACGCCAGCGCGATGTCGCCGCTGCCATGACCATAGTCAGAGCCGGTGCGGGCCAGCCCGGCACCAGCGCGGCGCGCCAGCCTGGTCAGCTGACGCGAATCGAGCGGTGCATTGGTGGCGATCAGCATGATGATCGAGCCTTTTTCAGGCTCGGCAGCGGGCGCCTGCAAGCGCTGCTGCAGCAGCGGCCCGAGCTTGTGCCCGCCCAGGGTCAGCGCTTCAGCCCGGCCGAAATTAGCCAGCACCAGCGCCGCCACCAAAAAATCACTACCGCGCGTCCGCCGTGAGGCCGATCCGATGCCGCCCTTCAGGCCAAAGGCCGACATGCCGCGACCTGCCCCCACGCTGCCCTGGGCGAAGTCGGCGCGCGCGTCCTGCAAGGCCTGCGCCAGATGCTCTTCCTGCACCGCGAAGGCCTGCGCATCATTGAGGTAGCCGTCATTGCATTCGAACACCAGCGGATTGAGCGTTGGCCAAGCGCGGCCGATTTCCGGATGCCTGGTGATGGCGCTGCGGATCAGCCCGTTGGCCAGATTGCCGACGGCAAAGGTGCTGCCCAGCACGATCTCGGTTTCCAGCACGCCGAGTTCCTGCAGTTGCAGCAAACCCATGCTCTTGCCGAAGCCGTTGAAGACTGCTGGCCCGGCCGGTACCTTGCGCAAAAAGGGGTCAGCGCCATGAGGGCGGATCACCGTCACGCCGGTCTGCACTGCGCCTTCATCAAGCGTGCAATGGCCGACTGTCACGCCGGCCACATCGGCGAGGTTGTCGAGCGGGCCGCTGGCAAGGCAGCCGATGCGGGGAAAGGCCGGCATCATCGCAGCGTCTCCAGCTTCGGGTCGAGCGCATCGCGCAAGCCGTCACCCAGCAGATTGAAAGCCAGCACGGTGAGGAAGATCGCGATGCTCGGAAACAGCGCGATATGCGGCGCGTTGACCATGTCGGTGCGCGCCTCGTTGAGCATCGCACCCCATTCAGGCATCGGCGGCTGCGCGCCCAGGCCGAGGAAGGACAGGCTGGCCGCGGTGATGATCGATGTGCCGATGCGCATGGTGAAGAACACCACCACCGTCGACACCGTGCCGGGCAGAATATGGCGGGCGATGATGGTCCAGTCGGAGGCGCCGATCGAGCGCGCGGCTTCGACATAGGTCAGGTGCTTCAGCGCCAGCGTGTTGGCGCGCACCAACCGGGCGAAAGTCGGGATCGAGAACACCGCCACCGCGACGATCACATTGAACATGCCGCCGCCCAGGATCGCCACGATGCCGATCGCCAGCAGGATGCCTGGAAATGCGAACAGCACATCGCACATGCGCATCACGATGCGTTCCCACCAGCCTTCGTAATAACCGGCCAGCAGGCCCAGCGTCGTGCCGACCAGCGAACCGACCGCGACCGATACCAAGCCGGCAGTCAGCGAGACCCGGGCACCCATCATGATGCGGCTGAAGATGTCGCGTCCCAGCGCATCAACACCGAACCAATGCACCGCCGAAGGCCGCGCATTGAGGCTGTCGTAATCGAAATAGTCCTCGGCATTGAAAGGCACGATCCAGGGCGCGGCAACAGCCGCCAGCACCAGCAGCAGGACAAAGCCAAGTGCGGCCACCGCCACCTTCTGGCGCTTGAACTTGCGCCAGAACTCGGCCACCGGTGTGCGGACTTTGGCCGCCGCAGTCGTTGTTGAAATTGAGCTGCTCATGTCACTTGTAGCGGATGGTCGGGTTGATCACGCCGTAAAGCATGTCGACGATCAGATTGATCAGGATGAACTGCAGCGAGAACAACAGCACCTCGGCCTGGATGACCGGATAGTCGCGCATTTCCACCGCGTCGACCAGCAAGCGGCCCATACCCGGCCAGTTGAAAACCTTCTCGACCACGATCGAGCCACCGAGCAAGAAGCCGAACTGCAAGCCCATCATGGTGACCACCGGAATCAGCGCATTGCGCAGGCCATGCTTGAGCACCACGCCGACTTCTGACACGCCTTTGGCCCGCGCGGTGCGGATGTAATCCTCATGCAGCACATCGACAAAGGCCGAGCGGGTAAAGCGCGCCATCACTGCAGCCACGCCCGCGCCCAGGGTCAGCGAAGGCAAGATGTAATGGCGCCAACTGTCGGCGCCGACGGTCGGCAGCCAGCCGAGCTCAACCGCAAACACCATCATCAACAGCAGGCCCAGCGCGAACGAGGGAAATGAAATTCCCGATACCGCCAAGGTCATCCCCAGCCGGTCCTGCCAGCGGTTGCGCTTGACGGCAGCGTAGACGCCGATCGCCAAGCCGGTCAGCACCGACCAGCCCATCGC
>JBIKPD010000457.1:0-3097 GCA_044357665.1 Roseateles sp. | reverse complement strand
GCCCGGCGGCTATCTGTTCTATGACAGCACCAGGCCGATGCTGGCCTCGAGCTTCCGCGAGGATGTTCAGGTGATCGGTGTGCCCTTGACCGAAATCGCCAATGCCGCTTATACCGATCCGCGCCATCGGCAGTTGTTCAAGAACATCATCTACATCGGCGCCTTGTCGGTGCTGCTCGACCTCGATGCGGAAGTTTTCGAAGCCTTGTTTGCCGAGCAATACAAGGGCAAGGAGCGTTTGCTCGAATCGAATGTCAAGGCTTTGCATCTGGGGCGTGATTACGTCAAACAGCATCTGCAAGCGCCATTGGGCATCCGCGTGCGTCGCGCCGACATGGTCGGCAACCAGATCTTCACCGACGGCAACAGCGCCGCTGCCCTGGGCTGCATCTATGGCGGCGCGACGGTAGCAGCCTGGTATCCGATCACGCCTTCGTCATCGGTTCCCGAGGCCTTCCAGAAATATTGCGAGAAATTCCGCATCGACCCGTCCACCGGCCAGCATCGCTTTGCCATCATCCAGGCCGAAGACGAGCTGGCTTCGATCGGCATGGTGGTCGGCGCCGGCTGGAACGGTGCGCGGGCTTTTACCGCCACCTCAGGACCGGGTATTTCGCTGATGACAGAATTCATCGGCCTGGCCTACTTTGCTGAAATCCCGGTCACCATCATCAATGTCCAGCGCGGTGGCCCGTCGACCGGCATGCCGACCCGCACCCAGCAGTCCGACCTGATCGCTTGCGCCTATGCCTCGCATGGTGACACCAAGCATGTGTTGCTGCTGCCGGAGGATCCGTTTGAATGCTTCGAGCATTCGGCCGCAGCGCTCGATCTCGCTGACCGCTTGCAGACGCCGATTTTTGTCATGACCGATCTGGACATCGGCATGAATCAGCGCTTGAGCAAGCCTTTCGTCTGGGACGATGCGCGCAGCTATGACCGCGGCAAGGTGATGACGGCCGAAGAACTGGAAGCCGGCAAGGACTTCGGCCGCTACAAGGATGTCGACGGTGACGGCATCCCCTGGCGTACCTTGCCCGGCACGCATCCGACCAAGGGTGCATTCTTCACCCGCGGCACCACCCGCAACCCCTATGCACAGTATTCGGAGCGCGGCCCCGACTACATCTACAACATGGAGCGCTTGCTGAAGAAATTCAAATCGGCAGCAGATATGGTGCCGCAACCGGTGTTGCGCAATGCTTTGAAGCCGACAAGCATCGGCGTGATCTATTTCGGCTCGACCAGCCCGGCCATGCGCGAAGCGCTCGATCTGCTCGAAGTTGACGGCGTTCATCTCGACGCGCTGCGGCTTTGCGCATTTCCCTTTTCGCAGGCGGTGCCCGACTTCATCGCGGCGCATGACAAGGTCTTCGTCGTCGAGCAGAACCGCGACGCGCAGATGCATTCGATGCTGGTCAACGAGCTCGACATCGATCCGGCAAGACTGGTGCGGATATTGCACTACGACGGCACACCGATCACCGCGCGTTTCATCATCGCGGCCATAGGCAAGCGCCTGGCCGTGCAAAACCCGACCAGGATCGAGGAGACGGTATGACCTTCATCACCAAGCCCCGGCTGCATCACCCTTCGCTGCAGACCAACAAGGTCGGCTACACCAGGCGCGACTATGAAGGCCGCATTTCGACGCTCTGCGCCGGTTGCGGGCATGATTCGATTTCGGCCGCGATCATCCAGGCTTGCTGGGAACTCGATATCGAGCCGCACCGTGTCGCCAAGCTCTCGGGCATCGGCTGCAGTTCCAAGACGCCGGACTATTTCCTCGGCGCGTCGCATGGCTTCAACACCGTACATGGCCGCATGCCTTCGGTGATGACCGGTGCCAACCTCGCCAACCGTGCCTTGCTCTATCTGGGTGTGTCGGGCGATGGCGACTCGGCCTCGATCGGTCTGGGGCAGTTTGCCAACATCATGCGGCGCGGCGTGCGCATGGCCTATATCGTCGAAAACAACGGCGTCTACGGCCTGACCAAGGGGCAGTTCTCAGCCACCGCCGATCGCGGTTCGAAAAGCAAGAAGGGTGTCATCAACAGCGATTCGCCGGTGGATCTGGTCGGTATCGCGTTGCAACTCGGTGCCACCTATGTCGCACGCAGTTTCTCGGGCGACAAGGCGCAACTGGTGCCCTTGATCAAGGGTGCGCTCGCGCATGGCGGCGCTGCCTTCATCGACGTCATCAGCCCCTGCGTGACCTTCAACAACCATGGCGGCAGCACCAAGAGCTACGACTATGTGCGCCAGCACAACGAGGCGGTCAGCCGTATCGACTTCATCACACCGGGCTGCGAAATCACGACTGCCTATGCGCCGGGCGAGGTGGTCGAGGTGGATCAGCATGACGGCACGGTGCTGCGCCTGCGCAAGCTGCACAGAGACTATGACCCGACCGATCGCTATGCCGCAATGAGCTATATGCAACAGCATGCGGCGCGCGGCGAGGTCGTCACCGGCCTGCTCTACCTTGACGCCCTCGCCGGTGATCTGCATACCTCGCTGAACACCTGTGCGGCGCCATTGAACAGTTTGTCAGAACGGCAACTCTGCCCCGGCGCTGCGGCGCTGGACAAGATCAACGCGAGTTTGCGCTGACCCGGCCGGCCGGCCGATCGCGCGGGCAAGGAGCATCACCATGGCTGAACGTACGGTTTCCCAGTCGATGGCAAAACGCCATATTGTCAGCATCGGACCTGACGCGACGGTGCATGAAGCGGCCTGCGTGATGACCAGCGCCAACTGCGGCAGCGTGCTGATCATCGATGCTGCCGCTGCCTTGGTGGGCATCCTGACCGAGCGCGATCTGATGACGCGGGTGTTGGCCAAGGCGCTCAATCCGGTCAAGACCGTGACGGCCGAGGTGATGACACGTAATCCGCGCTGCATCGGGCCTGAAATGAAAGTCGCCGACGCGGTCTTGATCATGATCGAGCGCGGCTTCAGGCATCTGCCAGTGCTGACCGGTAGCGGCCGTATTCTGGGTGTTTTTTCGGTCCGCGACGCGCTGCCGCGCGAGGTCAACCTGGCTGTTGGCCTGGCTGAATTCAACGAACAGGTGAACGACGCCCTGGGCTGAAAT
>JBIKPD010000116.1:0-10951 GCA_044357665.1 Roseateles sp. | reverse complement strand
TCATCGGCTCTTGCACCAACAGCCGACTCTCCGACCTGCGCGCTGCGGCCGAGCTGCTGCGCGGGCGCAAGGTCGCCGCCGGCGTGAAGGCGATCTGCGTGCCGGGCTCGACCCAGGTCAAGCAGGCGGCCGAGGCCGAGGGCCTGGACCGGGTCTTCATCGAAGCCGGGTTTGAGTGGCGCGAGTCGGGCTGCTCGATGTGTTTTTTTGCGGGAGGAGAGAGCTTTGGCCATCAACAGCGCGTGGTGAGCACGACCAACCGCAACTTCGAGAGCCGCCAGGGGCCGCTGACCCGCACCCATCTGGCCAGCCCGGTCCTGGTGGCGGCTTCGGCCATCGCGGGCTGCATCGCCGATCCCCGCCAGTTGATTGCGAGCTGAACCCGATGGACAAGTTCATCACCCATGAAGGCGTGGCGGCGGCCCTGCTGCGCAGCAATATCGACACCGACGCGATCATCCCCTCGCGCGAGATGAAGACCGTCTCCAAGACCGGCCTGGCCGGCGGGCTGTTCGCCGGCTGGCGCTACCTGGATGTGCAGACCCGTCAACCCAACCCCGACTTCGTGCTGAACCGGCCCGAGCAGCAGGGCAGCTCGATCTTGCTGGCGGGCATCAACTTCGGCTGCGGCTCGTCGCGCGAGCATGCGGTCTGGGCGCTCAAGGAATACGGCATCCGCGCCGTCGTGGCACCCAGCTTCGGCGCGATATTTGCGGGCAACTGCGTCAGGAACGGTTTGTTGCCGCTGGTGCTGAGCGAAGGGCAGATTGCCGAACTCGCCAGCAGCAGCGCCGCTGATCCGCAGACAAGGCGGCTGAGCATCGACCTTGAGCGCTGTGTGCTCAGCGATGCCCAAGGCCGCTCTTACCCCTTCAGCCTGGCCGCCAGCCAGCGCGAGATGCTGCTCAAGGGGCTTGACCCGATCGCGCTGACGCTGGAATTGAGCGCCGAAATCGATGCCTTCCAGGCCGAGGACCGCAAAGCCCGGCCCTGGATTTATCTGCACAAGGCCGGCTGATGCTCCATCGCCCGCACACCGAATTCGTCCAGTCGCAAATGCTGCCCTGGCGGCGCGTCCCGCCGGGTGCAGCAAGGCCGGATGCCGAATACAAGTTCCTCAGCCGCGACCCGGACGACGGCGCATGCACCTGCTTGATCCGCTATGCGCCGGGCTGGGCAAGGCTGGCCGATGAATACCTCGACACGGGCGAAGAGTTCTATGTGCTCGAGGGCGAAATCGAAGTCAACGGGCGGGTCTTCAAGGCCGACCATTACGGGCATATTCCGAAGCACGCGTTGCGCCATTCGATGTCGACCCGAAACGGCGCGGTGGTGCTGACCTTCTTCGACGCGCAGCCGGAATTCCATGCCCAGGGCAGCGCCGCATCGGCGCCGACCGAACCGCTGCTGCACCGCGACGTGCTGCACATGCCCTGGGACATGAAGGTCAACGATGCCAAGCTGGCCCATCTGGGGATCTCGCGCAAGGACTTGCGCGCCGATCCGGTGAGCGGCGAGCGAACCTTCTTGTCGATGATGCTGCCGCATTCCGAGCCGCCCGGCTCGCATGGGCCGCGCGAATCACATCCGGTGGTCGAAGAATGCTTTGTGATCGCCGGCTCGCTGGTCGGCCCCTATGGCGAGATGCATGCCGGCGCTTATTTCTGGCGTCCACCGGGCATTCCGCATGGACCCTTTGGTACCCGCTGGGGCTGCGTGGCGCTGATCCGTTTCGTCGGCGGCCGCCATGTCAACATCTGGACCGTCGACGAAGCGCCGTTCGACTTCCATCAGCCTTATCGGCCGGTATTGCCACCCGAATATGCGCACCTGGGCGCCATACCCTGGGTGCCGCCGCAGGCATATTGATCCTGGATTGGGGGCTGCCCGCCCCGGTCAAGACGAGCGGTCCAGGGCCTCGATCTCCTTGAGTCGGCGCCACAGCGTCGTGCGGCTGATCGAAAGCGCCTGGGCTGCGGCCTGCCGGCTACCGTTGGCGGCCTGCAGCGCCGCCAGAATGCAGGCTTCATCGAGCAAGACCGGCGGCTCCTCCGCAACAACCGCAGTCAATTCAGGGATCAAGCCCTTTGCAAGCTCGGGCGCCTCGCGCAGGAACAGCGAATATTCGACCTCGCCCGACTCGGGCAAGCCGAACAGGAACACGGCGAAGCGTTCCATCAGGTTTTCCAACTCGCGGATATTGCCGGGCCAACGGTACTGACGCAGCAGCGGCAGCAGCGGCAAGAGCAGGGGCTCGGCCGACAAGGTACTACCCAGCTCGAGCAGTTTGGCTTCGAGCAACTGGCTTGCCAAGGCATGCAGGTCCTCGGGTCGTTCGCGCAGCGGCGGCAGCGAGACGAGCAGGATGTTCAGCCGGTAGAACAGGTCGGCGCGAAACAGGCCTTCAGCAATGCGATTTTCAAGCGAGCGGTGGGTCGCGGCAATCACTCGCACGTCGATCGCGATCGGTGCATTGCTGCCCAGGCGGACTACCTCTCGCTCCTGCAATACCCGCAACAAGCGGGTCTGCAAGGAGATCGGCATATCGCCGATCTCGTCCAGAAAGACCGTGCCGGTATGGGCGGCTTCGAACAGACCGGGTTTGCCTCCTTTGCGCGAACCGGTGAAGGCGCCTTCTTCATGGCCGAACAACTCGCTCTCGAGCAGTGACTCAGGAAACGAAGCGCAGTTCAGCGTAAGGAATGGCCCGCGCTGGCGTGCGCTGGCGTTGTGAATCGCCTGCGCAAACAACTCCTTGCCGGTGCCGGTTTCGCCGGTGATCAACACGGTCGAGGCGGTCCTGGCGCAGCGGCCGGCCACGCCCCGGGCATAGGCCAGCGCGGGGCTGTTGCCGGTGATCAGATCAAAGCTGTAGCGCGCTGCCACGCTCTTGGGCCGGCGCTGCGACCGGATCGTCGTGTCGGCGCGATGGATCGCGCTGGTGTCGCGCAAGGTCAGCAAAGCGCCGGTGATGCTGCCGCGCTCATGGATCGCGGTGCGGTTCATCAGCAAGCTGCTGCGCCCCAGCTGGATCACCATGTCCAGGTCATCGTCCTGCCCGGCCAAAACAGAAGCCAGCGACAACTCGCTGGCCAGATCCGGCAAGCGCAAGCCGATCGGACTGTTTGCATCGACACCGAGAATCCGCCGCATCATCGGGTTGATGGCCGTGATGCGGTGTTGCATATCGACAGCCAGGATCGCTTCATGCAAATGGGCAAAAGCGGCATTCAGGTTTTCGTATTTCGAGTCCTGGCGGATCGCGTTTTCACCCAGCTGCACCGCCTCTTCCAGCGCGCGCTCGACCGAGTCATTGCTGTAGATGAGGATGCCATGCAAGCCGTTTTGCTCGGCCAGATCAACGATCAGGCTCGAACCGACCACCACCTCGATGCCCTGTGCCATCAAGGTCTGGAAATGCCCGCGCGCCTCAGCCAGGGTTTCATAGCTGAACTGGAACAGCTCGACTTTCAACAGATCCTTGACCGAATCGAGCAGGGGCATGGTCTCGCGGAAGATCACCATCCCGACCCGGGATGACAGCTGACGTGCCCGCTGCAGAGCCAGCAGCAGGTCAAAACCGGTGACCTCGATGCTGACGACCGGCAAATCCAACTGCGATCGCAGCATCACGGCGATCGAGCCGGCGCTGACCAGCACATCGATATCACCGCGTTGCTGCATCTGGCGCCCGCGCAGCACCGCATCTTCCAGCGTGTATTCGTCGACGATGATCTCGGCGCGATCGCGCACCCGACTCTCGGCATGGCGCAGCAATCGCGTCAAGGCCTTGTAGGTCAGCACACAGATGCGGGGTTTGCGTTGATGAATGAAAGCCATGGGGTTCCAGGTCAGATACGGGGTCAAGCTTGTTGCTGACGGCATGCTAGCTGAAACATTGAACGTTGCAGCAGTTCGGTGGATATGTTTCAAATCTACGCATGGCCTGCCATTTTTCGTCTCAGCGATGGCCTGTAGCACCCGGGAAGTTGTTTCATAGCGGATGGCAAGCATCTTGCTTTATTGAGCCAGAAGGCTGCCGACCCCAAGTGCATCGCCGGGCCGGAACAGCCTCGCAATTGCTCTGGCAAGTTTTCCAGATCCGGCGCCATCTCTGCCGGCCAATTTTCCTGACTAGTTGAGGATCTGCCAGATGTTCCAGCTATTTCGTAAGTTCACCCTATGCCTGACCCTGTGCCTGCTGGTCCCGACGATCGCGATCGCACAAGCGCCTTCAGCCAGCAGTCTGGCTGCGGACCGGAAAGCCGAATTGGCCCGCTTCCTCGAATGGTTCGGCGGCGAATGGGACAACTTCGAACAGGTCTGGCAACGCAAGACCGACAACGAGACAAGAGCCGCTGCCCAGCCGGCTTTGCCAGAGCTGGCACCGATCGCCAACAGCCACCATATCCTCGTTCCGGTGGCAGCGCCGAAGGTCGGCGGCCAGCTGTTCTACATGCAGCAAAGCCTGGGTGCCGACCTGTCAAAAGTCTACCGACAGCGCCTCTACCGAGTTACGCCTGACGCTAGCAGCCAGGCGATCAAGCTCGAAATCTTCTCCCTGCCCGATGAAAAATCCTTCGTCGACGCGCATCTGAAACCAGCCTTGTTCGCGCAACTCGATCCCGCCTCGCTACGCGCCGTACCGGGCTGCGAGCAGTACTGGCGCTACCAGGCCAATACCAAGCAATACATCGCCAGCACGCTTCCTGGCGCCTGCAGCAATGCAGCGGCCGAAGCCGGCAGCCAGGTCACTGACCTGGTCAAGCTGGGCGAGAAGGAACTCTGGATCGACGACCAAGCTCGCAATCAGCCAGACAGCCAGAGCGGGACGACGATCAAGAACCGCAAGGTGCGCTACTACCTCGGCTGGATGTTCGGCAAGGACAGCGAAGGCCGGCGCCTGCAGGGCCGGCGCGACCTGCAACTCCACAACGAAGGCCAGATCGTCACCCTGAATTTTGAAGACGGCAGCCCGAGCAAGCTGCAGATCCAGTTGGCTCAGCTGACCTACCAGAACACAAGGGCAGCCATCCTGAAACTGACTCTGCTCGACCAAAGCACCGGCAAGACGATCGCCTACACCTGGAGCGATCCGGAATCAAACACGATCGGCATGAACCTGGGCTGGATCCAGTTCGGCTTCAAGCCGAAAACCTCCGATCTTGCTTTTGGTTTCGCCAGCAAGCCCGATTGAAGCGGCTGGCTGGCGGACATCAATGGCCGATAAGATATCAATTGATACGGACAACTTTTTTGTCACCGGGTGGCGGCAGGCATAGGGGATGGTCAGCATGATGAGCTCGCTTGAAATGGGTGATGGATTATTGGCATCGCTGGCCTCGCTGTGCGGCGCCGAGGCGCTGGCCGTCGACCCTGCCTCGCGCCAACTGGCAGCCCACGACATCTTCTTCGAAGCCGCTGCCTGGCCTGAATTCGTCATCTCGCCAACCGATCTGGCTTCGCTTGCCGGGGCCATCGCGCGGATCACGGCAGCAGGTCTGGCCGTGGCACCCCGGGGCGGCGGGATGTCCTATAGCGGCGGCTATCTGCCCGCACAGCGCTATGCCTGCATCGATCTCTCCAAGTTGAACCGGGTCATCGAAGTCAACAGCGCCGACCTCTACATCACGGTCGAAGCTGGCTGCACCTGGGCGCATTTGCGCGAAGCGCTTGCCGGCACCGGCCTTGCCACGCCTTTCGGCGGGCCTTTGTCGGGCCTGCGCGCTACCGTCGGCGGCGCTTTGTCGCAGAACAGCGTGTTTTTCGGGGCCGGCCAACATGGCACTGCGGCCGAGTCGGTGCTGGCGCTGCAGGTAGTGCTTGCCGATGGTCAGATTCTGCACACCGGCAGCGCCGGTTTCACTTCGGCCAGCCCTTTCAGCCGCAGCGGCGGGCCAGACCTCACCGGCTTGTTCCTGGGCGACACCGGCGCCCTTGGCGTGAAAGCATCGGCCACCTTGCGCTTGGTGCCGGTGGCGGCAGCGCAAGGCTTTGCCTCCTATGGTTTCCAGAGCATCGCCGACATGGTCGGGGCCCAGATCGACTTGATGCGCAAGGGCCTGGGCTCGGAATGCTTCGGCATCGATGCCTTCAAAGCCACCCACTCCGCGCAGACCGGCAACAAGCTCGCAGCCGGCGCCAAGACCCTGGGCGAGATTGCGCGCTCCGGGCCTTCCTTGCTGGCCGGCCTGAAGGCGGCCGCTGGCGTGGCGTTGGCCGGCACCGACTATCTGGCCGTGCACCCCTACTCGATCCACCTGAGCCTCGATGGCGACAGCAAAGCCCATGTCGATGACCGCCTGGCGCGGGTGGCGCAGATCGCGGCAGCCCATCAAGGCACAGCCCAGCCCGCCTCAGTGCCCCAGGTCTTGCGCGCCCAGCCTTTCCAGCCGCTGCGCTCGGTGCTGGGCTACAACGGCGACCGCTGGGTGCCGGTGCATGGCATCCTGCCGCTTTCAAAGGCACAGCAAGCAGTCCGCGAGGTCGAGGCCTTGATCGCAAGTCATGCCCAGCAGATGCACGAGCATCAGATCATCTACTCCCCGCTGACTGCAAACCTCGACCGGGCGTTCCTGTTCGAGCCCTGCTTTTACTGGCCAGACGCGATCAAGCCGCTGCACATCGATGTGCTCGGACAGGCCTTGACCAAGCCTTGGCAGGGGCGGCCTGCCGCACCCCTGGCCCATGCGCTGGTCGAACAGCTCTGGAAGGAGGTGGTCGATTGCCTGGATCGTCATGGCGCTGTGCATTTCCAGATCGGCAGGGCCTACCCCTATCTGCAGCGCCTGCAACCGGCAACAAGGAGCCTGCTGGAAGCGTTGAAACAGCATCTTGACCCGGATGGCCGGATGAATCCGGGCAGCCTGGGCCTGGCTGCGACGCCGCCATGAATCGTTCAGTTGCAACCCTGGGATTCCCGATGATGCTCAAGTCCATCTTGCCCGCCTTGCTGGCAGTTCTCAGCATCGCACCGGCTTCGGCCGATGATGTTGTGGTCCTGCGCACCGGCTCGTTTGCCCCGCCAGGCAGCGTTTTTGTCCAGTTCTGGCAGCAGTTCAAGAGCAATATCGAGCGCGACAGCAAGGGCAGCATCAGGGTCGAACTGAACACCAGCGACCCCAACGAAGCCAATCTGCTCTCCAACCTGAGGCGCGGCCGGATCGAATGCGTTGGCGCTTCGCTGCAGGGCTCGGCAACCATCCTGCCCGAGGTGGCGGTGCTGCAACTGCCCTATCTGTTTGCATCGTTCAAGGAGGTCGACCAGGCCTACGACAAAAGGCTGACCGAAACCTACCGCGGGCTGTTTGCTGCCAAGGGTCTGGCGATGCTGCAGTTCGTCGAGGTCGGTTTCACCCATAGCTACAGCGTTCAGCCGGTCAGAACACCCGCCGACATCAAGGGTCTGAAAATGCGTGCGACCCAGTCGCGTGCGTCACAGACCTGGATCAAGTCGGTCGGGGCTGAGCCGGTCGTGCTGCCGATCTCCGAGGCGGTGCCGGGTTTGCAGACCGGTCTGATCAAGGGCGGTGAGTCAGGTATCGTCAATTACAGCGGTTTCATCGCCAAGTCCGCCCCGTACTACACGCTGACCGGCCATGCCTTCGATTCGGGCACCATCATGTGCAACAAGAGCTGGTTCGACAAACTCAGCCCCGTCCAGCAGACTGCCGTGCAGAACGGCTGGAACGCCCGCGAACAGGCCCTCGCCACAAGGGCGGTGAACGAGCAGTTCCTTGTCGATGCCAAGTCACGTGGCGTCAACCTGCTGCGTCCGGATCCGCAGGAAATGGCGCAATGGCAACTTGCCGGGAAAAAGGCTGCCGACTTGCTCTTGAACGGTCTGGGCGATCAAGCCCGATCGATCCGCGACGACATCAGCAAGAATATCGGCAGCGCAAAATGAAGGTCGGCCAAGGGCAGGCCGGATGAAGCTGGCGCGAACAATACTCGCCCGCCTGCTGATGCTTGAACAGTTGACGACGACGCTGGCCTTCCTGGTGATGGTGCTGGTGCTTGGCGCTGACATCCTGGGCCGCGAATTGCTGGGCAGCGGCAAGATCTGGGCCACGCCGATCGCGGTCTATGCCAATGTTTTCATCTCTTTCATCGGCATCGGCATCGCTTCGGCAAGCGGCCAGCACCTGCGGCCAAAGTTCATGGACAGATTGGCCCCCAGGAAGTTCGATGCCGGCCTTGACCGCCTCACCGACGCAGGTTTTGCGCTCTTCTGCATCGGCGCCAGCCTGCTCTGCTACCGCATGTTGCAGCAGAGCATCGAGCTGCAGGAAACCGACCCGGTGCTGCAATGGCAGGTCTGGCCCTTCCAGGGTTTCTTGCTGGCTGCATTTGCCCTGGCTTCCTGGCGCCACAGCATCTATGCGGTCTGGCCCGCGCTGCGGCCGGACATCGCCGGCGGTGAAGACTCCGCACCCAGTGAATTGCAGTTGAAGGAGTACGCGCCGACCAGCAACGCCGACGAACCCTCGCAGGCCGAACGGGGTCACCGATGAGCAGCCTGCCGATACTTGGTTTACTGCTGCTGGTGCCGCTGCTGCTGTGGCTGCGGCAGAACATGGTCGTGGTGCTGGGCCTGTCTTCAGCCTGGCTGTATTACTTCGGCAGTCAGGGTGAGATCGGCAACACGGCACTCGATGTCTGGCAGAACGCACGCAGCGAAGTCTTTCTCGCAATACCGCTTTATGTGCTGGCAGGCAATGTGATGGCACAAGGCAGCATCGCCGCCCGCTTGATCCGCGTGATGTCGGCCTTGACCGCGCCGATCCCCGGCGGACTGGCCCTGGCGGCCGTGCTCTCCTGTGCGCTTTTTGCCGCCATCTCGGGCTCGTCCACCGTCACCATGCTGGCCGTTGGCGGCGTGCTGTTCCCGGCGCTCTTGAAAGCCGGTTATCAGCGCAACTTTTCGCTCGGACTGCTCTGCGCTGCAGGAACGCTGGGCATCATCATTCCGCCGTCGATCCCGATGATTCTCTACGGCATCATGACCACGGTATCGATCACCGACCTGTTCAAGGCCGGCGTCATGCCCGGACTGATGCTGGCTTCGATCCTGGCCTGCTATGCCGTGATCAAGAATCACAAGCTGCGGCAGTCAACACATTGGGACTGGCAGGAAATCCGCGCCGCCTTGGGCAGCGGCATCTTTGCCCTGATGGTGCCGGTGATCATTCTGGGCGGCATCTACAGCGGCTATTTCACCGCCACGGAATCGGCTGTGGTGGCGCTCTTTTATGCCGTCATCGTCGACATCCTTGTGCACCGCCAACTGAGTCTGAAAGGGCTGTTCAGGATCACCCAGGAGACCGTCAGGATGTCGGGCGCGCTGTTTCCGATGTTGATCATGGCGATCAGCATCAATGTCTTCATGGCCGAGAAGCATCTGCCCGAGATCGGCGCGCAATGGCTCGCCGGCTTCGTGACCGACAAGGCGAGTTTTCTGGTCATGGTCAATCTGCTGCTGCTGGCGGTCGGCTGCCTGATCGACATCGGCTCGGCCATCCTGATCCTGTCGCCCTTGCTCTTGCCGATGGCCAAGGCGATGGGCATGGACCCGGTGCACTTCGGCATGATCATGCTGGTCAACCTCGAAATCGGCTACCTGACGCCGCCGATGGGCCTGAACCTGATCGTCGCTGCGGTGGCCTTCAAGGCGAGTTTTGCCGAATGCTGTCGCGCCGTCGCGCCCTTCATCGGACTGCTGCTGCTGGGCCTGCTGGTGGTCATCCTCTGGCCGGGTCTTTCGCTGGCCTTGCTATGAGCCGCTCCAGCCAGACCCCAGGCGCCAGCTCTTGCAGCCTGGTATCACCTGCATCAGCCTCGATGCTGACCCAGGCCAGGCCCTCGGGCAATTGCCCGTCCGGCGGCGTTGTCACTGCGGAGTCGATCACTTCGTCGACCTCGAACAGGCTGGCACCATGCCACTGCAGCGTGGCCACCGGCCAGACATGATCGGTGGGTCGCGCCAAGGCCTGGGTCAACACCGTCACCTTGGTGTCGAACTGCAGGGTCGAGCGGGGCGCCATGGCTGCGCAGGCCTGCAGCGCGGCAGCGCGCGAGGGCACCGACATCACGGCGATGAACAGAGCACCCAGATCCTGCGTGGCTGGCAGGTCGGCGGACAAGGGCAGCTCAAACGGTGGCACCGGCAATTTCACCTGCGTCAGATAGAGCATTTCTCCGGCCGGCCCGGTGACCTGCATCGCGCGGAGGCTGGGGCTGAACGCCAGATCGGCCGGCGCGCCGACGATCCGGAAGTCGCTGCCTGCCAAACGCGGCGCCAGCGCATCGACATCGCGCACCAGCAACTCCAGCGCCAACCAGCCATGCGAGAGGCGGGTCGGCCTTGGCAGTGCACGCGGCAACTCGATCAGGCGCAGCAAGGGTGCAGCACCGACCGGCGCCAGCCAGGTCACGCCAAGCCCTGCCAACTGGGGCTGTCCCCAGGCCTGAGCCTGCTCGTCACCAAGCAGAGAACGCTCAACCACGACCAGACCTAGCGCGGCATAGGCCTGCACCATGACCTGCGCATCAGCGACGATCAAGGTGGCATGCCGCAGCGGCCCGCAGTTGCAAACATCTGACATGAAAAATCCCGACTTGTACGGACAACAATTGCAGTCTATCCTACGGCCTGCTAAACGCCGATGCAGGGGCCGGAGATGATCGAGGTGATTCGCCAGCAGGGTCTGGTGCGGTTGACGCTACGCCGGGCGGAGAAAAAGAACGCGCTGACCTTGGCGATGTGGCGCGAACTGCACCAATGCTTTTTACAGTTGACTGCCGAGCATCAAGCCGGCGGCGAGGAGGCGCCGCTTGCACTGCTGCTGGCGGGCGAGGCGGGCGCTTTTTGCGCTGGTGCCGACATCAAGGAGTTGACAGTCCTGTTGCGCGACCCGACTGCGATGGCGGCCAACAATGCGGTCGTGGCCGC
>JBIKPD010000456.1:0-3115 GCA_044357665.1 Roseateles sp. | reverse complement strand
TTCTGCAGCGCTTTGGGCAGCCTATGGGGCAATGACATCCAGGACTCCAGAGAGGTTTGTAATCAGAAAGCGTCGAGCGCCAGGGCCATGACGCTGTCAGCGCCCTCGACGATCGCGTCGCGCAAGCCGCTGGTGCGCGGCAGCACATGCTCGGCATAAAACCGCGCAGTGGCGATCTTGGCCTTCATGAACGACTCATCCTGGCCTGCAGCGAGCAAGTCTTCAGCCGCAATCATTGCGCGCGCCATCTGCCAGCCCGCCACCAGATTGCCGGCCAGCATCAGATAAGGCACCGAACCCGCATAAGCGGCATTCGGGCTGCTCCTGGCATTGGCGACGATAAAGGTCAGTGCATCCAGAAAGGCCAGCCGTGCTGCGCTCAGACGCTTCAGCACGGCCTTGGCTGCCTGGCTGTCGCGGCCAGCCAGCAGCGCTTCGGTCGACTCGATCTGCGCAGCGATGGCACGCGCCAGTTGACCGCCGTCGCGGCTCGACTTGCGTCCGACCAGGTCATTGGCCTGGATCGCCGTCGTGCCCTCATAGATGGTCAGAATCTTGGCATCGCGGTAATGCTGGGCAGCGCCGGTCTCTTCGATGAAGCCCATGCCGCCATGCACTTGCACACCCAGGTTGGTCACCTCCAGGCTCATCTCGGTGCTGTAGCCCTTGACCAGCGGCACCATGAACTCGTAGAAAGCCTGGTTCTGCTTGCGCGTCTCGGCATCCGGATGGTGATGGGCAGCATCAAAGGCTGCCGCCGCAACGCTCGACATCGCACGGCAACCCTCGGTCAACGCCCGCATCGTCATCAACATCCGGCGCACATCCGGGTGATGGATGATCGCGGCACTGCCGGCCACCGAACCGTCGACCGGACGCGACTGCACCCGATCCTGTGCAAATGCAGCAGCCTTCTGGTAAGCCCGTTCGGCCACCGCGATGCCCTGCACGCCAACGCCAAAACGCGCCGCATTCATCATGATGAACATGTACTCGAGACCGCGGTTTTCCTCGCCGATCAGTTGGCCGACAGCGCCGCCCTTGTCGCCAAACTGCAGCACCGCAGTCGGGCTCGCCTTGATGCCCATCTTGTGCTCGATCGAGACGCAATACACATCGTTGCGCGCACCGTTGCTGCCATCGGCGTTGACATGAAATTTTGGCACCAGGAACAGGCTGATGCCCTTCACGCCCTCGGGCGCTCCGGCCACGCGCGCCAGCACCAAATGGACGATGTTGTCGGCCATGTCGTGCTCGCCATAGGTGATGTAAATTTTCGTGCCGAAGATCCTGAAGCTGCCATCAGCCTGCGGCTCGGCACGCGTGCGAACCTGGGCCAGATCGGACCCCGCCTGCGGCTCGGTCAGATTCATCGTGCCGGTGCAACTGCCGTCGATCAGCTTGGGCAGATAGATTTGTTTTTGCTCATCGCTGCCCGCCGTCAGCAAAGCCTCGATCGCGCCATCGGTCAACAGAGGACAAAGCGCAAAGCTGATGCTGGCACTGTTGATCATCTCGCCGCAGGCAGCGCCTATCGTCTTGGGCAGGCCCTGCCCGCCGAACTCGACCGGATGCTGCAAACCCTGCCAGCCAGCGTCGACAAACTGCCTGAACGCATCCTTGAAACCGGGGGTGGTGAAGACCTCCCCGCCCTTGAAGTAGGAAGGATTCTTGTCGCCCTCCCAGTTCAGCGGCGCGACCACAGCTTCGTTGAACTTGGCGCATTCCTCCAGCACCGCCTGAGCCGTCTCGAGGTCATAGTCGGCAAATTCGGGAATCTCGTTCAGGCTGGACAGGCCGGCGAGTTCCTGCATATTGAACAGCATGTCCTTGACAGGGGCGCGGTAAGGCATGAAAGCTCCAAAAAAAGGGCGCCACAACTGCGAAGTCAGGCGCCCAGGGTTATGTGCGCAAATGCCTAGAGGCTGTTCACCAACTCGGGTACGGCAGCGAACAGATCGGCCTCGAGCCCGTAGTCGGCGACCGAGAAGATCGGTGCTTCAGCGTCCTTGTTGATCGCGACGATCACCTTGGAATCCTTCATGCCGGCCAGATGCTGGATCGCGCCGCTGATACCGCAGGCGATATAGAGCTGGGGCGCGACGATCTTGCCGGTCTGGCCGACCTGCCAGTCGTTCGGTGCATAACCGGCATCAACTGCGGCGCGGCTGGCGCCAAGTGCGGCATTTAGCTTGTCGGCCAGAGGCGTCAAAACCGCCATGAACTTTTCGCTCGAGCCGAGTGCGCGGCCACCCGAGACGATGATCTTCGCTGCGGTCAGCTCGGGCCTGTCGTTCTTGGTGACTTCACGGCCATTGAAGCTCGACTTGCCGCTGTCGGCCACGCCCGCAAGAACTTCCACGCTGGCGCTGCCGCCGCTGGCTGCTGCCGCGTCAAAACCGGTCGTGCGAACGGTCAACACCTTGATCACATCGCTGCTCTGCACCGTGGCAATCGCATTGCCGGCATAAATCGGGCGCTCGAAGGTGTCGGCGCTGATAACGCGCGTGACATCGGACAGTTGCGCCACATCGAGCAGCGCTGCAACGCGCGGCGCCACATTCTTGCCGCTGGCGGTGGCGGGGAACAGCACATGGCTGTAACCGCCCGACTGCACGATGGCCAGCACCTGGGCGGCCATGTTTTCAGCCAAACCCTCGGCCAGCTGAGCTGCATCAACGTGCAGCACCTTGGCCACGCCGGTGATCTGCGCGGCAGCCGCAACTGCGGTGCCTGCATTGTGGCCTGCGACCAGCAGATGCACCGGGCCACCCAGGGCCAGCGCCGCGCTGACTGTATTCAGGGTTGCGCCTTTGATGGAGGCGTTGTCATGTTCGGCAATTACGATCGTTGTCATTGTTGAATTCTCAGGAATCATGCGCGCGGCAAGCGGCCGCAGCTGAGGGTCAGTCGGGGACAGACCTAGCGGCTGCACCGCCAAGTCTGCCGCGCCAGGATCAGATGACCTTGGCTTCGTTCTTCAGTTTATCCACCAGGGCGGCAACATCGGCCACCTTGACGCCGGCGCTGCGCTTGGGCGGCTCCTCGACCTTCAGCGTCTTGATCCGCGGCGTCACGTCAACGTCCAGATCGGCTGGCTTGAAGACATCCATCT
>JBIKPD010000455.1:0-3119 GCA_044357665.1 Roseateles sp. | reverse complement strand
TCGGCAGCGGTGGCGGTAGGCACACGCGCCCAGGCAAGGCCTGTATAGGGATCGATGCAATCAAACCCATGGCCATCGGCTGCATCGACCCACTGGCCATCGATATGCATCCGGTAGGAGCGGAAATCGCGTTGGCGAATATCTGCGACTTGTTCCACCATGTCATTCAGTCATCGGGACCTTGGCGTCCCGGATGAGCTTGCCCCACTGGGCTTTTTGCTGCACGAGCCAGCTGCGGAACTGCTCTGGCGAAGCGCTTGCAACCGGATCGAGTCCGGTGTCCCGCAAGCGCGCTGCGTATTCAGGCTCAGCCGCAATCGCCTTCAATTCCTGATGCAGTTTGGCCACCACTTCGGCTGGCATCTTCGCCGGGCCGGCGATGCCAAGCCATGCGATCGCCTCGAAACCCGGGACCGTTTCGGCCATCGTCGGAACATTGGGCAGCAAGGCAGACCGCTGCGGCGTCGTGACACTCAGCGGGCGCAGCCGGCCGCCACGGATCTGCGCGAGTGGCGACGGCAATGAATCAATGAAGAAGTTGATCTGCCCGCCGATCAGATCGGTGATCGCTTGCGCCGCACCCTTGTAGGGCACATGCAGGAGCGTCGTGCCGGTGTTCATCGCGAAGATCTCGCTGATCAGGTAGGGCGCGCTACCCGGGCCGAACGAGCCATAGGAAATCGTGCCTGGCGCTTTCTTGGCCGCAGCAACCAGATCCGCCACGTTCTTGTAAGGACTTTCTGCCGACACCACCATGGCATAGGGGAAAGAAACAATCTGCGAAATCGGCGTGAAGTCGTCGATCGGATCGAAGGGGTAATTCTTTTGCAGATGCGGTGCCACGGTGTGTACCGTCGCGGCCATCAGCAGCAAGGTGTAACCATCAGCGGGCGCCCGCACCACGGCCATGGAACCGATCTGCCCGGTGGCACCGGCGCGATTTTCAACCAGCACCTGTTGGCCCAGCCGGGCTGACAAACGCTCGCCGAGCATTCGTGCCGTCATGTCCACCGTACCGGCGGCGGTCCAGGGCACGATCAGCTTGATCGGCTTGTTCGGGTAAGCCCCCTGCGCCATCGCAGCAGTGCCGCAGAGGGCCAGCGTCATGGCGATCAGTCGGGGCAAGCACAGAGTTCTGGAAATCTTCATAGCAAAGGTCCTTGGGTTGGGTCAATTTGAAGTGGGTCGAAGAAGAAGGTTCAGGCCACCTCGTAGCCATATCTTGTCCTGGCATGTTCGGCGCTGATCAGTCCATTGCGCAAGTCTTGCGCCACGGCGTCGCGGCTGCGATCCCTGGGGTCGCCGTAACCACCGCCGCCGGGTATGTGGCTGACGATGCGGTCCCCCCCGCGCAATACAACCTGGCGCCCCGCGTCCTGGCTTTCGCCGCGGATCGACAGAAAGCCCTTGGGTGCATCGCCGCCCCCCAGCACGCCTTCCGGCGGATGGATGAAGCGGCCACCGCGGAAGCTTGCCAGCACGTCGCCCACGGGACCGAGTTCGCCCTCGAGCAGGCGTAGCACATAGCGTTGGCCCAGACCGCCGCGGAATTTACCCGGGCCGGCCGAATCCTCCCAGAGCGAACGCTCCTCGACGATCACCGGCACTTCGCTTTCGATCACTTCCGCCGGCGTATTGCCTACGTTGTAGGGGAAGGCGAGGCAGGACACGCCGTCCTTGCCAGCCCGCGCGCCTAGGCCCCCGCTGGCCACATTGAACGGTGCAAAGTTCTCGCCATCGGCACGTTTGCCGAACATGTACTGTCCCCACATCGGCGTGGCCCCCGCGCCGGCACAGATGCGCATGGGAGCCGCTGGCGCGATCGCCTGGTAGACCAGGTCGGGCAGGAAATTGCCGATCGCGGTCCGACCGAACACGGGCGCAGGGAACTTGCAGTTCAGCACGCTGCCTTCTTCGGCGATGACCTTGATCGGGCCCAGCGTGCCTTCGTTGACGGCCACCGGCAGATCGAGCATGCACAGCACACCGAATACCGTGTAGGCGGCGGTGTACGACAGCGTGCAATTGATGGCGGGTGCAACCTGCGGCGAGGTGCCGGTGAAGTCGACGATGATTTCGTCGCCAGTCACCGTGACCGCGGTGCAGATCGTCAACGTGGCACCGCCGACGATGTCGATCAAGGCTTGATGGCGATAAGTGCCTTGCTTGAGCTTGCCAATTTCGGCACGCGTCACTTCATCGCTGCGGGCGACGATCTCGTCAGCCAGATCCTGCAGGTCGCCCGACTCAAGTTCTGCGCATAGCTCGCGGATTCGCTCGGAGCCCACATGGCAGGCCGCCACCTGCGCGCCCAGATCACCGACAACGATTTCCGCAGAACGCACATTGCCGAGGATGAAGGCGAGCACATCGGTGTTGACTTGACCCTCGCGGTAATACTTGAGCATCGGAATGCGCAAGCCTTCCTCATAGTTGTCGCGGCTCTCGGTCGTGGCGCGGCGCCCGCCGATGTCAACATGATGGCAACAGGTGATCACGAAGCCGACGAGGCGAGCCTCGTGGAAGATCGGCGCCATGATGCTCACATCGTTGTGGTGGCCGCTGCCGGCCCAAGGGTCGTTGCCGATGATCACATCGCCCTCCCTGAGCGTGGCCGGCGGATGCGCCACGAGGAAATGACGCAACATCGCCCCGAGCGGGCCGCAAAGCCCTGGCGTGCTGTCGGGGGTCTGCGCCAGCAGGCGCGCCCGCGCATCGAACACCGCACAGCCATAGTCGCCAATGTCGCGCACGACGGTGGAGAACGAGGTACGGCGCAAAGTGGAGCCAAGCTCGCCGACGATGGAGACAAGGCGCCGCCAGTACATCTCGAGCGTGATCAGATCGATCTTCGAAGTCCTGGGAGTCATCGCGTTTTCCTCGCGCTTGAAAGTTTGACGATCAGGCTACCGTGCAGGTCGACATGCGCCAGCGCGCCGCTGGGGATCACGGTGGTCGATTCATTTTCCTCGACGATGGCCGGCCCGGGGAACTCAACCCCCGGCGCGATCGACGCGCGGCGGTGGATGCCGAAGTCCATCCAGCTCCGGGTGCGCGAGCAGAAGGCGCGACGCGAACCGATCTTGCCATCACCTTGCGCCTGCGAATCAATCGCCCCC
>JBIKPD010000115.1:0-11023 GCA_044357665.1 Roseateles sp. | reverse complement strand
AGGTGGCGTGATCGCCGCCTCGGGCACTTTGGCGCAGATCATTCCGCCATCGCTGGTGCTGATCGTGCTGGCCGACCAGTTGGGCAAGAGCGTCGGCGACCTGTACAAGGGCGCATTCATCCCCGGTTTCATTCTGACCGCCCTCTATATCGGCTATATCCTGCTGATCAGCTTCTGGCGCCCGCAATGGGTGCCGGCCTTGCCGGCTGAGGCAAGAACGATCCGCGAGGACGATGGCACATCGGGCCTGCGCTCGCTGTGCGTCCTGGTAGTGCTTTCGGTGGCGGCAGCCCTGAGCTTTGCCAAGTCCAGGCCTGATGGGACAGCGCTCGACGAAATGATCGTGACCTCGATGTGCGTCGGCGTGGGTTTTGCCTTCATTGCCTCGTTGCTGAACAAACTGACCGGCCTCGGAATGCTCTCGCGCATGGCCGAGCGGGTCACTTTTGTCTTGATTCCGCCCTTGGCGTTGATTTTCCTCGTGCTCGGCACCATTTTCCTGGGAATTGCAACACCGACTGAAGGTGGGGCGATGGGGTCTACAGGCGCTTTGGTGATGGCCTTGATGCGCGGACGCATCAACCTGAAACTGATTCGCCAGGCGATGGATTCGACCATGAAGCTATCCTGCTTCGTGCTCTTCATCCTGATCGGCGCGACCGTGTTCAGCTTGGCATTCCAGGGTGTGGACGGACCCAAATGGGTAGAACATCTGCTTTCCGGCCTGCCCGGCGGGCAACTGGGATTCCTGATCGTCGTGAATATCCTGGTCTTTGTCCTGGCCTTTTTCCTGGACTTTTTCGAACTCGCTTTCATCATCATCCCCTTGATCGGGCCGGTGGCAGAAAAGCTCGGCATCGACCTGGTCTGGTTCGGCGTACTGCTGGCAGTCAATATGCAAACTTCGTTCATGCATCCGCCTTTCGGCTTTGCGCTGTTCTATCTTCGCAGCGTCGCACCTGCCGAGGATTACACCGACAAGGTGACCAAGATGCCGATCAAGCGAATGACGATCGAGGAGATCTACTGGGGTGCGGTACCCTTCGTCGTGATCCAGGTCGTGATGGTCGGCTTGATCATCGCCTTCCCCGCGCTGGTGTCCAGCGGTCTGGGCAAAGAGACCACCATAGACGCTGAAAAGGTTTTCCAGGAAATGCAGGCGGCACCGAAGGTGCCAAAAACCGAGCAGGTCGATGCCGCTGCGCCAGGAGCTTCGGGTGCCACCCCGGTTGAGGAAGAAAGAGAAGACCCGATGAAGGGTCTGATGGAAGCCATGAAGAACGACCAGGCGAAGAAGCCCTGAGGCTGTCCCGCATCCGACGTAAAAAACCCCGCTGTCGCGGGGTTTTTTACGACTGAGCTCTTAGGGATATCAGAGCTTTTGCGACTGCATGAAGTCATCCGCCGTCGCTTCGGCAAAGCGGAACCACAGATTGGCTTCGCGACGGTAGTTGGAATAGTCAGCGTAGATCTTCTTCCAGGCTGGATTGGAGTTGCTCAGGTCGCTATAGACCTGCTCGGCGGATTTGAACGCTGCCGACATGACATCCTTGGGGAAGGCATGCAGCTTGGCGCCCTGGCCCACCAGCGTCCTGAGCGCCGTTGGGTTCCTGTAGTCGTACCTGGCCTGCATGTCGGTGTGCGCATAGGCTGCTGCCGCCTCGATGATGGCCTTGTACTCGCCTGACAGTCCCTCATAGGCTTTCTGGTTCACATACAGCGAGAGATTCGGGCCGACCTCCCAGAAACCGGGATAGTAGTAATGCGGCGCCACCTTGTTCAAGCCAAGCTTCAGGTCGTCATAGGGGCCAACCCATTCAGCGGCATCAATCGTGCCTTTTTCAAGCGCCTGGTAGATTTCGCCACCCGGAATGTTCTGCGCCACTACTCCTAGCGACTCCAGCACCTTGCCGCCGAAGCCGCCGATGCGGAACTTCAAGCCCTTCAGATCGGCAACCGACTTGACTTCCTTGCGGAACCAGCCGCCCATCTGCGCACCGGTGTTGCCCATCGGAAAGTTGACGATGCCGACTTTGGCGTAGAACTCACGCATCAGCTTCAAGCCATTGCCCTCGTACAACCAGGCTGTCATCTGGCGACTGTTCAATCCGAAGGGGATGGCGCAGTCGAGCGCGTAGGTCGGATCCTTGCCGAAGAAATAATAGGGGGCAGTTCCCGCCATTTCGACGGTTCCGTTCGATACGCCATCCAGAACACCGAAGGCCGGCATCAACTCTCCGGCAGCATGGGTGGTGATCACGAACTTGCCACCGGTCATGTCGCTGACCTTCTTGGCAAAGACGTCAGCAACACCGAACAAGGTGTCAAGCGACTTCGGAAAACTCGAAGCAATGCGCCAGCGAAGCGTGGCCTGAGCATGCACGATTGCGGGTGACATACCCGCGGCCAGTACACCGGCTATCCCGGCATGATTTACGAATGAACGACGTTGCATAGGGTCTCCTGGATTGAATGCGCAGCTCGAATCCTGCGACCAGTCATTCTATGGACGTGCAAAGCCCTGGTACTTGGGGCAAACCCGCGCGGCGGATGGCCGCTGGGCATCAGCTCCCGGCCAATTTCATCCGCGACAACAGCACTGAACCAACGGTCTTGGCGCCAAAGGTGTAGCGGTCATTGCCGATACCGATGATGTTCTTGAACATCTCGCTCAGGTTGCCGGCAATCGTCACTTCGTGGACCGGGAAGGCGATTTCTCCATCCTCGACCCAGAAACCGCTGGCGCCGCGCGAGTAGTCGCCGGTCACATAGTTGACGCCCTGCCCCATCAACTCGGTCACGAACAGCCCGCGTCCAAGGCGCCGCAGCATGGTTTTCAAATCATCGCCAGGCGCGGTCAGCCGACTGGTCATCTGCAGATTGTGCGATCCGCCGGCATGGCCGGTGGTGCGCATGCCGAGCTTGCGTGCCGAGTAGGTGGAAAGAAAATAGCCCTGCAGAACGCCGGCATCGACGACCTTGCGGGCTTTCGTGATGACGCCCTCGTCGTCGAACGGTGAGCTGCCCTTGCCCTTGGATACATGCGGATCTTCGTCAATGTCGATATGTGACGCCAGCACGGATTGGCCCAGACTGTCGAGCATGAAGGTGGTGCGGCGATAGAGTGCGCCACCACTGGTGGCCTGGACCAAAGCGCCAAGCAAACCGGCCGCAACGGTGCTCTCGAACAGCACCGGCACCTCGGCAGTGTCGACTTTGCGCGACTTCAACCTGGCCAGCGCACGCTCGGCGGCATAACGCCCAACGGCTTCAGGCGAGGCCAGATCCTGCGAGTCGCGCATTGAGCTGTACCAGGAGTCGCGCTGCATTTGCGCGCCACGACCGGCGATCGGTGCGACCGAAATCGAATGCCTGGAGCTGGCATAGCCCCCTCGAAAACCGCGGCTGTTGCCCATGTAGAAATGCGACTGCTGGGCCGAGACCGCAGCGCCTTCGCTGTTGGCGATGCGTCGGTCAGTGGCGAAGGCTGCGTCTTCGCAGCGCAGCGCCATCGCGGCAGCGCCCTGTGCGTCGATCGTCCAAGGAAAGAACAGATCGAGCTCAGGACGGCTAGCCGGGTCGAGCGACAGATCCTCGGCATCAGGCAGACCGGCGAATGAATCCTCGGCAGTAAAGCGGGCAATGTCAAAAGCAGCGCGCACCGTGTCCTGCAAGGCCTTGGTAGAAAAATCCGAACTGCTGGCATTGCCGCGTCGCTGGCCGACATAGACCGAGACACCAATCGACTTGTCGCGATTACGCTCGACGTTTTCGAGCTCGCCCATGCGCGTCGACACCGACAGGCCACAGCCCTCCGAAACTTCGGCGCCGGCATCGCTGGCTCCCAGTCGTTTGGCCTCGGCCAGCACCAATTCGACCAGTTGCTGGAAATGGTCCTGGCGGTAGGCAAAGCCGCTGCCGGAAGGATTGACGGTTGGCGGGGTGGTGATTGGTGCTGACTTGGTCATGAATAGATGAACAGTAAAGTGAATTGAACTTGCGCAAAATTTTGCCAGTTCGGCCTGCCGTCGACGACGAGGTGCCGATGCGGCCGGCTGGAGCGATTCTGCCCAAGCCCCGGCAAAGCTGGCAGCCCGGCCAAGGCGTGGAGAACGATCAGATCTGAGGGACAATCATACGAGTCGCTGCACAGCAGCAAGTACCGATTTGCTTGATCGCGCATTCTCAACTTGATCAACCCGCAAACATCCAGCAAAACGCCCGATCTGTCAGCCGAAGAGCCTCCATGAGAACACAAGAAGATATGTCCGCCGGAGACGACGAATTCGAGCGTCCCAGTAAAACCCAGAAAAAACAGGAAAGCCATGATCTGCAGTCGCTCGGCGAAGACCTGCTGACCATGCCTGCCAATCGCCTGGAACCGCTGGGCCTGCCGGAGATCCTCCTGGATGCGGTGCGTGCAGCTAAAAAGATCACCGCTCATGAGGGCCGCAGGCGGCAGTTGCAGTACATCGGCAAACTGATGCGCCGCATCGATGCCGAACCGCTGCGCCAGGCAGTGGCGTCATTCAAACTCGGCCATGCCAAGGACAGTCTGGCCTTGCATCAGAGCGAGCGCTGGCGTGAGCAATTGCTCGCCGATGATTCGGCAATGCAGGAATTCATCGAACAGCATGAAGGCATCGATGTGCAGCAGTTGCGCAGCCTGGTGCGTGCCGCCCGCAAGGATGCGGCAGTGGCACCCGAGAATCGCTCCGGCCGCGCCTACCGCGACCTGTTCCAATTCATCAAGACCGAGCAGTTGCGCGTCCAAGCGGTCGAACCAGAGCCGCCTGTCGATGAATGACCAGCAAGCACCATTCGATCCGGTCAGGATCGGCATCATTTCGATCAGCGACCGCGCCTCCAGCGGCGTTTATCAGGATCTGGGCTTGCCGGCCTTGCAGGATTGGCTGAAACAGGCATTGCTGAACCCGATTGCATTCGAGCCCAGGCTGATTCCGGATGAGCGTCCACTGATCGCACAGACAATGCGCGAACTGGTCGACGATTCAGGCTGCGACCTGGTTCTTACCACCGGCGGCACCGGACCAGCGCTACGTGATGTCACGCCTGAAGCGACCCGCGATGTCGCAGACAAGGAGATGCCAGGCTTTGGCGAGCAAATGCGGCAGATTTCCTTGCAATTCGTGCCCACCGCAATCCTGTCGCGGCAAGTAGCGGTGATCCGCGGGACCGCCCTGATCATCAACCTGCCTGGACAACCGAAAGCGATTGCCCAGACCCTCGAAGGCCTGAAGGACCCGTCCGGCGCAAGCCTGATGCCGGGCATTTTCGCTGCCGTGCCTTATTGCATCGACCTGCTCGGTGGACCCTATCTGGAAACGCGCGAAGCTGTCGTGAAAGCCTTCAGGCCCAAAACAGCACAGCGTCCTGAGCGGACGCCAGGCAAGGCTATTTGACCAGACGGCTCAGCGACGCCGCATCGAAAACCTCGGCCTGCTGGGCGTCCTGCGGAACACAGTCCTGGAGCGTTGCGGTCGAGGCGATCGACAACTTGGATATCGCTTGCCAGAGCAGCGCGATCTGGTGCTCATGGCCTGCGGCGTTGTCGATCAGGCCGCGCATCGCCTGCGCCACCGGGTCATCGCCCTGTGTCACCCCGTAGGCAGAAAACCCCAATTGGGCCGCAATCAGTTCGCGCTGCGCCTCGACCTTGGCCTCGATGATGCGCGCCGGATTACCGACTGCGGTAGCGCCTGCTGGCACCGGACGGGTCACCACCGCACCCGAGCCGATGCGGGCGCCAGCGCCAACGGTAAAGCCGCCGAGCACACAGGCATTGGCGCCAACGATGACGCCGGCCTCCAGCGTTGGATGGCGCTTGGCGCCTTTCACCAATGCGGTGCCACCCAGCGTGACGCCCTGGTAAATCGTGCAGCCCTCACCGATTTCTGCCATCTCGCCAATCACGATACCCATGCCATGGTCGATAAAGACCCTGCGCGAAATCGTTGCGCCCGGATGAATCTCGATCCCGGTCAACCAGCGGGAAAGATGCGAGATGAAGCGCCCCAGCCATTTCAGCTGATGCTGCCAGCACCAATGGGCACGGCGATGTAACAGCAAGGCATGCAGTCCGGGATAGCAGGTCAGAACCTCCCAACCGGTGCGAGCTGCCGGGTCGCGCTCGAGGATGCAAGCGATGTCTTCGCGGAGACGCTGGAACATTTGTTTTTTCTGCTTGTTGAGGACTTGCGTAAATCGATTCGACGCTGCGGTGAAGACCGCTGTCACAACTTGATTTAAGGGCTTTCAGCCCTGAGTTTAGCGGGGTGGTGTGACCATCGCACGCGCAATGCCGCGCAGGATATGGATCTCCTCGCTGGTCAACTGCGCCCGGTTGAACAATTGATTCAAGCGCGGCATCAATTTTTTCGGCGCCTCAGGGTCGAGGTAGCCGATCGCCTCCAGGGAACTCTGCAAATGCGTCAGCAGCCCCTGGATCGCCAAGCCGTCGGCCAGGTTCGGGTCGGGCGTTCTGGCTTGCACGTCAAAGCCGCCCAAGGCCTGGCGCCAGTCATAGGCCAGCAGTTGCACCGCCTGCGCCAGATTCAGCGAGCCATAGTCAGGATGGGTCGGAATTGACAGCACGGCATGACAACGATAGACATCCTCGTTGCGCATACCGTAGCGTTCGGAGCCGAATACCAGGGCCAGTTGATGACCGCCTGAGGCCAGTTCGCTGAACAGCGAACGCGGCTCGCGCAAAGGTGGACCGAAATCCCGCGGCGTCATCGCCGTTGCGCAAGCGAATGTAATGCCGTCGAGCGCCTGCTCCAGATGGTCGACGATGCGTGCCTGCGCCAGGATGTCGGTCGCACCGCTGGCCATGGCCAGCGCCTCCTCCTGGCACAAGACATCGGGGAAACGCGGCGCTACCAGCACCAAGTCGGAAAACCCCATGACCTTCATCGCGCGTGCGGCAGCGCCCACATTGCCGGGATGGCTGGTCTGGATCAAGACAAATCGGGTCATATCTTTGCCGGGCGAAGCCTCGGCTATTGGGCAAGGTTAAAATATTCGATTATCCGCAGGATCGCCATCAGTGCGGCGACCGCTGCCAAACGCTCTTTTTACCCGCCAGTTCACCCGATCAGCATCTGATCAGCCCTCCCTCCAGTCGCAGGTTCCCCGCATGACGCAGCAAGCTTCCCTTCACCCCATGCTCAATGTCGCGATCAAGGCAGCCCGCGCGGCAGGCTCGATCATCAACCGTGCGTCAATGGACCTCGATCTCCTCAAGATCAATACCAAAGCGCCCAATGACTTCGTGACCGAGGTGGACCATGCTGCTGAAAACGTCATCATCGAGACGCTGCTGCAAGCCTATCCTGACCATGGCATCCTGGCCGAAGAATCGGGTCGAACGCGCGGTGCCAAGGACTCTGAATTCATCTGGATCATCGATCCGCTGGACGGCACGACCAATTTCATCCATGGCTTGCCGATGTACTGCGTGTCGATCGCCTTGACGCACCGCGGCATGGTGCAACAGTCGGTGGTCTATGACCCGACGCGCAATGACCTCTTCTATGCGACCAAGGGGCGCGGCGCGTTCATGAACGACCGGCGCCTGCGCGTCTCCAAGCGCACCCGCATGAGCGACGCCCTGATCGGCACCGGATTCCCGTTCCGGCGTGGCGACAACTTCAAGCGTTACATGAAGATGTTCGAGGAAGTGATGACGCAATGTGCCGGTTTGCGCCGTCCGGGTTCGGCCGCGCTCGACCTCTGCTATGTCGCAGCGGGCTATTACGACGCATTTTTCGAGACCGGTCTGAGCCCATGGGATGTGGCCGCGGGATCATTGATCGTTACCGAGGCGGGCGGACTGGTTGGCAATTTCACCGGCGAGTCCGACTATCTGCATCAACGCGAAGTGATGGCCGGCAATCCGAAAATCTACGGCCAGTTGGTACAAATCCTGGCTCCCTACACCCGAGTGATCAAGGCCGATGAAGCTGCGCTGGCCGAGCCAGCAAAGCCGGTACAGACGGTCGAATCCGCCATCGCTGCAGCAGCGCAATTGCCTGAGAAGCGCGCCGCCGTTCGAGTCCGTAAGGCTGTGGATGACGAAGCCAGCTGAGCTTGCCGCCCGCACAGCCTCGACCGACCGATCCACCTGAACTGCGGTTTGACCGCCTTACCATGCTGAGCTGGTTCTTCAAAAAAATCGGGCGCGATGCCGCGTCAAATCCTGCACCTGTGCAAGTTTCAGCAGCACAGACCGAGCTTGCAGCGGTTCAAAGATCTGCGGCCAAGGCAAGGCAGGCCGAAGATGCCCGAGGCATCTGGGGGCCCTTGCTTGCCGCAGCCCAGGGCGACGATGAGGCGCTTTGGCTTGTGGCCCAGGACGCGCCATTGTTCGACATCAAGATTTCCGCGGTTCAAGGCCTGAGCACAGAAGTCGCGCTGAAGCAGGCGGAACGGGCCCTGCGCAATCATGACCGGCGCGTCCATCGCGCGGCCAAGCTGCGCCTGGATCAATTGGTGACCCAACGCCTGACCCGGGCCAAAGCGCAATTGCTGATTGAAGCCGCTCTGAAAATACGTGGCGAAGAAACGACGATTCCGGTGAACCGACTGCTGGCGCTGGATCGTGATTGGCAGGCACTCGACCCATTGGCGCTCGACCCCGCCCAGCAAGTCCAGTTCAAGGCCTTGAGTGATCAATTGAATGCCTCGATGCGCGAACGCAGCGAGACTCAGCAGCGCCTGCAGCGCTGGCGCCTTGACAGCACGCGCGCCTTGAAAGACTGGCAGGACAGCTGCAAAAAAGGGGCCAACAGCAGCGACGAAACCGCTGGAATCGCTGAAAGCAAGCGAGCATTGCTCGCTCTGTTGGGAAACTGCCCCGAGCCCCAAGCTGCAGAACCGGATTGCAGGGCACTCGAGGTCGCGCTTCAAAGCACCGATCTGTTCGAAGCGAGGCTGGCCTGGTTCAAGGCCACTGACTTGTCCGCAGCCGACTTGCCCAGCTGGGACTCATTGCCACCGATTCCCCACCCAGCCTTGAGCCGTCTGCTGGAACAACGTTTCCAACAATGGCAATCCGAGCGCGAACCTGCACAGACCGAAACACCCGTTGCCCGACAGCCAGAGAGCAAACGGCCCGAGCAATTGCGCAGCCTGGACTTGCTGATGCAACAGACTGAAGCCGCGATAGCTGCCGGCCATCTGGCGGAGTTGCAGCAGCAGCTGCAAGGTATCGAGAGCCTGCTGAAGTCGATCAACGAGGCCGGGGAGCCGCTGCGAGCCCGTTACCTGAGCTTGCAAGCTGAGTATCAAAAGCTCAAGAGCTGGCAGCAATGGAGCAGCGAGCGCGCCATCGAGGCCTTGATCAACGAAGCCCAGGCCATGGCAAGGTTGACCCTGGCGGCAATTCCGCCGAGCGCTGCGCATCCGCCGGCGGGGACTGACTTGCCTGACGCGGCCGAGCCTGGCGAGGCAACACCGGCGTCGGTCGAAGTCGAAGTCGAAGTTCCGAACGCAGTCAAATTGAATCTGCAGGCTCAGCGCGAGTCGATCAATCAATTGCGTCGTCGCTGGAAGGAGTCCGCGCTGCTGGCCACCGCGGAGCAATGGCAAGGTTTCAACAGCGCTTTGCAGCTTGCCTATGCGCCGATTGCTGAGCAACAGGCAGCAGCTCAAGCCCGCCGGGAAGAGAATTTGCTGGCCCGTTTGAACCTGCTGAATCAGCTGGACGCCATGCCCGCGCAGTTCCCGCCTGCGATTGACATGGCGGCTGATTGGAAAACCGTGATTCGTGGGCTGGCAGATTTCCAGTTGGCTTGGCGCCAGCTCGGCCCGCTTGAACACAGCATCCCGCAAGCAGCTCGCCAGACCTTGCAGACTCGATTGGTGAATAGCCTTGAGCGCCTTGAGGCGCCGCTGCAAGCTGCCCGTCGTAGTGCCGAAGATCGGCGGCTGCAATTGATCTTGCGTGCCGAGGGCCTTCTCGCCGAGGCCAGGCAAGGCGCGCCAATGCGCGATGCGGCCACGCGCACCAGAGACTTGCAGGCCGAATGGCAGGAACAGGCACGCGCCTTGCCGCTCGCCCGTGCAGTAGAAAATGCCTTGTGGACCCGATTCAAACAAGCGACCGATGCCATATTTGCTCAGCGCGAAGCCGCTTTCAATGCGCGCGAAGCCGAGCTATCAAGCAATCTGCAGCAGCGCCAAGGATTGCTGGCGCAACTGTTCGAACTGGCTGAAGGAAACATCGTCGAAGGCGCGGAGCAGGCTTTGCAGAAAATTGACTTTGCCTGGCGTCAATTTGCACCATTGCCACGCAACGCCACCGAAGGCCTTGAAACCAAGTTCAATCAGGCTCGGGCAGCAGCCATCAAGCAGTTGGCGGAGAACGCAAAAAAGCCCTGGCAAGCCCATTGCGACGGCCTGTTAGCCCGGATCCGCCTATGTGAAGAACGGGAATCCGACACTGCCGATGGCACCGATATCGAGCAGCGCTGGGCGGCCTTGCCGGGTCTGCCTTTGGCCTGGGAGCAAGCAATCTCACAGCGGTGGCAGCAACAGACCCCAAACCTGACAGAACCGACGCTGGACTTGCTGCTTTTGCAACTCGAGATTGCGCTGGACTGCGTTTGCGCCCCGGAACACCAGGCGGCCAGACGCGAGCTGAAGTTGCAGCAGATGAAGGCGACCCTCGAAGGGCGATCAGCTACCGAACCAGCAAATCCATCCGCATGGCTGGCGATCGCCCTGGGTCAACAGCCGAACAGCAGCCAGCGCAATCGATTGCTGACGATCATCGCAGCAGTTCGGCAAGCCGCCCCTGGCAGGATTTGAAGCCGGACGAGTCCACCCCCCTGAGCAAACTTGTCAAGCCTGATCGGTTCGCATAGAGTTCAAACGGGCTGATCGGCAGCATGGGTCAGGCGGATTTTCAAACCCATTGCTGCAGCAAGGAGCAAGCACCGGCTGCATCGGGTTTTGCCATCTCCGCTTCAACGAGTGGCGAAGCCAACCCACCGACGAA
>JBIKPD010000454.1:0-3120 GCA_044357665.1 Roseateles sp. | reverse complement strand
TCACTTCGGTTTCCCCTGTACCGTCGCTGTTGTAGCGGAAGAACCGGCTTGTCGCATCCTTCAGGTAGTGCGCGAAGAGCAGCCCGCCGCCGGTCTCCACACTTTGAAGCAGTTCCGCTCTTTGCGGGATGACATCCTCCCAGTTTGCGGGTGCCGGCTTGCCGGGATCTACAGCCACCAACCGGTATCTGGGTGCGCCCACATCGGTCATCGCCAGAAGTTTCCCGCTTGCGGGCTCGAATGCAACGATGCTTGTCTTGTGGTCGAACCCCTGCTGCAGAGGCACCCATGCGCTAGCGGGGTTGGGCAGCAGCCCGGTTCGAAGGTCAAAGAAGTATTGCGCGAATCCGTCGGTCCCGGGGCTGATGGTCAGGGTGGCGAACTCCTCGCCTTCGGTGGTGCCAACGCCCACGTACAGATCGCCGTTGTTTCTGTCTTCCCAGACCAGCGCGTCATCTTCCTGGGGGTCGCCGAGCCGGTGGTAATACACCTTCTGGAACTTGCTTGCGCCGCTGAGTTCGGTCCCTTGCGCAGGCACGGGGTAGCGGCTGTAGAAGAAGCCGTTTTTGTACCACGCGGCACCGCTGAACTTGCACCACTGCAGCAGGTCATTGGTCTTGGTCAGCGTGCGCAGGTCCCACACCCCGATGTCCTGCCAGTCGCTTCCTGCTTTCTGTACGCCAATCGCCAGGTATCGGTGGTCCTTGCTGGAACCCAGCAGGCTGAAGGTGGTTGTCCCTTCGGGATCTTCTGCGTTGGGGTCGATGAAGATTTTGTCTTCACCGTCGATGCCTTCGCGCACCTGGATCACGAACTGGTTCTGCAGGCCGCTGTTCTTGCTGATGAAAAACAGACCTCCGACCTTCTGTGGCGCCCCAACTTTGGGGAAGTTGTAGAGCGCCTCAAAGCGTTTTGCGATGCCCTGTCGAAAGGGAATTTCGGCGAGGTAGGCCTCGGTCACTGCGTTCTGACGCTGCACCCAATCCGCCGTTTCGGCGCTGGTGCCATTTTCGAGCCAGCGGTATGGGTCGGCCACCCAGGTGCCGTGCAATGTGTCGCCGGCAAGGTCGTCTATTCTGGTGTCAGGGTAGTTCATTTGACAAGCCAGCCCGGCGTTTGGTGCGTGGCAAGTGCAATGGCTACAAGTGCGTAGAACAGTATCGGGACTTCAAACAGATTCCTGAAGTTGTCTGCGCCCTGCACGTTCTCCAGACGCGCGGCCATCGTGACGGATGTGGCAATGGCTTGGAGATGAATGCGCCTTTGTCGGGACTCCTGCACACGCGTGAACAGGAGCCGGGCGGCCACGGCGAACGTGGGTATCACGAGGGCGGGCAGGGCACCGATGGGTTGCGAGGTGTTGGCGGGCATGGGGAATTGTTTTGTGGGGCCTCAATGAGGCTGTAGGCGGGCCGTGACAGCTGGATGATGCCGCGTTTTCGGGGGGGGCGTGATCAAGCCGTAACTCGATCACGCGCTCGGCCTGCAGCCGCAGCGTCTGCGGCACGGTGAAGCCCAGCGCCTTGACGCCCGACCCGTCGTACCACAGGAATGCCACGCGCGCCAACCGGGTCGACGCTCTGGCGAATGATTGTCGGAATTTTCTGGGTCACCTTGCGGGCCGCTGCGACCACGGATCAGATCGCGGCTTCGCGCGATCTGTCCCTGTTCGTTAGGCGTCCGCGCTGCCGCGCCGAGCCTTGATTTGAGCTGCGAGTTCTTGAACAGTTGCCCCCTGAAGGAGACTTTGGCGTTGCACCGTGTAGTCGCCACTGCCAGCTCTGAACTGGCCGAGGAAGCGCATTGCGTCTACGACGCCGAGTTCGCGCACAAGCGCATCAGTGGCTCGTTGCGTTACTTGCGCGATAGGGTCAAGGTGTGCAGTCATTGTGGAATCTCAGAAACAAGGCCTAGAAGGGAGATGGGCGTGATTTTCAAATCAGGGAGTAGCTTGGCTCGTCTGAGTAGCTTGTCATCGGCCGTGACGAAGAAGTCAGCACCAGCAGTTGATGCAAGTGCGACATGGAGTGCGTCGATTGCGGACAACCCTGCCTGCGCAAATGAATCGGCCAATCGTTCAGAGGCATCTGACAGCGTAAGTCGCTCACGTGCGAGCGTCAGGATCGCTGTCGCTTCCCGTCGCCTTTGCCCATCGGGCGTACGACTGATCTCGAACTCAAGCGCCTCCGACGTGCGCAAAGCAATTGTTCCCTGTTGCACGGACGGAGGCCAGGATGGCGAAGACTGCTTCGGTCTCGACCCGAATCCTGGGCTGGGTCTGGTCGTCCAGCGGCCGCTGCAAGCAGCAGGTGTCCAAGTAGATGCGCATGGGGTCGATTGTGGCACCAGGGCGGGTTTCGCCTCGACCGAGGGGGCGCGCATGTCTTCAATGTGTTCTGCAAGTGCCATCGCCAGCGAAGCAGGAATTTGTGGGGCCTGGCGCTGGCGATGACCCGCGCAAGTCGGGTCGATCAACCAGTTAAACCGAAGCGTCACGGAACGCCCTCAGGACTGTATTGATGCGCGTCTGATAGCCGGCCCCTTGTGCCTTGAACCATTCGAGCACATCTTCATCGACGCGCAGCGAAATTGACGCCTTGGAGGGCAACGGCTTCAGCCCTTTGCGAACCAAGCCGCGAACGATTTGCTTTACGTCAGCCTCTGGGTGTTCCGGCGTTGGCTTGGCATCAGCACCGCCCAACTTCAGGCGTGCCCAATCAGTTTTGGATTTCATCGAAGTAGATTTGCGATTCACGCTTGGTAGCTTTTCGGAACGAGATGATGCGGATTTCATTTTCATTCTCCGTATGTACGACTGAAACAGGAATGCCAGCAAGCAGGCCCAGCGTAACGAAGCGCTGCTCACCGTAGGAGAAACGGTCATCACTCGAAAGTGAACGTCAAGCCTTCGAATACGCTCCCGGCATCCAGCAAGTCAAGGCCGTGGGCCTTGATATTTGCGGCACGTTTGATTTCCGACCAATTGAACTCGATATGCCAAGTGTATATACGAAACGTATTGGCATCAAGTGGTTCTCCTGCTGCGGTTTAACTTGTATGGTTCCGGCGATCCACAGCACCTGCCGGCAGCCACATGTTGCCACATGCATACCCAAGCAG
>JBIKPD010000453.1:0-3129 GCA_044357665.1 Roseateles sp. | reverse complement strand
GCAGTGGTGCGTGCTGCGGCTGATGGCAATACGCTGCTGGTCACCGTCAACACCATGGTGATGAACCGCGCGCTCTATCCCAAGCTCAGTTTCGACCCACTTCGCGATCTGGAGCCGGTGACTTTGACCAGTTGGGGCCAGTTGCTGCTGGTCGCCAGCAAGGCCTCAGGCATCACCACGGCGCAGGAACTGGTGGACAAGGCCAAAGCCAAGCCAGGCGGACTGAATTACGGCTCGCCAGGCAGCGGCACGCCTCATCATCTGGCGATGGAGTTGCTGAAGAGCCAGACCCAGACCTACATCACCCATATCCCTTATCGAGGCACTGCACCAGCTTTCAGCGACCTGCTCGGCGGACAGATCGACGTGATGTTCCTGCCGATCCACGTGGCGTTGCAGCATGTCAAGGCTGGCAGCCTGCGCGCGCTGGGCATCAGCAGCGACAAGCCCAGCCCCTTGCTTCCTGATGTGCCGCCACTGCGCAAGCTCAAGCTCGGCGACCTCGATGTCGAGATGTGGTACGGCGTGCTTGCTCCCAAGGGCACGCCCATGCCCGTCGTCGAACGACTCAATCGCGAGCTCAAAGCGATCCTGGCGTTGCCCGAAGTCACTGCTGCATTCGAGACCCAGGGAATGACGCCATCGGGCAGCACGCCAGCCGAATTCCAGGCTTTGATCAACAAGGACGCCGCTCGCTGGGCAAGGGTGATCAAGGATCAGAATATCACTGCAGACTGATCGGTTCCCTGCCCAGACTGCAGGCCACCTGATAGACATAGAAACCGCGATCCGCAAGATGACAAACAAGACATTGATGACGACCCAGGTCGCCATCGTTGGTGGTGGCCCGGTCGGGCTGGGGCTGGCGATTGAGCTCGGCCAGCGCGGCATCCACTGCCTTCTGGTCGAGCGCTACGAGACCCCCCAGCCGATCCCGAAAGGCCAGAACCTGACCCAGCGCAGCATGGAACATTTCCATTTCTGGGGTGCGGAACCACAGCTGCGCGCGGCCCGGACGGTGCCCAAGGAATACGGCATCGGCGGCATGACCGCCTACGGCAGCTTGCTGGGCGATTACCAGCATGACTGGCTGCAGCGCCAACTGGTGCGGCCCTATTACTTCACCGACAACGAGCGCCTGCCGCAATATGCCACCGAGGCGGTGCTGCGTCAGCGCGTCAGCGAGCTGCCTTCGGTGCAGACCCTGTACGGCTGGAAGGTTGACCATGTGGGCCAGGATGGCGGCGGCACGACGCTGGAAATCAGCCAGCGCGAAGGCCAGGGGCGTCAGACCTTGCGGGCCGAGTACAGCGTCGGCTGCGATGGCGCCAAGTCGGTGTTGCGCAGCAACGCCGGCATCACCCAGACGCTGGCCGCACATGATCGATTGATGGTCCTGCTGGTCTTTCGCTCACCGGGCCTGCACGAACTGCTCAAGCGCTTTCCGGGCAAGTCTTTCTACAACATCATCCACCCGGAGCATCAGGGGTACTGGCAGTTCTTCGGCCGGGTCGACCTTGGCACGACCTGGTTCTTCCATGCGCCGGTGCCGATGGGAACCACTGCCGATAACTTCGACTTCCGGGCCTATCTGCACCGATCAGTGGGTGCCTTGTTCGAAGTTGAATTCGAACATATCGGCTTCTGGGACCTGCGCTTTGCGGTGGCCGACAGCTACCGGGCCGGCCGGTTGTTCATCGCCGGCGATGCTGCCCACAGCCATCCGCCTTATGGTGGCTACGGCATCAACACCGGATTCGAGGATGCCGCCAACCTCGGCTGGAAGCTCGCCGCCCGCTTGCAGGGTTGGGGCGGTGAGGCCTTGCTCGATTCCTATACCGCTGAGCGCCAGCCGGTGTTTGCTTCCACTGCGGCCGACTTCATCGCCAAATCAATCGAAGTCGATCGCCAGTTCCTGGCCTCATTCGATCCGGCGCGTGATCGGCCGGCCTTCGAGGCTGCCTGGGCATTGCGCAGCGGCGATGCCAAGTCGGAGGTCAATGCCTTCGAACCGAATTACGAAGGCTCTGCGATCGTCTACGGCCCTCCTGAAGGCGTCTGCAGCGCTGTGGGAGCGCATCAATTTACTGCATACCCTGGCCACCATCTCGCGCCGATGAATCTATCGACAGGGCGCAATCTTTACGAGGAACTCGGCGAGGGCATGACTCTGCTGCTGCTCGATGCTGATCCAGCCAGCCCTGGTGACTTCGGCCGCGCTGCCGAGGCGTTGGGCATTCCGCTGAAAGTAATCAGTGACAGCCGGCACGGCGGACGTGAGCGCTATGGCACCAGCCAGATCCTGATCCGTCCCGACCAGTTTGTGGCCTGGGTCGGGTCGAATCAGGCCGAGGACCCGGCAAACATCCTGCTGAGGGTGACAGGCGCTTCGCCAGAGTCTCAAGCCGCCGGCAAATAGCGCACGGCCAGCACGCCCTGAATCGCCGCGATGCCGGCCTGTACTTCAGGGGTGACGGGGCTGTCGACATCGACCAGCGTGTAGGCCATGCCGCCGCGCGATTTATTGACCATGTTGTGGATGTTCAGCCCGGCCTGCGCCATCGCGGTGGAGATCTGCCCCAGCATATTGGGCACATTGGCGTTGGCGATCGCGATCCGGAAAGCTGATTCACGCGGCATGTTGACTTGCGGAAAATTCACCGCATTGCTGATATTGCCGTTTTCCAGGTAGTCGCGCAGTTGGTCGACCACCATCACGGCGCAGTTCTCCTCGGCCTCGCGGGTCGATGCGCCCAGATGCGGCAATGCCACCACCTGAGGCTGACCGTGCAGGGTCGCGCCCGGAAAGTCACAGACATAGTGACCGAGGTGGTGGGCCTCGAGCGAATCGAGCACCGCGCTGTCGCTGACCACACCTTCGCGGCTGAAGTTCAACAGCACCGAACCGGGGCGCATCAGGCCGATATTGCCCTCGTTGACGAGGTGCTTTGTGGCTTCGACCAGCGGCACATGCAGGGTGACGAACTGCGACTTCTTCAGCACATCGTTGACGCTGGCCGCGCGCCGCACCTGTGCGGGCAGGCTCCAGGCGGCATCGACGGTGATTTCAGGGTCGAAGCCCAGCACGTTCATGCCGAGCTTGATCGCCGCATCGGCAACCAGGCAACC
>JBIKPD010000451.1:0-3149 GCA_044357665.1 Roseateles sp. | reverse complement strand
GTTTCGATGCTGCACCCGCTCATGACTCAAGGCCCGCGCCATCTCGAACGCCATCACCGATTTTTGCAAACTGACCAGGCCATGGAGCGCCGGCGGCAACTCGAGGTCGGCCAGGCTGGCATGAGGCGCCAGGCGCTTCACCGCCAGCTCCCAGGCCTGTCCCATGTCGGCATCAGCGAGCTGCCATTCAGGTCCGCGGCACAGACCGATGTTCGGCCTGAAGTCCGCTGGCATGGCCTCGGGCATGCGCATATCGCCGCTCAGCACCGCGCCGAGCAGGCTGACATCGCGCACGCTGCGGCCGAATCCGCCGACGACGTCAAGCGCTTCGGACAGGCTTTTCACCCCGGCGCGCGGCACCAGGCCGAGGCTCGGCTTGTAGCCGACCACGCCGCAATAGGCGGCCGGCCGGATGATCGACCCGGCCGTCTGTGTGCCCAGCGCCAGCGGCAGCATGCAGGCAGCAACCGCAGCGGCCGATCCGCTCGACGATCCGCCCGGCGTATGCGGGCTGCCGGCCTGGCTGTGCGGGTTGACCGTGGGGCCGGGCTGGAAATAGGCGAATTCGGTGCTGACGGTCTTGCCTGGCAGCAAGGCGCCGGCCTCGCGGCACAGCGCCACGACGGCAGCATCGGCCACCGGTTGGTGCCCGGCGTAAAGCGCTGAGCCGTAACTGGTCGGCATCCCGGTCGTATCGATCAGGTCTTTGACCCCCAGCGGCAGACCATGCAGCAGGCCGCGCAGCGGACCCGCGTCGAGCGCCCTGGCTTGCGCCAGCGCCGCGTCGGCGTCGAGATGGGCAAAGGCGTGGACCTCGGCTTCGCGCAACTCGATCTGGGCCAGGCAAGCGCGGGTCAGATCGACTGCGCTGATCTCGCGCCTCGCCAGCAGCGCTGCGGCTTGCCAGGCTTGCAACTGGTGCAGGTTTTTCATCAAGCGGTTCCGTTCCAGTCCTTGATCAGGTCGTTGAACAAGCTGGTGGCTTCATCGATCCGGTCGACGCGGCAATATTCGTCGGTCTGGTGCGCCATCTCGGCTTCACCGGGTCCGAGGATGACGATCGGCTGGCCGCTACGAGACTGCCGCGGAGTTGTTTGGCGTAAGTCATCAAGAAATCCTCGGTAAAAGGGAAATTGATAAACAACAGTGGCGATGTCGATTGTGGGGCCTTCCAACCCGGTCGGGTCAGATCAATTCTGGCATTGCAAGTTCTGCGCCAACAGCTGGCGCTGCCTTGGCGGGAGGCGGTGCTGGCAACACAGCATCGTTGCAATCAGAAATGGCGCACCAAGTTGATGCATCAATGCCCGCGATGGACGGCTTCAGGCTATCGGCGCAATGGCGCTGTCCGGGCGTTCGAAGACCTGGGCGAGGCAGCTCAGGAATTCGGCGCACAAAGCCTGCTCGATGCGCTGGCGGGCATGGACCGAATAGACCCTGAATTCCACCGCCGGTTCGAAGCGAATTGCTTTCACTCGGGGCATCTGCAAGGTCCTGACCACCAGCGGGTTGACGACGCTGACGCCCAGGCCCATGCCCACCATCGTGCAAATGGTGGCCGCATAAGGCGTTTCGAGGTTCATGCGGCGGCTGCCAGGCTTGAATGCAGCATCGACCTTGCTGCGGCTTTCGTCGCCGCTGGCCAGCGAAATGAATGACTCGTCGTCCAGATCCCTGGCCCTGATCAGTTGCTTCGCTGCCAGTCGGTGATTTTCAGGAACGATGCAGAGTCCGTTTTCGCGGTACAGCAGCCTCTCCTTCACCTCTTGTGAATCGGGCACATAGGAAGCCAGACCGAAATCACAAAAACCGGAAGCAACCCATTTGCAGACTGTGGCCGAGTCGCTGGTGTGCACGCGGATCAGCACATCCGGGTGCGCGACGCGAAACGACTGGATCGCATGCGGCAGGACACCGATTGCCAAAGCCGGCGAGGCACCGATCCTGAGACCGCCCGTCCCCAGCGCCTTGATCGTGGTCGCAGCATCGCGGATGTTGTGCAAGCCGACAAAGGTCCGCTCTACTTCCAAATGCAGGGCTTCTGCCTCGGGCGTTGGCACCAACCTAAGCCCGACCCTTGCGAACAGCTTGAGGTCCAGTTCGCGCTGCAGCCTTGTGATCAGTCGGCTGATATTGGGTTGGGAAGTATGCAGCTGTGCCGCCGACAAGGTCATCGACCGGGTCAGCATCACAGAGCGAAAGGCCTCGATTTGCTTGAAGTCCAAGAGATCACCCCGGTCTGATGCTCCATATCAAAATTGCATGAAGCTTGAGAAAGTCGGTATTTGACTGCATTTTCCTCGCTTGCGATACTGATTTGGTGAACAAGTCCAAAGTAAGCCGCAGGCTGACCGAGTCCACGGCCCCCGAGGTGTGTGAACATATCTACGCGCCCCGCCTGGCGAGAGACTTTCCCTCGGGCTTTGATTACCTCGGCGACATCAACCAGGCGCATCTGTTGATGCTGCACCGGGCGGGCCTGCTTTCTGATTCGAGCGCATCCGGGCTGGCCCAGGCCCTGCTTCGGATGGAAGCCGAGGGCGCCAGCGCGGTGCCGCTGGACCCGGCGCTCGAGGATGCCTACTTCAACTTTGAAGCCCAGCTGATGCGCTTGGCCGGGGCTCATCTCGGCGGCTGCTTGCATTTGGCCCGCAGCCGCAATGACATCTTGGCAACGCTGGACAGGATGCGGGCGCGCCAGCTCGCCGTCAGCCTGATCGATGGCTTGTGTGCGGCCCGCTGCACGGCGCTTGAGGGGGCGATCCGGCATGCCCACGTGGTCATGCCGGGCTATACCCATTTGCAACCGGCTCAGCCGATCACCTTTGGTTTTTATCTGCTGGGTCTGGCCGAAGCGCTCGGTCGAGACATCACGCGCATCCGGCAATTGCAAGCCGGCCTCGATCTTTGCCCGCTGGGCGCCGGGGCAATTGCCGGCACATCGTTTCCGATCCTGCAGCAAGAAAGTGCCCGCCTGCTCGGCTTCAGCAAGGCGGCCACCCATTCACTCGACGCCGTTGCCGCACGTGATTACGCACTCGAATTGATGTCGGCCATGGCCATCGCCGGCATTGGTTCGAGCCGGATCGCCCAGGACTTCTATGTCTGGTGCACGCATGAGTTCAGTCTGGTGGATTTCCCGGACAGCG
>JBIKPD010000114.1:0-11118 GCA_044357665.1 Roseateles sp. | reverse complement strand
CTGGTCGAGCACTACGACCGCGTCGTCGCCGGCATCGGCCGCATTGACGCTGACGCCGTCGATATAGACGGCCGTGACCGTCGAAGCCTCGCAAACCAGTTGCTCATAGCCGTGGAAGGCGGTCGGCATGCCGCTGTAGTCGAGGCCATGGGCCATCCTGAATTTGCCTGCGGCGCGTGCCTGCTGACGCTGTTGCGCCATCGCGGCGTCAAAGCCTGCCTGGTCGACGCTGACGCCGCGTTCACGGCAGACATCGGCAGTCAGGTCGACCGGGAAACCGAAGGTGTCGTGCAGCTTGAAAGCGAGATCACCATTGAACAGCTTCAATCCGGGCGTCAGCGCGGCTTCGAGGATTTCCATGCCGTTGGCGATGGTCTGGAAGAAGCGCAGTTCTTCCTGTTCCAGCACCTCGGTGACGCGAGTCTGGGCCTGGCGCAGTTCCGGATAGGCTTCGCCCATCTGCTTGACCAGTTCGGCCACAATCTTGTGGAAGAAGGGCGTGCGCGCACCGAGCTTGTAGCCATGCCGGATGGCGCGGCGGGCGATGCGGCGCAGCACATAGCCGCGGCCTTCGTTGCCGGGGATGATGCCGTCGACGATGGTGAAGCTGCAGGCGCGGATATGGTCGGCGATGACTTTCAGTGAGGCGCTGTCCTTGTCGCAGTCGACGCCCGGGCCGGCGCTGTCGACCGCGGCCTTGGCGGCTGCCAGCAGGCTGACGAAGAGGTCGATTTCATAGTTCGAGTGCACATGCTGCAGCACGGCGGCCAGTCGTTCCAGACCCATGCCGGTGTCGACCGAAGGCTTGGGCAGCGGATGCATGACCCCGTCTTCGGTGCGGTTGAACTGCATGAAGACGTTGTTCCAGATCTCGATGTAGCGGTCGCCGTCCTCGTTCGGGCTGCCCGGTGGGCCGCCGGCGATTTCGGGGCCATGGTCGTAGAAGATCTCGGTACAAGGCCCGCAGGGGCCGGTGTCGCCCATCATCCAGAAGTTGTCGGAAGCGTAGCGCGCGCCCTTGTTGTCGCCGATGCGCACGATGCGCTCGGCCGGCACGCCGATCACCTGGTTCCAGATCTCGTAAGCCTCGTCGTCGTCGGCGTAGACGGTGACCCAGAGCTTGTCGGCCGGCAGCTTGAAATGCCCGGTCAGCAGTTCCCAGGCATAGCCGATCGCATCGTGCTTGAAATAGTCACCGAACGAGAAGTTGCCCAGCATCTCGAAAAAGGTGTGGTGGCGCGCGGTGTAGCCGACATTGTCGAGGTCGTTGTGCTTGCCGCCGGCGCGGATGCATTTCTGCGAGGTCGTGGCGCGACTGTAGGCGCGCTTGTCAAAGCCGAGGAAGACATCCTTGAACTGGTTCATCCCAGCGTTGGTGAACAGCAGGGTCGGGTCATCGCCCGGAACGACCGGGCTTGAGGCGACGATCTGATGTCCCTTGGACTCGAAGAACTTCAAGAACGTCTGACGTATTTCGGCTGCTTTCATTCCGGGCTCTCTGCTCGCACTTGGGCCTTGGGAACAAGGAAAATGCTTGATTTTTAGGGTTGCTGATTATATGGCGCCGCCCACCGATGCTTGGTATGGATGCGGTTAGAGTGGGGACCAAGATTCAATGACCTCCTGGAGAAGACGCAATGCGAAGAAAGACATCCCCACTGGACGCCCTGGAAGACGCCAGCCTGTTGCGTACTCAGGCGCTGATCAATGGCGAATGGGTGACCGGGCAAGCGCAGTTTGCGGTCACCGATCCTGCGACTGGCGCGCATCTGGCCGATGTGGCCAACCTCGGCGCGATCGAGGCCGAGGCGGCGATTGCTGCGGCCAATAACGCCTGGGGTCCATGGCGCAGCAAGACTGCCAAGGAGCGCGGCGCGATTCTGCTGCGCTGGCATCAACTGCTGATCAAGCATACCGACGACCTGGCACGCATCATGACAGCCGAGCAGGGCAAGCCTTTGGCTGAAGCGCGCGGCGAGGTTGCCTATGGTGCGAGTTTCATCGACTGGTTTGCCGAGGAAGGCAAACGCGTCTATGGTGAAGTGATTCCGACCACCGACAACAACAAGCGCTATCTGGTGATCAAGCAGGCGATGGGTGTCTGTGCGGCGATCACGCCGTGGAATTTCCCGATCGCGATGATCACCCGCAAGGTGGCACCGGCGCTGGCCGCTGGCTGCACCGTGGTGATCAAGCCGGCCGAAGCGACGCCGTTGTCTGCCCTGGCGGTGGCCGAGTTGGCGCAGCGTGCTGGCATGCCCGCCGGCGTGTTGAATGTGCTGACCGCCGATGCCGCGAATTCGATCGCGATCGGCCATGTGATTTGCGAGAGCGATGTGGTGCGCCATCTGTCCTTCACCGGCAGCACGGAAGTCGGCCGCATCCTGATGAAGCAATGCGCGCCGACGGTGAAGAAACTGTCGCTGGAGTTGGGCGGCAATGCACCCTTCATCGTGTTTGATGATGCCGATCTCGACAGCGCGGTCGAGGGTGCGATGGCGAGCAAATACCGCAATGCCGGCCAGACCTGCGTCTGCGCCAACCGCTTCTATGTCCAGGCCGGTGTCTACGATGCCTTCATCGACAAGCTCGCGGCCAAGGTGGCGGGCATCAAGCTCGGCAATGGCTTCGAGGCTGGCGTCAACCTGGGGCCGCTGATCGATGCGCAGGCGATCGACAAGGTTGAAGCCCATGTGGCCGATGCCCTGGCGCTGGGCGCGCGCCTGGTGATGGGCGGCAAGCGCGCGACCGCTGCCGGCGCGCAGTTCTTCGAACCGACGCTGCTCGCTGATGTGACCCCGGCGATGCTGTGCTCGCGTGAAGAGACTTTCGGCCCGGTCGCACCGGTGTTCAAGTTCAACACCGAAGCCGAAGCCATCGCCCTGGCCAACAACACCGAGTTCGGTCTGGCCAGCTATTTCTACAGCCGCGACATCGGCCGCATCTTCCGCGTTGGCGAGGCACTCGAGTACGGCATGGTCGGTGTCAATACCGGGCTGATCTCGACGGCCGAAGTGCCTTTTGGCGGCGTCAAACAGTCGGGTCTGGGACGCGAAGGCGCGCATCAGGGCATCGATGACTATGTGGAAATCAAGTATTTGTGTTTGGGGGATATTCAGCGCTGAACGCTGAAGTTGCTCGTTTGAAACAAAATTGCTCAATGAAAAATCATCGACTCCCACTAACTGGCTTAGCCTGCTTGCTGTCGGCCCTGCTGAGCGCTCCGGCCTGGTCGGCTGACAATTCCAAAAGCCCCTATCCGGTGAGCGTGCTGGCCTCGGTCTTGTTCGGCGTGGATGGCAATGCGAGTGAGTTTCAAGTCTTGGACGAGGAGAAATTGCCTGCTCAGTTCCTTCAGGGCATCAAGTCACGTTTTGCAAAGGCACACATTCCACCGCAAACCGATGCCGGCTTGCCGGCAACTTTCAAGACTGGGGTTCGGCTCGAAATCTTGGTGAGTCCCAATGAGGGCGGCAGCCTCGTCAAAATCAAGAGCTTGCATGTGGAGCCCCTGCCCATTCAGCGCTACTTTGCAAGTTACCCCGATGACATTGGACGCGTGCGGGGTTGGGAGGGGCAGGTCTCTGCGATCTGTGTGGTTGGCGTCGCGGGTCTTTGCACCGCCATTCAAGTCAAGGCCTTTCCGGGCATGCCGGATTCGGTACGCCGATTCGCCAAGGCTTCGCTTGAGAAATGGATCTTTGAGCCGCAGGAGCTCAATGGTCGGCCGGTCGAGGGGGAGTACAACTTGAATTTGTCACTTAAAACTCTTGAGGATTTGCCGGTTGACTTTCGAGTGCCAAAGTTTGATCGAATTCTTAAGGGGCGGTAGGAAGGGAGTTGGCCGCTCGGCCGGCTCATCGCTTGGCTCACAAAAAAAGGCACCTCGCGGTGCCTTTTTTCTGCGCGGCAACTCTTGCGAGCGCCGCTGCTTGCGCGTCGCTTAAAACTCGTAGCGCAGAGTGACCTGCACGGCCCACTGCGATTCGCCCTTGGCCTGGCGTGTGGTGTAGTCCTCAAGGTCCTGCACGGCATAGACGTACTTGCCATCCTTGATGCCGGCATAGTTGACGAAGCTACGTGCCGTCGCCCCCGCGCTCTGGAAGGAGACCTCATCGATGCGGCCCCACTTCTTGTTGAGCATATTGCCGAAGTTCAGGAAATCGAAGGCCAGCACGCCCTTGTGCTTGCTGCTGAAGCCGGGGATTTCCTGGCTGACGCGGATGTCGAAGCTGTTCACGAACGGCGCGAAACTGCCATTGCGCTTGACCACGCCACCCTTGGCATCGCTGAGCTCCTTGTTTCCGTTGACGATGGCCCAGAACTTGTCTTCGTTGACATGACTGGTGGCCGTGTCGCCGTAGAACAGCACTTCACCCGACTGCGGACCTTTGGGTACATACATCAAGTCATTGCCGCCCAGGCCGTCGCCATTCAGATCGTTGTTGATCGTCCAGCTGTACGGCTTGCCCATCCGGCCTTCATAGAACAGACCCACCGTGGTCTTGTAGCTGCCGATGAAGGCCTTGGACCAGTTCACGGTCGCATTGACACGGTCCTTGGTCAGGTAGGCCGAATTGGCCGCGACTTCTTCGTTCGAGTTGAAGACCGAGCGTCCATTGAAGTTGGAGTTCGAGGTCGACGAGGTCAGCGGGCTGACTTCAGTGGCGGCCGTGCGGGTGAAGGCCGTTGACCAGCCCCAATTGCTGTTCTGCTGCGACAGTGACAGCGTCAGGGCATTGCCTTCGCCCTTGGAGGTGCCGGTGGCCAGCAACACATTGGTGAAGCCGGTGTTGGCCAAAGCCTTCACCTTGCCGCCGCAACTGCTGACGATGCTGAACGCACCAGTCCAGCAGGCGGTGCTCTGGGCCGCAGCGTTGTAGTACAGCTCGCGACCATCCGGGCCGGTCGCCACGGCCTTGCCCAGATTCAAGTTCTGATAGTAAATGCCGTCTTTGGTCCGGGTGTAAAGCCATTCGGCCCCGGCCACCAATCCGCCCCAAGGCAGCTGGGTGTCATAAGCCAGGTTCATCTTCCAGACCGAAGGCTGGCGCAGACCCGGTGCCAGCAGGTCCACCGCAGCCGCTGGCGGCACGCCGGTGATCGCCTGCTGATTGGCCGGGTCGGCACTGAAGCGCACGCTGGAACACGGTGTGCCGGTGCTGCTGCAGTTGAAATTGGACGTCGCCGTGCCGGTGTTCGAGTACGGGTTGGACAACCAGACATTGGCTGCAGCGCCCTGGAACAGGCCGAAACCGCCACGCACCTGGGCCTGGCGCTTGTCCGCCAGATCAAGGTTGTAGTTGAAGCCCAAGCGCGGCTGCACCAGCTTCTGGCCGTCCACCGTGCGCGAGTTGTCATAGCCGAAAGCGCTCAGCGCATTGGCATTGCTCAGCGGCTTGTCACCGGAACTCGCGCTGTCCATGCGAACACCGGCCGTCAGCGTCAAACGCTTGTTGACGGTCCAGGTGTCCTGCAGGAACAGGCCCAGATTCGTCAAACTCCAATTGGCCACGCCGTCATTGATGGTCTTGCCGGCCAGCGGCAACTGCACTGTGTAGCTGCTCGGAATGCCGGCCGTGAACAGGGCCACCGGGTCGGCGCCCTGGAAGGTGTAGACACCCCGTGTGTTTTGCAAGAAGGCGTTGTAGACGTCGTTCTTGCTGTAATCGCCGCCGAACTTCAGCTCATGGTCGTTGAGCACCAGATTGCCGGCGAAATAGCCGTCCAGGGTCTTGGTGCGCAAATCATTGAAATGGCGGCTGACTTCGGTGCCGAATACCAGTGAACGGGTGCCGGTGGCGGTGCCGGCAGGGGCCGCATTGGTATAGATCAGCGAGACCTGGGGCAGATTGGCGTTGTTGATCGGCGCGCTGGCGTAGTCCCGGTTTGACAGCTTCAACTCGGTCGAGAAGTTCGGCGTCCAGTCGGCAAACCACTGGCCCACGGCGGTCTCGAGCGTCTTTGCCTGGGCGTACCAGTTCGAGTTCAGCGACAGCGTGCGGGTGCCCAGGTTGGCGAATTGCGGCTCGGACTGCTCGGTCTTGGCATAGCGCAGATTGGCGCGGTGCTTGTCGTTGATGTTCCAGTCCAGCTTGAGCAGGTAGTCCTTGACCAGTAGTTCGGTGCCGGTCGGCACATCGGAGCTGCCGATGTCGATGCCGTACTTGGTCTTGGCTGCAGCTTGGGCCGCGGCAATCTGCTCAGGAGTGATGCCCACATTGACCAGCGAACTGCCGACCGGGCCGAAGGCCGGCGCGGTGCGTGAGCTGTGCAGTTCTTCGTAGGAGCCGAAGAAGAACAATTTGTCCTTGATGATCGGGCCACCCAGGGTGAAACCCTTGGTGTCTTCCTTGAAGACCGGCGGGGCGGAGTAGCTGCCGTCCAGGCGGTTGAAACGCTTGCCCGACATCGTGTCGTCGCGGTAGACGTAGTAGACGCTGCCCTTGAGTTCGTTGGTGCCGGATTTGGTGACGGCGTTGATGTTGGCGCCGGTGTAACCCTGCTGCGTCACATCGTAGTTCGAGATATTGACCTGCACCGACTGAATCGCGTCGATTGAAATCGGCTGCTTGGCGGTTGGTGTGCCGTTGGCTTCCAGGCCGAAGGTGTCATTGGTGCGCACGCCGTCGATGGTGATGGCGTTGAAGCGCGAGTTCTGGCCCAGGGCCGAGATCTCGCCGCGCTCCTTGTCGGTCTGCGACAGGCGCGGGTCGGTGCGGGCGTAATCCTGCAGGTTGCGCTGGATCGAGGCCAGCCCGTCGAGTTGCTGGCGACCGAGGTTGGTGCCCGCACCCATGGTGGCGCTGTTGAACTTGTTGTTCGCATTGCTGCTGCCGGCGATGGTCACCGTGCTCAGCACATTGCCGCCCAGTGTCACGTCGAGCGCCAGGCTTTCGGCCAGTTGCAGAAAGACGCCATTGCGAACTTCTTTGTCCGAACCCTTGACGACCGTGATCGTGTAGGGGCCGCCAACGCGCAGACCGCGCGCCTGATAACGGCCTTCGGAGTCGGTGATGAGATTGTTCGCTGAGCCCGACTCGAGGTGAACGATCGTGATCGCAGCACCGCTCAAGGGCTTGCCATCAGCGCTGGTGACGCGACCGGCGATCGCGGCTGTGGTGTTCTGCGCAAACGCCGGCGCTGCGGCGACGATCGCCACTGCGACGCACAACGCCGTTCTTGAAAAAATCGAAAATTCCGATCTGCTATTCATTCCTGAACTCCTGAAAATGATGTCAACTTGTTAAAAATCTTGAAAATCTTGAAAATCAGCCCGTCAGTATCGAGCACAGGCCTTGGTGCAAACGTTTTCCGGCTGCTGGTTGGTAAATGAATGCAAAAGAAAAAAGTTCATATTGAGTAATTTAAATATTTATGGTAGGTAAATCGTTCATTTGGTCTGTGTCGAAGTTTTCGGCCTGGCAAACGCAACCATGTGTCCGAAAGCGTGACGCAATTGGCAGGGCAGTCTGCGGCGAAACGATGTCGGTGCTGTGACAGTCTTGTCCTGGTGGTCGATTTATTGCCTATTTACAACAGCGAGCAAATCAGGTGGCGGGCATTAAGATGGCGCGCCGCCTCGGTCCGATTGGAGAATGCCTTGTTGAAAACTCGCCCCGATGCTCGCGCCCTGTGCCTCGCCGCCGCATGCGCCTTGTTGCTGGTTGCCTGCGCCGCGCCCGACCGGCCTGCGCAGCCGATCGAATTGAGCATTTTTTCGATCAACGATTTCCACGGCAATATCCAGCCGAAGTGGCCGACGCCCTTGATGCCGCGGCTGCCTGATGCGCAAACGGGCGAGATCAAGGCTCAGCCCGCAGGCGGCGTGGCCCACCTGGCGACGGCGCTGGAAAAACTGCGCAGCCAGCGTGCCAACTCGGTGTTCGTCGCCGCGGGAGACTTGATCGGCGCTTCGCCGCAGATGTCATCGATGCTGAAGGACGAACCAACCCTGGTGGCGATTGGGGAATTGGGGCTGGTGGCCTCGGCGCTCGGCAACCATGAACTCGACGCTGGTCTGTCCGAGTTGCTGCGCAAGGCGCGCGGTGAATGCCCACCCGAGGGCTGCGCCTGGGCCGGGTTCAAGGGCCCCGGCTTCCCTTATCTGGCAGCGAATCTGCTCGACGCGCAAACCGGCAAGCCGCTGCTGCCGACCCATCTGATCAAGCAGGTCGGGCCGTTCAAGGTGGCTTTTGTCGGTGTGGTCACCCGTGACACGCCGCGGGTCGTGGTGCCCAAAGCCATTCTCGGCCTGCGCTTCGCCGACGAGGTCGATACCTTGAACGCCTTGCTGCCGCAATTGCGCGCCGAGGGTGCGCAGGTGCTGGTGGCGATGATGCATGAGGGCGCCATGTTCGACGGAGCGGCCAATGACCCGGGCTATTCCTGCCCGGGCCTGCAAGGCCGCGGCGTCGACATCGCCAATCGGCTTGACCCGGCTTACGCGATCATCATCAGCGGCCATACCCACCAGGCCTATACCTGCAAGATCAACGGCCGCTTGATGGTGCAGGCCGGCAGCTATGGCGGCTGGCTGACCGAAAGCCGGCTGACGCTCGATGCCCAGGGCAAAGTGCTTGAGGCTGAGGCCGTCAACTATCCGGTGCTGCAGTCGATCTATGCCCCAAACCCGGCTTTCGTCGCGTTGGTGCAGCGGGCTGCGGCGTTGACTGCAGCGGCTCGCACCAAGCCGGTGGCGCTGCTGGCGCAGGGTGCGCAGCGCAACCCGAAAGCGCCTTTTGGCGATTCCCATCTGGGCAATCTGGTCGCTGATTCTCAATTGGCCTTTGCCAGGAAACGCGGCGGCGCCGACATTGCACTGATGAATCCCGGCGGCATCCGCGCTGACCTGACGGTCGAAGCCGGTCAGATGGTGACGATGAGCGACCTGTTCGCGATCCAGCCCTTCGGCAATGAGTTGGTGGCGCTGACCTTGAACGGTGCGCAGTTGCAGCAGTTGTTGCAGCGGCAACTGCCCAGGACCGATATACCGCCGCGGCTCCTGCAGGTGTCGAACAGTCTCAGCTACCAATGGCGTAGCGGTGTTGACGGTGCCGGTCAGTTGCTTGAAGTGCTGGTGGATGGCAAGCCGCTGGATCTGGCACGCGACTACCGCATCATCGTCAACAACTTCATGGCCGATGGCGGCGACGGCTTCAGCATGCTGCGCCAGGGGCGCGATCGCCAGTCGCTGGGCGTCGACGTCGACGCCTTTGTCGAACTGCTCCAGGAGAACCCTGGGGCGGTGAGTCAGGCCCAGCCGGGCCGGATCCGCAAGCTTTGATCAGGACAGTCCGATGACCAGGCCTGAACCGGTCAGTTTCGGACAGGCCTTGCGTTTCTGGCTCAAACTCGGCTGCATCAGCTTCGGTGGGCCGGCCGGACAGATCGCGCTGATGCATGCCGAGCTGGTCGAGCGGCGGCGCTGGATCAGCGAAAAGCGTTTTTTGCATGCTTTGAATTACTGCATGCTCTTGCCCGGCCCCGAGGCGCAGCAACTGGCGACCTATATCGGCTGGCTGATGCACAAGACCCGTGGCGGCATTGCCGCCGGCGCGCTGTTTGTGCTGCCTTCGCTAGTCCTGCTGATCCTGCTGTCATGGATCTATCTGACCTATGGCCAATTGCCTGTCGTTGCCGCGATTTTCTACGGTATCAAGCCTGCGGTGACCGCGCTGGTCCTGCATGCGGCGCACCGGATCGGCAGCCGGGTGCTGAAGAATGCCTGGCTCTGGGGCATTGCGGCAGCGGCTTTTGTCGGGATCTTTGCGCTCGGCCTGCCTTTTCCCTTGGTCTTGTTGCTGGCGGCATTGACCGGCTATCTCGGCGCAAGGCTGGCGCCGCAGGCCTTCACGCCGGGCAGCGGGCAGGGTGCGGAGAGCTTGGGCTATGGGCCGGCGCTGATCGACGACGACACGCCGACGCCGGAACATGCGCTGTTTTCGCGCCAGCGCTTTGCTCGGGTACTGCTGGGCGGGCTGGCTATCTGGCTGGCGGCGATCGGCCTGCTACTGGGCCTCTACGGCTGGCAAGGCAGCTTGACGCAAATGGCCTGGTTCTTCACCAAGGCCGCGCTGCTGACATTTGGCGGCGCTTATGCGGTGCTGCCCTATGTCTACCAGGGGGCGGTCGAGCAGCAGCATTGGCTGAGCGCGGCTCAGATGATCGACGGCCTGGCGCTGGGTGAAACCACGCCGGGCCCGTTGATCATGGTCGTGGCCTTTGTCGGCTTTGTCGGAGGCTGGGTCACTGAAGTGTGCGGACCCCAGGCGCTGTTGCTCGGTGGCGTGCTGGCTGCCTGCGTGGTGACCTTCTTTACCTTTTTGCCTTCCTTTGTCTTCATCCTCGCCGGCGGGCCGCTGGTCGAAGCCACCCATGGCCAGCTCAGGTTCACCGCGCCCTTGACCGCGATCACCGCGGCCGTGGTCGGCGTGATCCTCAACCTGGCGCTGTTCTTCGCCTGGCATGTGTTCTGGCCGCGGGGTTTTTCCGCAGCGCCTGATCTGGCATCGATGCTGATTGCCCTGACGGCGCTGATCGCGCTGTTCCGCTTCAAGCTCGGTGTTTTGCCCTTGCTGGCGGGCTGTGCCGTTGCCGGCCTGCTGTTCAAGCTGCTGCAATGAGCAACATCGCCAATCGGCTCAACGCAAGTCCAGTCGCATCAGGTCCTTGGCCAGCTTGACGCCGCCGGGCAGCCGGATCGCATCGGGCAAACGGCCATATTGGCTGAAGCCGAAGCGTTGATAGAGCCTCACCGCAACAAGATTGCTGCTGGTGACCGTCAGAGTGACCTGCTCGAGCCTGGACTCGGTCCGCAGCATCTGCAAGGCCTGCGCCATCAATCGGCCACCGATGCCCTGGCCCTGCCAGGCATCGCTGACCATCATGCCTTCCAGCTTGGCCAGATGCTGCACCTTGATTCTGGTTTCATGCTCGCAACTGACCGCGCCGACCAGGGTGCTGCCGCTCCAGGCCGCCAAGGTGAATAAATTGGCCCCGCCAGCGCCTCCGCTCAAACGGTTGTGGTAGCTGCCGGCATCGCGTTGCAGTTCACTCGCGGCGTCCGATGTAAAGGCATCCGGATACCGCGCCAGCATGCTGTCGCGCAGTTCCTTG
>JBIKPD010000450.1:0-3153 GCA_044357665.1 Roseateles sp. | reverse complement strand
ACGGGCCAATCAGCCGGCCACTCGGTCGGCCCCCGTTTTGGCATGTAGTCGGTTGCCTGCTCGCGGCTGGCCTGTTGGGGATTGGCAATGCTGCCTCGTCGTCTCGCACCGGTCTTCTGGAGTTGCTGCTATTGGCCTTGTTGCTGCTGTTGTTGTGGAAGCAGTGGCGGCACCCCCTGGCCCGGCGGGTGATGCTGGCTGCCGGTGTCGGCTATGCCAGCGCAGCTTTACTGCTGCCCTGGCTGGCTGGCTTGGGAGTTGGCGGTGCTGGAATTTTGGCGCGCATGCAGGAGCAAGGCTCCAGTTGCGGCAGCCGACTAATACTGTGGAACAACGTGTTGTATTTGATCGCAGAAAAACCCTGGACTGGTTGGGGTTGGGGCGAACTGTCATACGCCCATTTCATCACCCTCTACCCGGGTCCGCGCTTCTGCTACATCGCGTCCAACGCACACAATCTTCCGCTGCACTTGGCGGTGGAGTTGGGCCTGCCGGTGGCTACCCTGTTGTTTGGCGGCGGCCTGTGGGCCCTGTGGCTGGCCAAACCCTGGCGTGAGCCCAACCTCGCCCGGCAATTGGCCTGGGCAGTCCTGGCGCTACTGGGCTTTCACAGTCTGTTGGAGTACCCACTTTGGTACGGACCATTTCAGCTGACTGCTGGTTTGGCCCTCGCCTTGCTGTGGCTGACCAGACCGGCCTCAGTGCCGGCGGCACGGTCGGGCCGGTCGGCCAGGCCCTCCACCGACGTGCCCGGGCTCTGGCGGCTGGTAATTGCGACCAGCCTCATGCTTGCCGTTTTGTATGCTGCCTGGGACTACCAGCGTATCCGCCAAATTTATCTGCCCGTCGCAGAGCGGTCAGCGCCATACCGCGACGATACCCTTGTCAAGCTGCGGAACTCCTGGCTATTTCGTTCCCTGGTCGATTTTGCTGAGCTCAACACCACGGAGATCAGCCCAGCCAACGCTTCGGCCAGCCAGGCGTTAGCCGAAGCGATGTTGCATTTTTCGCCCGAACCAATGGTGATCGAACAGCTTCTCGACAGCCTAAGGATGCAAGGCCGAGACGACGCTGCGCAGTTTTATCTGGCACGCTTTAAGGCGGCTTTCCCAGAGCCTTACGAGCGTTGGACCAGCCGAAACGGAAAGTAAACGGCGGCTGCAAGCCCTAAGGATGCCAACTTTGGTGATGCCTTCCAACAATTTCCTTGGCCTGCGTATGTCGAATTCCCGACCGAGGTCTTCATACCCTGTCAGTGCCGACTTGTAACCGTGGCTGGCGTAAAGCTCATAGTTCGCCAGTGTTAACGGGCACAGTCGCTGCCCTGCTTGCGTGACCGATACATCATGACGTACCGTGATTGCGAACACTGCTTGCTGCGATGCCCAAGGTGGGCGGTGATGTAGGCAATCATCAGCGCGGCGCTGTAAATTTCAGCGCTGGCCGGCACGGCTGTCCCGGTCTGTTCCGGTGGCCAGGGGCGACGGCACCAGGCTACCGGCCACGCTCAGATTCATTTGGTCAGGGTAAGCCGAACGATGTCGCCCAGGCCGAGCCAACGCGACAACAACAGCGAGGCACGGTTACGCCACCGCCATCCGTCACCGGCCACGCCTTCACTGCGCCAGCCTACGACCCGCAGTCCGGCCGAATACGCGGCTCGCGCGAGCGTGGCCCGGCTGAACATAGTCAGATGCCAAGGCGGCGTCATCAGGTGCCAGCCAGCGCCCTGGGCCTGCGCATATGCACTGCCGAAGTCACCTGTGCTCAGCACCAACCGGCCGCTCGGTCGCAGCACCCTAGCGGCTTCGGCCAGCAGTGGTACCGGGTCGGGCACATGCTCGATCACGTCCCACAACGTGACAACGTCAAAACGGTCGGCCGGCAAGCTGGCCTGCCCAAGAGTGCCGGTGAATACCGGCAGCCCCAGATGGTCACGCGCGTAGGCCGAGCTCCAGGCTGACAATTCGACGCCTTGCACCTCGTAGTGCGCCCGCGCCTCTGCCAGAAAGAACCCGGCAGCACAGCCTATGTCGAGCAGCCGGCCCTGACGCGCGACACGCGGCGGCATATGTCGCAGCAAGGCCAGTTTGCGCCGCGCATGACGACGGCGTACGGCTTCTTCGCCCAGGTAGTCGGCGAACACCGAGTCACTGCCGCCGGTGTAATAGCCCCGATCATAGAGGGCATCGAAATCAATTTGCGACGTATCCTCGCCGACGTAGACCAGGCCGCAACCGTCGCAGCGAACCATCTGATATCCGTCCTTGCGGAACAGAGGCGCGGGGTTCTCCAGGCCGCAGACTACGCAGTCGCGGTAGTTCACCGCCGCGCGCCTAGCAGTGTTGCTACCATCCGGTCCTCGGTGGACGCGGCAAGGTCGGCACTCATCGGAAGGCCCAGCACCGGCTGCCGGCGCGGCTACCATGCGGCAGGCAGGCATAGCAGCAATACGCGGCATAAGCCAGCCGGTGGTGCAGCGGCTTTGCGTATCGGATGGCGGTCGGGATAGCGGCTGTCCTTATCGTGGACTGCACCAAAGGCCGACCGTCGACTGTCACTGTGTACTGAGCCCAGACGCAGTCTTGGTCCGGCCGCATAGCGAGTAGTTGTACGGGCGCCTCGCTCTCGCGAATCAGCCGGCCATAGCTATCACCCAGCGCAAGCCCGCGTTCGGTCCCCAAGCCCAAGCGCTCAAGCTTGGCCAGCACCACCTCGCATTCCAGCGTGTCCATAGGCCCGACTGCGTCGACGCGGGTGTGTCGGCAGGGGCCGCTCTGGCCATGAACTCGAATCTCACGCCCAGCCCGGTCGATCGACGGACCGCATTCGAAAAGCACACCACCGCCGCGGTAGGGGGTTTTTGACGAGCTAAAGGTTGTCATTTGGCATGTATTTTTGTATCAAAATTCCATCTTTTCAATCGAAATCACCAAGAGCTTTGCTAGCATTTTTGCTTATTTTTTTATCAGAGATTGTCCGTTGGCCGAATCTACACGCGCGACCCAGCCAAGTTTGCCAATGATTTCTAATGGATACCATTAGAAATCCCCAATGAAATCAATGGCTGAGCGCTGCAGAGGCAATGGTATGGCGATCCAAGATACGTTTGATGTGAAGTTCACCAGCCGAGAGGTATCGGCTTGGGGCGGC
>JBIKPD010000113.1:0-11143 GCA_044357665.1 Roseateles sp. | reverse complement strand
CAAGGCCTCATTGGCCGCTTTGGGGATCACGGACAAACCATCACGGTCAGGCCACAAGCTGTCTCCGGCCGATCCCAGATGGACATAAGACCCGCCGCCTGAGGCCTTCATCAAAGGCAATGAGGCATGGACGACGCGGAAGAAGCCGTGGACCTCCTCCTCGATGGCCTGCTGCCATCGTGACAGCGTGAATTCGGCAATATATTGCTGCTGGGCCAAAGGCGCCGCGCCATAGACGACCGTATGGATGCGGCCATGGGCTCGCATCACATCGGCCATTACCTCGGCCACCTGGCCCGCATCACTGGTCGACAAGCGGTGCGTCGTTGCCTTGCGACCGGTGCTGCGGATAGTTTCTGCAGCCAATTCGGCCGGGGCCTGGTTGTTGTGGAAAGTGATCGCTACATCGCTGCCGGCATTGGCAAACTCTCGGCAGACGACACGCCCGATGCCGCCGGAGCCGCCGACGATCAGGGCCGCACCTGCGGGAAACATTGCTTGATTCATTGAGCAGACTCCATCGATGCAAGGTCTACCACGGCCGCCATTTGCGCCGCGGTGGGCCAATAAAAAAAGGCGAACCGCTTGCACGGCTCGCCTCGGTCATGCTGCGGGCTTCAGCCCATCAGCGCTTTACCACTTCACACCCAGACTCACACCAAAGGTGCGCGGATCGTTGAAATAGGCGGGCGTCAGATTGGCAAAGCCCGGTCCGAAGTCGATCTTGTTGGCAACTTGTGCCTGATCGGTGGCGTTGCGCACCCACAGCGAGGCGGTCGCGTTATTACCCCAGAGACTGATGTTCTCCAGGTTCAGGCGCAGATTCACGATGCCCGATGGCTTGACCAGCGAATTGACCGCGGCTGCGCTGCCCGGATCGGTCACCGTCAATTGATAGGCGTACAGATAATGGGAGTCGGTGTAGCTGTAGTCAACGACCCCGCGCAAGGTACCCATGCTCGTGCGCGCAAGCACGGCATCAACCAGCAGGTTGAGGTTGTTTTTCGGCGCGTAGACATAAGCACGATTGTTGGCAACATTGACACCCAGTTCCATGAACTCGTCGAACTTGGCGCTCAAATAGCCATAGCCCACCTGCAGTCGCAGGTCGCGCGTCGGACGCCATTGCGCTTCGACCTCAAGGCCCTGCGCGGTCGAAGTGCCGACATTGCGGACGTCAGTTGCGGCCGAACCCTTGGCGGTAAAGATCGGTTGCTGCAGGTCGGTCGTGCGGTTGTTGAAGACCGCGACGTTCAACTGCCCGCGATTCTGGTCGAAGGTGGTCTTCACGCCCAGTTCCATCGACTTGAGCTTCTCAGGCCGGAACGGCGTCAACACCGCAGCCACTGACTGGGCCTCGCCATTGAAGCCGCCGCTCTTGAAGCCTTCGGCATAGCGGGCATAGACATTCAGGTCCTTGTGGACCTTGTAGCCCAGGCTCAACATCGGCGTGGTGGCGCTGAACGAGGTCGCACCGCTGGTACCCGTCGGAACCAGGGGAATCGGACCGTATGGTGTGTAAGTCGGCACACCGGCGGCCGAATAAGTCGTGTTGACGCCGCTCATCGACAGTTGACGGCGCACTGTCTTGTCTTCCTTGGTGTTGCGCAAGCCGCCAGTCAGCGTCATGTTCTCGCTCAGCTTGTAGTCAGCCTGTCCATAGACCGACAAAGCGTTGGTGGTGAATCCATAACGCGAATCGAAATTCTGGGCGCCGAAGAAGAAACTCTGCGGATTGCTGGTGAAACCATCGTCCTTGAACGAGTAAATTCCGCCGACATAGGACAGACCACCCCGGCTGCCGAGCCATTGCAGCTCGTTCGAATCCTGGCTGTAGTCAGAGATGCGCGAGGTATGGGCCAGAGGAATCGGCGAACCGTCGAGGTCCAGCGCATCGGCCCAATGCATTGTGCGGCGCGACAAGACATACTTGATCGTGTCATTGGCGCCGACCTTGTATTCGGCCGTCAAGGAGTTGCCAGCGATGTCATAACGTTCGAATGAAGGTCCATCGATTGAAGCCTTCGTCTGGCGAGCCTGGTTGACGATGATGCCCGGGATGAAGAACATCGTCGCCACATCCGATCTGACGACTTGCGAGAAAACTGGTGCCTGATCGGCCTTGCTCCAGTCGTAGCGGTAGTCGATCTGCAGGTCGCGGCTCGCATCGAGCGTCAATGCCACGCGCCCGCCGCTGTTGTCGCGGTTGTTCAAAGCGGGTACCGAACTTCCGGTCGTGGTCTTGATCCAACCGTCGCGCTTCTCGTCACGCAGGCCGACCGACGCTTTCAATGGGCCCATCGACGGGAGGTCCAGCGAAAGTTTTGTCACCCTGGCGTTGAAGTTGCCCAGGTCAATACTGGCCTGTCCGCCCAACTCACCTGAGGGTTTGCGTGTGATCATGTTGACCGCGCCGGCCAGCGTGTTGCGGCCGTACAGCGTGCCCTGCGGACCACGCAAGACCTCGACCCGCTCCAGATCGACCATATCGAAAATCGAACCCTGGCTCTTGCCCATGAAGACGCCGTCGACATACATGCCGACGGTGGTCTCCCAGAACAATGCCGGGTTTGAAGTGACCGAGCCGCGGATGGCGATTTGCGAAGCGCTGGCGTTTCCGGGTGTGTGGAGTACCAGCAGATTCGGCGCCAGCGCGCTCAGATCAGCGATATTGCCGATGCCGCGAAGTTCCAGATCGGCCGCGCCGATGGCAGTCGCAGCGACCGGCACATCCTGCAGCTTTTCCTTGCGCCGCTGCACCGTCACGACGACCTGCTCCAGCACATTTTTGTCAGAGTCGGCCTTGGCGGCTGTGGCCTTGGCCTGGTCCTGTGACTGGGCCTGGGCGGCTGAAGCCAGCAGCGTCAATGTCAGCGCGGCGAGTGGAATCGGGCGCAAGGTGGGGAATTTTCCGAGCATGGTGGAGTCTCCTTTTTGAATGGCTGCGCTGCATCGCGCGGTCGGTTGAACATTACAGCCGTAGCTTGATCCAGCCCATGGTCTGGATTCATCGTCTGAAAAGACTAGAAATCCGCTGCTCGAAGCTTTTCCGCCACAAACGACTCAAATCTCGGAATCTGCTAAGGATCGCTCATTCGTTGTGCCGGCATACCCCATGACCGAGATCAGAGCTGTGATTTTTTGCCCAATGCCAGAAACTTCCCGCGTTACCCAAGTCACATCGTCCTTTTGGACGTATCTGGAACTGCCGTAGTCCCTTAACTTCCTCCTCATGCTGAAGATCAGTGATTCCAGCGAAGCCTTGAGGCAAGCCGGACCTGAAACGAAATGACATAAGGAGCAAGGCCTTGGACGAGCAAGCCTGGATGCAGGACATCCGCCCGCTGGTGGGCAAGGAATATGGCCGGGTCTACGCCTGGGACAAGGTCAACGCGCCGATGATTCGCCAATGGTGCGAAGTGATGGGCGTTGACGACAAGCCCTATCTGGTCGAAGGCGCTGTGATCGCCCCGCCGGCGATGCTGCAGGTCTGGTGCATGGAGGGTTTCACCCAAAACAACTACCCGCCCGGATCGACCCAGGAAAATCCCTACGAGGCGCTGAAGCTGATGGAGGCGCAGGGTCTGCCGTCGGTGGTGGCGGTGAACTCGGAGCTGACTTTCGATCGTGATGTGCGCGAAGGCGAGAAGCTTTATTACACGACCCGGCTCGACGCCATCAGCCCCGAAAAAGTGACGGCCCTGGGCACCGGCTATTTCGTCACCCTGGTGATGAGCTATTTTTCGGAACTGCCGCAGGGTGATGAACAGGTCGGTCAGTTGCTGTTCCGCGTTTTCAAGTTCCGCCCGGCCCAGCCGGTCAAAGTGGCTGAGCCGATGGCAATTGCGGTCGCCAAGCGGCCCCCGCCCGGCATCAGCGATGACACGCGTTTCTTCTGGGAAGGCGCGCGCGCCGGCAAGCTGCTGATCCAGCGCTGTTCGGCCTGCCAGACGCTGCGCCATCCACCCGGCCCGGTGTGCCCGAGCTGCCATTCGTTTGAATGGGATGCGCTGCAGGCTTCGGGACGCGGCGAGGTCTATTCCTTCGTGGTGATGCATTACCCCGAAGTGGCGCCGTTCGAGCATCCAAACCTGATCGTGCTGGTCGAGCTTGAGGAAGGCACGCGCTTGATTTCGCAACTGGTCGGCATCCCGCCTGGCGATGTCCGCATCGGCCAGTCGGTGCAAGTTGAATTCAATACCTTCGATGGTGACCTGGTGCTGCCGCAGTTCCGTCTGCTCACCGAAGGAGAGGCCGCATGAATTTCACGCTGAGCGAAGACCAAAGCGCTTTTGCCGAAATGGCCAGCGGGCTGTTTGCCGATTTCTGCAGCGACGACCAACTGCGTGCCCATGACGAATCGGGCGCGCCCTTTATGCGCGAGTTGTGGCAACAAGCTGTCGCTGCCGGCCTGCATATGGTGATCGTCGCCGAAGCCGATGGCGGACTCGGGCTGGGCATGACTGAATTGATGGCCGTGCTCGAACAACAGGGCCGGGCGCTGGCGCTCTTGCCGCTGTGGGAGCAGCAACTGGCGGCGGCAACGCTGGCCAGATTCGGTGCGGCCCCGCAGGTGGTGGCCCAGGCAATGACTGGCGACTTGCCGCTGGCCTTGTCGCTCGCGGCCCTGTCGCAGTCGCGTGGCGCTTCCTTGCGGCTGCTGCGCAGTGGTGCTGGCTGGACCTTGTCGGGCATTGCCCCGGCTGTGCCGCTGGGCGCGCTGGCTCAGCATGCCTTGCTGGCTGCCGAGGCCGAAGGCGAGACGCGCTTGTTGCTGGTCGACTTGATGCAGGCGGGCATCCAAAAGCATGAAGGCGTCAGCCAGCACCATCAGGCGCTGGCCGATCTGGTTTTCGATGCGCTGCCGATTGCTGCCGAAAACATCCTGCCGGCCGCTGCTATCGACTGGATCGAGCCGCGCGCGATCGCCTGCCTGGCCGCGCTGCAGCTCGGTGTGACCCAGGAGCAGTTGCGTCGCACCGTCGACTATGTCAGCGAGCGCCAGCAGTTCGGCCGCGTCATCGGCAGTTTCCAGTTGGTCGCCGGGCAGATGGCCGATGGCTATATCGCCACCGAGGCCTTGCGCACTTCGCTCTGGCAATTGGTCTACCGGATCGACGCCGGTCTGGGCGCCAAGCCGCAAGCCTGGGCCACCCGGGCCTTGGCCAACGACACCGGGCACAGCGCCGGCCATATGGCGCAGCATGTCCATGGCGGCATCGGTGTCGACATCACTTATCCGATTCACCGCTTCTTGTTCTGGAGCCGTGCGCTGGGCCAAGCGATGGGCGGCACCGAACATCAGCTGGCCATGCTGGGCGACTGGCTGGCCAACAACGACAAATTGGGATGGAAATATGACTCCGATGAAGACAGCGAGGCAAGCAGCCATGCGCCGATTTGACGATGTGCAGTCTGGCGAGCAATTGCCGCCCTTGAGCGTGCCGGTGACGGTGGCGCTGATTGCCGGTGGGGCGATTGCCACACGTGACTATTTCCCCGGTCACAGTGACCTGGATGCGGCGCGGGCGCTCGGCTCACCCCATATCTTCATGAACATCCTGACCACCAATGGCCTGGTGCAACGCTTTGTCGAGGGCTGGAGCGGCCCGCGAGGACGCTTGTGCGAGCTGAAGATCAAGCTGGGTGCGCCCAACTATCCGGGTGACTTGCTCGCCTTCGAAGGCGCAGTCACCGAAAAGCGCGAGTCTGACCGCACGGTCCAGATCACGCTGAAGGGCAAGAACTCAATGGGCAGCCATGTCACCGGCACGGTGCGCGTGCACCTGCCTTGATGTCGAACAGCCAGGAATCACTGATATGACCGACTTCTCAATTTCCGGCCGCTGTGCCATCGCCGGACTCGGCGCCACCGAATTCTCGAAGAATTCCGGCCGTACCGAAATCCGTCTGGCGATGGAAGCCACTTTGCAGGCGCTCGCCGACGCCGGCATCGACCCGAGCGAGGTCGATGGCTTCTCGTCCTACTCGGTCGACAAAGTGCCCGAGTATGAAATCGCCCGCCTGCTCGGCGCCAAAGACATCAAGTTCTTCTCGCAGGTTCCGCATGGCGGCGGTGCTGCCTGTGCGCCGGTGTTGCATGCCGCGATGGCCGTGGCCACCGGGATCGCCAAGACCGTCGTGGTTTACCGCGCGATGAACGAGCGCAGTTGGTACCGCTTTGGCAATGGCAATTACGGTTTTGGCAATTCACCGCTGTTCGAGAACGTCAACTATGGCTGGTACATGCCTTATGGCTTCCACACACCGGCAGCCTGGGTCGGCATGTTCGCGCAGCGCTATATGCACCGCTACGGCGCGACCAGCGAGGATTTCGGCCGGGTTGCTGTCGCGGCGCGCGATTTCGCCGCCACCAATCCGGCTGCTTTCTTCTATGGCAAGCCGATCACGCTGGCTGATCATCAGGCCTCGCGCTGGATCTGCGAGCCGCTGCACCTGCTCGATTGCTGCCAGGAATCGGATGGCGCGGTGGCCATGGTCATCACTTCGGTCGAACGCGCCCGCGACCTGCGCCGCAAGCCAGTCGTCATCAAGGCGGCGGCTCAGGGTGTCAGCGACGGCCAGCAGATCATGACCTCGTATTACCGCGACGACATCACCGGACTGCCCGAAATGGGCCTGGTCGCCAAGCAGCTCTGGCAGCAAAGCGGCCTGTCCACCGAAGACATCCAGACAGCGGTCATCTATGACCATTTCACCCCCTTCGTGTTGCCGCAGTTGGAGGAATTCGGCTTTGCCAAGCGCGGCGAGGCCAAGGACTTCATCCGCGCCGGCCACCATCAGCGCGGCGGCAAATTGCCGATCAACACCCATGGCGGCCAGCTTGGCGAAGCCTATATCCACGGCATGAACGGCATCGCTGAAGCGGTGCGCCAGGTACGCGGCAGCGCTGTCAATCAGGTGGCTGATACGCGCAATGTCTTGGTCACGGCCGGCACCGGCGTGCCGACCAGCGGCCTGATTCTTGGCGAAGATTGAGGCGGCCATGTTCATCGACCTGACTCCTGAACAACAGCGGCTGCGCCTGCAGGTACGCGACTATTTCAACAGCCTGATGACGCCGGAGCTGCTGGTCGAGTTGCGCGGTGCCGAAGGCGGCGCGCTTTATCGCCAGACGATCCGCCAGATGGGCCAGGACGGCTGGCTGGCGGTCGGTTGGCCCAAAGCCCATGGCGGCCAGGGACTCAGCGCAACCGAGCAGCTGATCTTCTTCGAGGAAGCCAATATCGCCGGCGCTCCCCTGCCCTTCGTGACTATCAGCACGGTCGGACCGGCGCTGATGGAAGCCGGCACGGCGGCGCAGAAGGAACGCTTTCTGCCCGGCATCGCCGCTGGCGAAACGATCTTTGCCATCGGTTATTCGGAGGCGCAAGCCGGCTCGGATCTGGCAGCGCTGAAGACACAGGCCAAGCTGGAAGGCGATCTGCAAAGCGGCCGTTTCATCGTCAACGGCGCCAAGCTCTGGACCTCGGGCATCGAGTCGGCCGATCATGTCTGGCTGGCTGCCCGCACCAGTACCGAACTGGCCCGGCACAAGGGCATCTCGATCCTGATCCTGGATACCGATGCGGCAGGCTTTTCGCACACGCTGATCAAGACCGTCGGCAATTTCACGGCCGCGACCTATTACGACAATGTCGAAGTGCCGGCTGACCGTCTGGTCGGCGAACTGCATGGCGGCTGGAAGCTGATCACGGCGCAGTTGAACCATGAACGCCTGGGCCTGGGCTCCTGGTCAGACAAGGTTTTCGCCCCGTTCGGACGCGTGCTGCGCTGGGCCAAGGCCCGCGATGAGCAAGGCCGCCGCGCGGTCGACCAGGCCTGGGTGCGGCGTTCACTGTCCGAGTGCTATGCGCGACTGGAAGCGATGCGACTGATCAACTTCCGTATCGCTGCGAGCCTGGAAGCCGGCAGCATGGACATCGCCCTGGCCTCGGCAACCAAGGTCTACGGTTCTGAATCGGTGATCGAGGTCCTGCGCCGCTTGATGGACATCGTCGGCGGCAGCGCCATGGTGCGGGTCGGCTCGAGTGCCGCGCTGCTGCTGGGCGAGCTCGAATACGAGACCCGCGCCGCCACCCTCTTGACCTTTGGCGGCGGCACCAACGAGATCCAGCGCGAGCTGATCGCACAGTTCGGTCTGCGCATGCCGCGTCCGGTACGCTGAAAGAAATGGGGACGCTTGTGAAAGCAGCATCAGCTATCGTGCCGCGCGAAGTGACGCAGGCCAAGCTTGACCGCCGGGCCAAGGCCGGTCAGCATCATCGCGCTTCGCAGACCTACACCATCGCTGAGCGTATCGAAGACTGCGCGGTGCGCTACGCCGAGCGGCCCTGCATCATCTATGGCGACCAGACCCTGGACTATGAGCAGACCAACCGGCAAGTGAATCAGGTTGCCCATGCCGGGCATCAGCTGGGCCTGAAGCGCGGCGATGTGGTGGCGCTGTGCATGGAAAACCGGCCGGCCTTCCTGTTCGTCTGGCTGGGCCTGGCCAAGCTTGGCGTCACGCTGGTTTTCCTCAATACCAATGTGAAGGGCAAGCCCCTGCTGCATGGCTTGCAGGCGACCGGCGCCAGCCTGGTCATCGTCGGCGAGGAATGCCTGGGGCTGATCGCGGCGACCGAGATGCCGGCCGGCATCCGCTGCTGGCTCTGGCCCGACCGCGAGCGGCCCGCAAGCACCGATCAGCGCCTAAGCTGCGAGCTCGATTTCGAGTTGGCCGCCAGCCAAGCCGAAGACGGCAACCCGCCTGCGCAATGGCGTGCCGGCCTCGTCGCAGGCGACCCCGCCATCTTTATCTTTACCTCGGGCACCACCGGTCTGCCCAAGGCCGCAGTGATCAGCCATGCCCGATGGTTGATCACCGGCGATGTGATGCAGACCACGATGGACGTGAAGCCACAGGACTGTTTCTATTGCTTCTTGCCGCTCTATCACGGCGCGGCTTCGCTGTCGGTCGGCGCCACCGCGATTGCTGCCGGTGCCAGCCTGGTGCTGCGACGCAAGTTCAGTCGTAGCGAATTCTGGCCCGACATTCGCCGTTACCAGATCACGATCTGCCAATATGTCGGCGAGATCTGCCGCTTCCTGCTGTCCAGCCCTGCGCAGGCCGACGAGCGCGAGCACAGCCTGCGCAAGATGGTTGGCGCCGGTCTGGCACCCGAGGTCTGGGAACAATGGATCGCCCGCTTCGGCGAATTCGAGATCTATGAAGGCTGGGGATCGACCGAAGCCAACACCAACACCATCAATGTGGACAACCGCGTCGGCAGCTGCGGCCGGGTGCCGTTCTGGGAAAAAACCAATCTGCGCCTGGTGCGCTACGACACCGACAACGAAACCCATCCGCGCGATGCCAACGGCTTTTTGCAGTTGTGCGACGTCGGCGAAGTCGGTGAAGGCATCGGCATGATCATCAATCTTCCGGATGTCGTCGGCGGCCGTTTCGAGGGCTATACCTCGGCCGAAGCGACTGAAAAGAAGGTCCTGCGCAATGTCTTCAAACCCGGCGACGCCTGGTGGTCATCGGGCGACCTGCTGCGCTGCGACGCCGATGGCTATTGCTGGTTCGTCGACCGCATCGGCGACACCTTCCGCTGGAACAGCGAGAACGTCTCGACCACCGAGGTTGCTGATGCGCTGGGCGATTTCCCCGGCCTGGAATCGATCACCATTTACGGCGTGAAAGTATCCGGCGCCGAAGGCCGCGCCGGCATGGCGGCCCTGGTCATGCAGCCCGGTTTCAGTTTCGATCCGGCGGCCTTTTGGCAACTGGCCATGTCGCGCCTGCCGCGCTATGCCGCGCCACTCTATCTCCGCATCGCACCGCTGCCCGACATGACCGGCAATTACAAGTTGCGCAAGGTCGACCTGCAGCGCGAGGGCTATAACCGGGCGCTGGTCAGCGATCCGCTGTTCCTGCGCGACGACAAGGCCGAAAGCTATCTGCCGCTGGATTGACCGGCCGGTCAACTCGGGCCGGGCCAGGCGGCGTTCCTCCGAGGCTGGCGTAATCTAGTCGACTCGGACGATGCCGCCGCGCCCAGCGGCTGGAAAGATTGGCGGCTTCAATAAAGGTGAAATCGATGACCAACAGCTCCCCTATTCCAGTTGGCAAGTTTGTCGACATCGGCAACCAGCGGTCGATTCATTATCACGAGCAGGGTGAAGGCCCGGTGGTGATCTTCCTGCATGGCGCCGGCGCGGGAGCGAGCGGCTACAGCAATTTCAAGGGCAATTTCCCTGTCTTCGCGGCGGCCGGTTACCGCTGCATCGTCCCCGACATGCTCGGCTTCGGCCTCTCGAGCAAGACCGACCTGGCCCATTACGACCTCGATTTCTTCGTCAGCGGACTGAAGGGCCTGATCGACGCGCTGGGCTTGAAGGACGTGACCTTGCTGGGCAATTCGCTCGGCGGCGCGATCGCCCTGGGACATGCCCTGGCTTATCCGCAGGATGTGGCGCGGCTGATCCTGATGGCGCCCGGCGGCGTCGAGGACATCGCGACCTATCTGGCCATGCCCGGCATCGCCAATATGTTCGCGATCTACAAGGCGGGCAAAACCGGCGCCGAGGCGATGCGAGCGGTGATGTCGATGCAGTTGTTCGACCCCAGCTTGCTGACCGACGAAATCATCAATGAGCGCGCGCCGATTGCCCTGACACAGACCCAGGCCTCGCGCTCGGTGATGACGGTACCGAACATGACGCTGCGCCTGCATGAGTTGCGCTGCCCGATCTTCGGTTTCTGGGGCGTCAATGACCAGTTCAATCCGGTCGGCGGCGCGATGAAGCTGGTCGAACATGCGCCGAATGCAAGGATGGAGTTGGTCAATCGCTGCGGCCATTGGGTCCAGGTCGAACATCGCGAGATGTTCAACCGCCTGTGCATCGACTTTTTGCAGCATGGCGAGGCCAATTGATGGACGATGCACAGATTGCCGCAATCGGCGATGCCCTGTTTGCCGCGCTGCGTCAGCGCCGCACCATGCCACCCTTGAGCAGCAGCCATGCCGGCATCAGCGTCGACGATGCTTACCGTATTTCCCTGCATATGCTGCGCCGGCGCGAGGCTGACGGCGAATTGGTGATCGGCAAGAAGATTGGCGTCACCTCCAAG
>JBIKPD010000448.1:0-3159 GCA_044357665.1 Roseateles sp. | reverse complement strand
GTCAAGTTTGGAGGGCTCAAGCGCGGGGGGGAGTGAACAGGGCCGTGCGAATGCGACACTGGTTGAAGCAGCAGGCGCTGCAGTCCGCTGATCCCAAGCCCTGAAAACTCCTGATGCCCCACGCCGTATCCCGCCTGCGCGCCGCCCGACTGGCTCGCAGCAGCAAACCCTTTCTCGCCCGCGGTGGCTTCAAGCGCGAGCGCTGTGCAGACTGCCGTTTGCTGCCCAGTCATTGCATGTGCGCCCTGCGTCCGTCGGTCGCAACGCGTTCGGGCGTATGCCTGCTGATGGCCGATATCGAGGCGCTCAAACCGACCAATACCGGTTGGTTGATTGCCGATCTGGTGGCCGACACCTTTGCCTTCGGCTGGGCACGCACCGAAATCGATCCTGCATTGCCGGCCCTGTTGAGCGATCCGCAATGGCAGCCCTATGTTGTGTTTCCAGGTGAATATGCGGCGCCCGAGCGGGTGGTGCACAACATTGCGCCTGCCGATGAGCCGACCGGCAAGCGCCCGCTCTTCATCCTGCTCGACGCCACTTGGACCGAGGCACGCAAGATGTTCCGCAAAAGCCCATACCTCGACCATTTACCGGTGCTCAGCCTGCAGCCGGAGCAGATTTCGCAATACAAGCTGCGCCGCTCCCGCCGCGACGATCATTTTTGTACCAGCGAGGTCGCGGCCTTGTGCCTGAACCTGGCTGGCGAACTGCTCGCTGAGCAAATGCTGACCGCCTACCTGGACGTCTTCACCCACCATTATCTGCAGGCCAGAAACCAGTTGCCCGTCGCCTGGGATGACGCCGCTCACCAGCGTTTGCGGGAACTGTCGGGCCGGGGCAGGTAGGGCGTTGCAGTTATCGATTCAAGTCAGATCGATCCTCAGCTTGATGACCTCGATTGCTGCCTTGCCCATCACGCCGCGGCGATAAGGGCTGAAACCAAGCCGCTGGTAAAGCGCCATCGCCGGCCGGTTAGCACGCGCGCAGACCACCGACAGGGTTGATCCGCCGGCCTGCTGCATGGCTTCGCACAGGAGCGCCAGCGCAATGCCGCGGCGCTGTTGTTCGGGCCGAACCACCAGCATGGCGATGCTGACTTGCTGGGGTTCGTCATCCGGACCCAGGCTGATCCAGCCGAGCAGGCTGCCATTCAGTCGGGCGCCGCTATAGCTCAGCTCACTCTGCCGGATGGCTTCAGCATCCTGTTCGACTGCGGCTGAATTGACCAGCTGCAGCAGTTCGGCTTCCTGGGCATAGGCCAGGCCCAGGACGGCATGGATTTCCTGCGCGACTCCGACATCACGGTGGTCGAGCCGCTCGATCGTCCAAGGGCTTGGGTCCTGGCCTACGCGCATCGGGTCGTTCAAAGCTCGGCGATTGCGCGGGCGGTGCCGTCGGACTCGTCAGGCAGCATCAATACGAAAGCCGCCGTGCAACTGGAGATCACCGCCATCGCCAACAGCAGGTTCGAAAATCCGGCGCTTTTGACCGCCGGCCCGAGCAGATAGACCGCCAGCGAGCTGATGCCGAAAGACACCGCCAGACGCATTCCCGAGACCCGCGAGCGAATGGCATCGTCGACATAGCGGACGATCATCGCGTCGGTGAAAGGAATCGCGCCGAAGATCATCACCATGAAACCGATCTGCAAGCCAAAAAGCGTCCAGCCCTGCGCATTGGCGGCGAGCAAGAACATCGGAATCTGCAGCAAGACGATTGCCAAGTACAAGCGCTTGAGCGGGTAGCGGTCGATCAGGCGCCCGACGATCACCTGAGCCAGTGAAGCCACGGCATAAACGATGGCCAGCAGCGCGCCGAGCAAGGCCGGATCCTCGACCAGGCCGAGAAAGCGCTCGCGCAACAACTGACCATTGCCATTGGTGGTGAAGTTGAACAACAGGCTGCTCGAGATCGCGGCGAAGGTCATCACGACGAACAAACGTGCCAGCAACTTGGGCGAGAGCTGGATCGAAGACTTGTTCTTGCGCCGGGCCGGCGACTCGGTCTCGGCCGGGGTCACGCGCAGAAAGACAAAGCCGCAGATGAAGGACAGCAGCGCAGGGACGATGAAGGCTGCGCGCCAGCCTACGTACTTGACCATCAAGCCGGTCAGGATCGCGGCCACTGCGATGCCGAGGTTGCCCGCCAACCCGTTGACGCCTATCGTCAGCCCCGGATTGCGCGCATGCTGCAGCAGCATCGGTATACCGACCGGGTGGTAGATCGCCGAAAAAGCGCCGAGCAAGGCCAGCGCAGCAGCCATTTGCCAGGCGTTTTGCACCGCCGCACAAAGCATGGCCGCAGCGCCGATGCCGAAAAAGAAGATGCCAATCATGCTGCGTCTGCCCCAAAGATCGCCCAGCCGCCCGGCTGGCACCGAGCCGATCCCGAACAGCAGGAAGGCGCCGGCGCTGTAAGGCATCAGGTCTTCCCAACGCGCAAAACCGAATTCGGTCGCGATGCTGGTGACAGCGGTGGCGAAGATCAACAAGAACAGATGATCGAGTGCATGGCCCAGATTGAGCAGGAGCGAGGTCTTGCGGTTCAGCATCATGGTTTGGGCTTCCTGATTACGGCGGGCCCGCCGATTCTCACCGATATGTCTGCGCCACAATCGCGCCTCATCCATTGACCGGAATTTGTTTACCAGGCGCAAAAATTTGACCGCCCTGGCCATCACCTTGGCGCCCTGGCTGGCAGCTCATGCCGATACCGTGGTGGTGAGCGCCGACCGGATCGAACATGCCAGCCTCGCCGACGATGAGGCTTTCCAACTCGCCAAACAGCATGGCGCCTGGTTTTCGATGGCCATCTACAACGACGACGACATCCTTGCCGAAGGCGAAAAGAACGGCGTTTTCAAGGAGTCGCTCGAGAAGGAAAAGATGATCGGCTTGAAGCAGCGCAAGACCTTCCAGGCCGCCGTCAAGGCCGGTGTCAAGATGGTTTACGGCACTGATGGTGGCGTCTATCCGAATGGCGACAACGCCAAGCAGTTCGCCGCCATGGTGACCTGGGGCATGACCCCGCTGCAGGCGATCCAGTCAGCGACGCTCAACGCCGCCGAAGCACTCGGCAAATCGGGCGATCTCGGCAGCATCGCCCTGGGCCGTTTCGGCGACCTGGTCGGTGTCTCGGGCAACCCCCTAGTCGACG
>JBIKPD010000449.1:0-3159 GCA_044357665.1 Roseateles sp. | reverse complement strand
CAGCCTCAAAGGCCAGGCCCGACATCGGCTGACGCATACGACTCGATACGCCGGAGTCAATCAAGCGCTGCACCGTGCGGGCGATTCGCGCCGCTTCGTCGCCGACGCGTTCGAGGTTGGCAATCGTTTTCGAGATCGCGATCAGCAGGCGTAAATCGCGTGCAGTGGGTTGGCGCCGCGCAATGATGCTGGAGAGATCCCGGTCAATCTCGACTTCCATGGTGTTGACGTGCTCTTCATGCACCAGGACTTCAGCGGCAATCTCACCATTGAAAGTGGTCAGGGCCAGCACCGCCTGCGTCACCTGTGACTCGACCAGTCCGCCCATTTCGAGCACGCGGGTCGAAATACCGCTGAGTTCGGTATCGAATTGTGTCGATAGATGTTTATCGCTCATCTCATGCTCCTGATTCCTGAAATCCGCACTCCGGACTCTCTGATCCAGAATACCCGCTTATGCCTTGCTTACGAATGCTTCAACCAAAACGACCGGTGATGTAGTCCTCGGTGTCTTTGTGCTTGGGCTTCATGAACAAATCGCCAGTCGGCCCGAACTCGATCAGATCACCCAGGTACATATAGGCGGTGTAATCCGAGCAGCGCGCGGCCTGCTGCATATTGTGGGTGACAATGACGACGGTGTAGTCGCCTTTCAGCTCATGGATCAATTCTTCGATCTTGCCAGTCGAGATCGGATCGAGCGCCGAGCAGGGCTCGTCGAGCAACAGGACTTCCGGCTTGATCGCGATGCCGCGGGCGATGCACAGGCGTTGTTGTTGCCCCCCCGAAAGACCCGAGCCTGTCTGTTGCAGCTTGTCCTTGACTTCGTTCCAGAGCGCTGCCTTGCGCAAGGCCCATTCGACCCGCTCGTCCATTTCGATGCGCGGCATGGTTTCAAACAGGCGCACGCCGAAAGCGATGTTGTCGTAGATCGACATCGGGAACGGCGTCGGCTTCTGGAACACCATGCCGATCTTGGCCCGGATCAGGGAGATGTCTTCGCGGCTGGTCAGGATGTCTTCGCCGTCGAGCAGAATCTGCCCCTCGGCGCGCTGCTCCGGGTAGAGCTCGAACATGCGGTTGATCGTGCGCAGCAAGGTCGATTTGCCGCAACCCGACGGGCCGATGAAGGCTGTGACTTTTTTGGCCGGAATGTCGAGATTGATATTCTTCAAGGCCTTGAAATTGCCGTAAAAGAAATTCAGATCCCGCAGCGACAGCTTGGCTTGCTGGGTGATTGGCGACTCAACTTTGGCGTCCATGACCGGTCTTTCTCAATGTTTGTTCTTGAAGAGCAGGCGTGCCAGGATGTTCAGCAGCAGCACGCCCATCGTGATCAGGAAAACGCCAGCCCAGGCCAGCTTTTGCCAGTTCTCATAGGGACTCATGGCGAACTTGAAAATCGTCACCGGCAGACTGGCCATCGGCGCCAGCAGATCCGCGGTCCAGAACTGGTTGGACAGCGCGGTAAAAAGCAGCGGAGCGGTTTCCCCGGAAATGCGCGCCAGGGCCAGCAATATGCCGGTCAGCACGCCGGCACGCGCCGATGTCAAGGTCACCGACAACACAACCTTCCACTTCGGCGTTCCTAGCGCATAAGCGGCTTCGCGCAAGGCATTCGGAATCAGGCTGAGCATATTTTCGGTTGTACGGATCACCACCGGGATGACGATCAGCGTCAGGGCCAGCACACCGGCGAAGCCCGAAAAACTCTTCAGCTGGGCCACCACCATCGAATAAATGAACAGCCCGATGACGATCGATGGCGCGGACAGCAAGATGTCGTTGATGAAGCGCACGACCTCGGCCAGCCAGTTTTTCTGACCATATTCAGCCAGATAGATACCGGCCAGAATACCGATCGGTGTACCCAGCAAGGTCGCCAAGCCGACCATCACCGACGAGCCGAAAATCGCATTGGCAAGCCCGCCAGTTTCGGCTAACGGCGGAGGCGTCATCTCGGTGAAAAGCGACAAATTCAGCCCGCCAAGGCCGCGATAGATGGTCTCGACCAAGATCCAGATCAGCCAAAACAAGCCGAAAGCCATCGCTGACATCGACAGGGTCAGCGCGATAGCGTTGACGCGCTTGCGCTTGGCGTGAATCTTCAGGCGCCCGGAATCGATACTCTTGATCATGCCCTTGTGCCCTCATTCTTTTTCAACTGCATCAGCAGGATCTTCGAGGCGGCCAGCACGACAAAGGTGATGAAGAACAGCACCAGGCCCAGGTACATCAAGGACGCCTGATGCAGGCCTTCGCCGGCTTCCGCAAACTCGTTGGCCAAGGTCGAAGTGATGCTGTTGGCGGCTTCGAAGACCGACGGCGAATTGAGTTGGTTCATATTGCCGATCACGAAGGTCACTGCCATCGTTTCGCCCAAAGCTCGACCCAGTCCCAGCATGATGCCGCCAATTACGCCGGTCTTCGTATAGGGCAGGACGATGTTGCGCACTACTTCCCAGGTGGTCGAACCCAGGGCGTAGGCTGACTCTTTCAACATCGGCGGCGTGACTTCAAACACATCGCGCATCACCGATGCGATGAAGGGAATGATCATGATGGCCAGAATGATGCCGGCCGAGAGGATGCCAATGCCGACGGGCGGGCCGGAAACCAGGCTGCCCAGAATCGGGACACCGGTCAGCAAGGCCTGCAAAGGCTGCTGTACATAAGTCGCCAGGATCGGACCAAAAACCAGCAGGCCCCACATGCCGTAAACAATCGATGGCACGGCAGCCAGCAATTCGATTGCGATACCCAGCGGGCGCCGCAACCATCCGGGCGACAACTCGGTCAGGAAGATCGCAATTCCGAAACTGACCGGCACTGCAATCAACAGCGCGATGAATGAACTCATCAAGGTGCCGTAGATCATCACCAGGCCACCGAATTTTTCTTGCACCGGATCCCAGTCGCTGGACCAGAGAAAACCCAGTCCGAACTGCTTGATCGCAGGCGCCGCACCCAGCAGCAGCGAACCGATGATGCCGGCCATCAAGGCAAGGGTCAACCAGGCAGCCCCTTGAGTTACGGCGGCAAACAAGGAGTCTGCCCACGGGGCGACGCGACGCCTTACCGGCGGCCGGCTTTGAGCCTGGGCAGCACCGACTGTTTCAGCGCCTTGGGTGGAATTGACAGGAAATATGGCCGCCACAT
>JBIKPD010000446.1:0-3166 GCA_044357665.1 Roseateles sp. | reverse complement strand
AGCGGATCAGATTGCTGGCGAACGCCAAGCACAAAGCAATCGGCAGGTCGAAGCGCTGACGAATGAAATCGCAGAGCAGCGCAAAGCGCACGAAGAGCAGGCCAAACTGGCGGCCGAGCGCCAGTCGCAGATCGAAGTGCTGAGTGCAGCCAAGGCCGAACTGGAAAAGGCCGCCGCCAAACGCGCGGCGCAGATTGAGGTGCTCTTCGCAGGCAAAGTGGAGGCAGAAAAGACCGCCGGAAAACGCGCGGCGCAGATCGAAGCCCTGGCGCAAGCCCAGGCGCAAGCGGACCAGATTGCTGGCGAACGCCAAGCACAGAGCATGCAGAAGATCGAAGCGCTGAGCGCAGCCAAGGCCCAAGCCGAGAGGACCGCCGCGGAACGGCAGGCGCAGAGCCAGCAGCAGATCGAAGCCTTAGCGAAGGAAAACGCAGACCTCGCCGCAGCGCGCGACCTTGAAACCAAGGCCAAGACTGCCGCACTCAGCCAGCGAGATGCCGAGGCAAAAGCAAAGAACGAAACGCAGACGCAACGCGAAGCAGAAGCCAAAGCCAAAACTGAGATTGCCACCCAACGCGATGCGCTCAATGCCGAAAGGACTCAACTCGTCTCGGCGCGAGACATCTTGGTGAAGGATCGGGCCAGCCTTTCACAGCAACTGAAAACCATGGCCAAGGCAAACGATGATCTCTCAGTGAAACTCAAGGTGGCCGAGGCAGGTAACCAGGAACTAGCCCATCGCCAGCAACTGATGAACGACGAGTTGGTCAAAGCCGAGGCACAAATCGAATTGATCAAGGACTTGCTGTTGCGCGAGCCAGGGCTATGAGTACTTCTATCTTGCCGGGCTGCCCTGACCCGAAGCGGTACTTCTCACCGATCTTGAACCTAACCATGCGCCGAAGCCGCTTACAACTTCATACCCTGCCGCAGGCCGCAGTGATCCGCTCGGCGCAAGGTCAGCGCGATCAGACTCGCCGGGCCGAAAAATGACGCTGACGGATATTGGCGCGGTTCTTGATCGCTGGTGGGCCAGGCTTAGCCTGCTGACGCGGCTTGGTCGGGCTGAAATTGCGCCAGTGGATTCAGACGTCGAAAATACTACAAACAGTATTTCAGAGAATGATCAGGGTTCCGCCTTTCCCTACGACGAAAACCTGCTCGAGCGCAGCCGCACCCAATGGCAGTTTGGTGACTGGGAGAGTTTGGCCAGGATCGAGCGCGACACCCTTCAGCACCATCCGGACAGAGCCAAACTCGCCCTGCTCGTGGCCGGCGGGCATCAGGCCTTGGGCAATGCTGCTGAAGCGCGTAAACACACACGACTGGCGATTGACTGGGGTTGCAGCAAGAAATTGGTCACCCAGATTTTGATATCTGGGGTGCACAACACGCTGGGTCGTGCCGCCGGAATCGTGGGACAGCACCAAAGACTGCTCAGGCATTTTGAATCCGCCATCACCATAGGTACGCCAGGGGCAGATCAGCGTTTGCTGACACAAGCCCGCGTCAATGAGCAATACCGCCAACTCGCACTGTCCAACCTTCAACTCAGAGCGCCAATCGACGGCATAGCGCAAGCACCGGATCTTCAAGAGCAGAGATCGTGCACGGTCAACATCATCGCGACCCATCAACTGGGCGATGCGTGGGCCGGCAATACCATCAACACCGTCATCTTCCGCCATCATGGAATTCTCACCAGCGGTCAAAACCAATTTACTGCTTTTTACGCTGATGCCCAAACCATGCGCGTGGTGCAGCGTGACCTGATTCTCGACACCCTCCAGACCCATGACATCCATGGCGAATACAACCTGAAGGATGCTCACAACAGCATCAGCCTTGGCATCGATCGGGCAGGGCATCTGCACATCAGCTATGACCATCACGCGACTCAACTTCGCTATCGAAGGTCGGTCTGGCCGGTCGGTCCGATCGGCGCACTCAATGAATGGACGGATGAGAAGCCGATGACCGGCCAACATGAGGCAAAGGTGACCTACCCGACCTTCATCCTGCCGCGGAAAGGGTTTCCTTTAACACTGCTGTACCGCGACGGCAACAGTGCCAAGGGCACAGCAAGACTCAAGACCTTCGATGAGAAGACACAGACCTGGTCGGATCACCCGGTACCTGTTCTCAGCGGTACAGAACAAAAGCCCTGGACCAGCAACGCCTACTGGAACCATCCGGCCATCGGCAAAGATGGTTCGCTGCACCTATCCTTTGTTTGGCGTACCCACAGTCTGGGTGAGGAGCAGCGTGTCAACAACCTCAATATCGGCTACGCCCACTCCAACGACAACGGATTGACATGGTACACATCAAAAGATATGGCATACAAATTGCCGATTACCCAAGTCAACGCTGAAGTCATATATCCGGTATCACCAGGCAGCAACCTAATCAATCAGACCAGCATGGCGTTGGACAGCGAAAACAGACCACACATTGTTTTCTATTCTAACGACCCAGACGGGATTCCCCAGTACCAACACCTGTGGTTCAACGGAAAAATCTGGCAGCACCAGTTCATCTCCAAACGGGTGACAGCGTTCAATTTGCAGGGTGGCGGCACATTGCAAATTCCAATCAGTCGTCCCGAAATAGTGATTGATGGCCATGATAATGTCTATGTGATAAAGCGCGGCGATATGTCACAAGACAGAATGGCAGTAACATTTTTGAATGGGCCATACTATAGTTACGAGGACTCCGCCGATTGCATCCTTTATGACCAAGACCTTGGCTTTGCAGAACCAATCATAGATCGATCGCGGTGGGCCACCGAAGAGACTCTCACCATGCTGCTCCAGCATAACCAACAGCCAGACAACGATCTTGGCCACCAGAGTACTCAGAGCCCCATAGCATTGATCGATTTACAGTTTAACTAAGCAATGACGAATAATAGTGGCAACACGACAAATCTGGTTCAAGGGAATCAGTCAATGCGTGCTCGAGACTATCAGGCCGCTGTCATCTACTACGTCAGAGCCCTGCGAGAAAACCCGGCCATGGTTGGGACTATCGCACCGAGCCTAGCGATTGTAAGAAAGAAATACAGAACCGGCCGGCATGCAGCACCAAAGCCTCGCGCGGCAGTATGTGGCCTCTCTCTTGGCGACGGAGTCGAGGCATATCTGAATACCTTGGCCTTGAT
>JBIKPD010000112.1:0-11183 GCA_044357665.1 Roseateles sp. | reverse complement strand
ACTCTGGAAACGATCAGTTTTTCAAGTGCCGTACGAACTTCAAAGATATCGTCTGCTTCCTCTGGGGTGATGATTCGCACGAAAACGCCGCGGTTCTTCTCAACCCGCACAAGCCCCTTTTCCTCCAGCGACCGGAATGCTTCACGGATAGGCCCGCGTGACACACCGAGTTGGGTGGCAAGCGAAGCTTCCCGCAGCGGATCGCCAGGCGCAAAAGCACCCCCTCGCAGCATACGTTCGAGTTCTTCCTGAACCAGCGACGGCATGGAATGGTGTTTCAGAACACCCAAGGTCTGTGCAAATGTCATGAATTTTTCATAGGTTGTGAATGGCCTCGCCACATTTTCAAAAAATCGTAGATTGTCAACAATCTGACATATTTTAATTTTAAGCTCGCGAACATTGCAATCCGATGACAGTGGAGAAAACGATGTCGTTTGCCGTGGTGACGCGCGAACTGAGCAAGTCCTACGCCAATTGCCTGGCGCTGGACAAGGTATCGCTGGAGATTCGCGAAGGCGAAATGGTCGCCCTGCTCGGCGCATCGGGCTCGGGCAAATCCACGCTGCTACGGCATCTGCCCGGCTTTGTCACCTCCAACAGCGGTGAGATCGATGTTCTGGGGCAAACGGTGCAAGCCGGCGGAAAACTCATGCCCTGCTTTCGGAAAGTGCGCAACCGCGTCGGCTTTGTGTTCCAGCAATTCAATCTGGTCAATCGTCTACCCGTCATCACCAACGTGCTGATCGGCCAACTCTATCAAACGCCCTGGTGGCGCAGTCTGTTGATGCGCTTCAGTGTCGAGCAGCGACAGAAAGCACTGGAGGCACTTGCATCGGTAGGCATCGAGCAGACCGCCTGGCAACGTGCGTCTACGCTCTCGGGCGGCCAGCAGCAACGTGCAGCGCTGGCGCGGTGCCTGGTGCAAGGCGCGCGCCTCATCCTGGCTGATGAACCGATTGCATCGCTGGATCCTGAATCCTCGCGCAAGGTGATGGAGTTGCTCAAGGAAATGAACCAAAAACACGGATGCACGGTGCTGGTATCGCTGCATCAAGTTGAGTTTGCTGCACGTTATTGCCCGCGCACGGTTGCGCTCCATGCAGGGCGCGTGGTCTACGACGGCCCCTCCGCGGCGCTGACTCCCGATTTGCTTGCAGAGCTTTACGGCAGCAGCGCACGCGAATTCTTTACCTCCCACACAGCAAGCGAATCTTCCCCTGTGGCGCTTACTCCTTCAGTCGGCGCCACTGCATTTGTCTGACACGTCCCGTTCCGCAACTTCTGAAAAGGAATTCACATGATCAAAAAAATGAAACTCATCCTGACGGCACTGGCGATTTCTGCCGGCAACGTCGCCGGCGCTGCCGACATCAAGGAACTGAACTTTGGCATCATCGCCACCGAAAAAGCCGGCAACATGAAACAAATGTGGGAGCCGTTCCTTGCCGATATGACCAAAGCCGTTGGCCTCAAAGTCAATGGCTTTTACGCCACTGACTACGCAGGCATCATCGAAGCCCAGCGATTCAACAAGGTGCATATTGCGTGGTATGGAAACAAGGCCGCCATTGACGCAGTCGACCGCTCCAGCGGCGAAGTATTCGCCCAGTTTGTGGACCTGGACGGTACCCCTGGCTACTACTCATACCTGATCACGCACAAAGACTCGTCGATCAAAACGCTCGACCAAGTCTTGAAAAACGGCAAGGAATATACGTTCGGCATTGGTGACCCCTCCTCGACCTCCGGCACGCTGGTACCCGGCTACTACGTTTTCACCCTGAATAATCTGGATCCCAAGACCCACTTCAAGGTCATGCGCTCATCCAATCACGAGGGCAATTTCCTGGCAGTGCTCAACAAGCAAGTCGATCTGGCCACCAGCAACAGCGAGATGACCGAGAAGATGAAGGAAAAGTCGCCCGAGAAAATGGAACAGATTCGCATTCTCTGGACTTCACCTTTGATTCCTCGCGATCCGCTGGTGTGGCGCAAAGACCTGCCCTCAGACGTCAAGAAAAAGGTTCAGGACTTTGTAACCGGCTACGGCAAGAACGAGCGAGAGAAGGAAATTCTCAAGAATATGTATCGCCTGGCTGGGTTCAAAGCCTCGACCGATGCGCAGTTGATCCCCATCCGTCAACTCGAACTCTTCAAGGACCGCAAGAAGGCCGAAGCTGATGAGAACATGAATGCCGCCGACAAGAAGGTCAAGCTCGACGAGATCGATGCCAAGCTTGCAGTGCTGGCCAAGCTGAAGTAGTCCACTGACGCAATCAGACGCCCTGTCATGACCATCAAGCCCAACATCAAAGACATTCCCCTTGCCCCGCCGGCGACTAGCCTTGGCACGCAACTGACCTGGGGGGTATTGTTGATGTTGCTGATCTGGTCATGGCAGGGTGCCGATATGCGTCCAATGGCGCTGATTGAGGACTCAGCCAATATGGCCGTGTTTGGCAAGGAGTTTTTTCCGCCAAATTTTCATGAGTGGCGCATTTACCTGAGTGAAATGATCATCACCATTCACATTGCCATTTGGGGCACTGTCTTGGCGATTGTCTGCGCTGTTCCTTTCGGCCTGCTTTGCGCCGAGAACATTGCGCCTGCATGGGTCTACCAGCCGATGCGCCGCTTGATGGATTCATTTCGCGCCATCAATGAAATGGTGTTTGCGATGTTGTTCATCGTCGCTGTGGGCCTGGGCCCCTTTGCGGGCGTGATGGCGCTGTGGATTCACACGACCGGCGTATTGGCCAAGCTGTTTGCCGAGGCGGTCGAGGCGATAGATCCGCGTCCCGTCGAGGGCGTGCGCGCCACCGGCGCCAACGCGCTGGAAGAAATCCTCTATGGCGTCATTCCGCAAGTGCTGCCGCTGTGGATCTCGTATTCCCTCTACCGCTTCGAATCAAACGTTCGGTCTGCCTCTGTTGTCGGCATGGTTGGCGCTGGAGGCATTGGCGTTGTGCTGCACGAGTCCATCCGTGGCTTTGACTATGCAGAGACGGCTGCCATCCTTTTTATCATCATTGTTTCTGTCACCTTGATCGATGTTCTCTCGGCCCGCATTCGGCGCTGGAGCATTTGATCAACTCAAATTACATCGCATGAAAACCCTAGAACTCAATGGCGTCAGCTACCGCTGGCCCCAACAGCCCGTGGTCGTTGTCTGTATCGACGGCGGTGATCCCGCCTACATCGAACAGGGTTTGAAGGATGGAATCATTCCCAACATCGCGCGCTTCATGCGCGAGGGATTTGCGGGCATCGCTGACGGTACCGTGCCCAGCTTCACCTGCCCCAACAACATGTCGATCATTACCGGTGCGCCGCCGGCGGTGCACGGTATCTCGGGCAACTATTACCTGAACGAGCACGGCGATGCCGTGGTCATGACCGGACCGGAGCTTTTACGCAGTCGCACCATCCTGGCCACCTTTGCGGATGCAGGTGCCCGCGTGGTCTCGATCACCGCGAAAGACAAACTGCGTAAACAGCTGGGCAAGGATTTGGACCTCAGCCGGGGCAACATCAGTTTTTCTTCCGAGCTCGCGAGTCAATGCACCTTGGCTGAGAACGGTATTCAAAACGTCCTCGAACTGGTGGGCATGCCGCAACCCGACATGTACTCGATGGACCTTTCACTCTTGGTGCTTGAAGCGGGCATCAAACTGCTTGAACGTGACAAACCCGACCTGCTCTTTCTTTCATTGACCGACTACATCCAGCACAAGTACGCACCTGGTGACCCAGTGGCGAACACCTTTTACCAGCGTCTTGATGATGCATTTGGTCGACTCGCTGCCTTGGGGGCGACGGTGGCTCTGACTGCTGACCATGGGATGAACGACAAATCAAATGCCGATGGCAGTCCCAAGGTGATTTACCTTCAAGACGTCCTGGACCAGACGTTTGGTAGCGGCACCACCAAGGTGATTTGCCCCATCACCGATGCATTTGTACGCCACCATGGCGCTCTGGGCGGATTTGTGAGGATCTGGATCCGCGACTCGCAAGTCTCGACCGAAGCCATCATCGCAACGGTGCGCGACATTCCCGGGGTTGCCCTGGCGCTGAACCGGGAAGATGTCTGCCGCCAATTCGAATTGCCCGCGGACCGTGAAGGTGATGTGGCAGTTATTGGTGACGCTGGCACGGTGATTGGCGCCAGCCAATCCGAACACGATCTTTCCAACCTCGCAGACGCACGTCTGCGCAGCCACGGCGCAGTTGCCGAAGCCCGTGTGCCCTTCATTCTCAACCGCCCGCTCAACACCGACTATGCCCGGCAGGCTGCAAACAACACGCTGAAAAGCCACCAGATCTTCGATTACGCGATCAACGGCACCGAGGTGGTAGGCGCATGACCCACCCGGCCTCAGGGCGGGTGGCCGTTTATACCGAGCCCAACGCGCCCTTCCAGGTTGAGTCTTATCCCTTGCGAGCGCCGGGTCCCAGGGAGGCGTTGGTGCGCGTGAGCATGTCCACCATTTGCCGCTCCGATATCCACTCGTACCAAGGTCATCGACCCAACCCATGCCCCGGCCTGTTGGGCCATGAGATCGTCGGCCGTATCGTTGCGCTTGGCCAGGAACTCACCTGCGACATGCGCGGTGAGAATCTGGCGATAGGTGATCGCATTACTTGGAGCGAATTCTTCATTCCGCATGGCAACTACTTCACTGACGTGCTGGACCTGCCGCAAAAATCGCCAGGTGTTGAAAAATACGGCCACATGGCCGTTACCACCGCGCCACACCACCATGGCGGCTTTGCAGAATATTGCTACGTTCTGCCCAAGTCGTGGATCCTGCGACTGCCTGCCTCCTTGACCGATGCTGAGGCCGCACCCATCAACTGCGGTGTGGCCACCATGGTGGCAGTGACCGAGGCAGCCAACATCCGACTAGGTAGCACCGTGGTCGTCCAGGGTCTGGGGTTGCTGGGCTTGTATGGTGCCGCACTGGCAAAGTCGCGTGGTGCGCGCTATGTCATTGGCTTGGACATTCATGCTGCGCGGCGTGCCCAGTCCCATCGCTTCGGAGTGGATCTGGCACTTGACCCCTCCATGGACAAAGTTCAACTGCATGAAGCCATCAACGCACATTGCCAACCCGTCGGCCCCGACGCAATCATCGAAGTCTGCGGCGTAGCAGAAGCCATCAACCTGGGTCTGGAGATGGTTCGAATTGGCGGCACCTATGTCATTGCCGGGTTGGTAAGCCCGGGCGCCCAGGTCACGATCGATGCAAACCGCATTGTGCGCAAGATGGTGACTCTGCGGGGCATCCACAACTACCATCCCCGCCACTTGGTCGAGGCTCTGGATTTCGTGGTTGCAAACAAGACGCGCTACCCATTTTCCGAGCTGGTAGACGCGCGCTATCCCCTTGATCAAGTCACCCAGGCGATGGCTGATGCCTCCTCGCAACGCGTCCTGCGCGCCGCCATTGTTCCCTGAAGAGCCAAGCCATGAACACACCGATTCTGCTCACCCCCGGGCCGCTGACAACAAGCACTCAAACCAAGCAAGCCATGCTGGTTGACTGGGGTTCATGGGACCAATCGTTCAACCAACTCACCGCCTCGGTTTGCCACGACATCACGCAGATTGCAAACGCACAGGACACTCATGTCTGCATCCCACTGCAAGGCAGTGGTACCTATGCGGTCGAAGCGGCCTTGGGTACCCTGGTGCCGCGTGATGGCAAGGTTTTGGTGCCCAATAACGGCGCCTATTGCCAGCGGATAGTTCGCATCCTGGGCTATCTGGGGCGACAGGCCGTGGTCATCGACCATCGCGAGGATGAACCCGCAAACCCTGATCGCATCGAAGCGGCCCTGGCTGCCGATACCAGCATCACCCATGTGGCACTGGTCCATTGCGAGACCGGTACCGGCATCTTGAACCCCCTGAATGAGATCGCTCAGCGAGTGGCCCATCAAGGACGCAGCCTGATCGTGGACGCGATGAGCTCGTTTGCTGCACTGCCCATTGATATGGCCTGCACGCCCATCGATGCGCTGATCGCAGCCTCCGGCAAATGCCTTGAAGGCGTGCCGGGCATGGGCTTCGTGATTGCACGTCAGGACAAAATCGCGGCCGCTCAGGGTACTTGTCACTCACTTGCCCTAGACCTGCACGACCAATGGGCTTATATGCTCAAAACAGGGCAATGGCGCTTCACGCCACCCACCCATGTCGTTGCCGCCTTGCGTGCAGCCCTTGACCAGTTCCTTGCAGAGGGCGGCACAGCTTCGCGCGGTGCCCGCTATCAGAACAACTGCGATACCTTGGTAAAGGGCATGCGTGCGCTCGGTTTACAAACGTTTCTGGCCGATGAACTCCAGGCGCCCATCATCGTCACATTTCATGCGCCGGCCCATCCTGACTTCGATTTCAACAGGCTGTACCAAGGCGTGCGCGACAAGGGATTTATCCTTTATCCCGGAAAGCTGACCCAGATCGAAACCTTTCGTGTTGGATGCATTGGTGCCATCGGCGCTCAAGACATCTCCCGCGCCGTCGACGCGATTTCCCAAACGCTGCGCGAGCAAGGGATTCATTGCTAATCGACCTTCCTCCAAAGGACCGGACCATGACGACTGCAACATTGGACAACCAACCGACACTCGCGACCCTTACGTCCATTTACGATGGTCGCGCCACTGGCCAATACGGCCTGACCCTCATCAACCAACGCGCGCATGCCGTGCAATCCGCTTACCACGCGCGCGCTCAAGGTCTGCCCGCGTCTCTTGTGGTTGCTGCCTTGCTGCACGACATCGGCCACATGGTGCATTCCCTCGACGACCATCCTGCAGCGCTGGGTATAGACGACCAGCACGAAACCAATGGCGCAGACTGGCTCAAACGCTATTTCGGTCCAGACGTGACCGAGCCGATCCGTTTGCATGTCGCGGCTAAACGCTACCTTTGTACAGTGGAGCCGGACTACTTCGAAAAGCTAACAGACGACTCCATTGAAAGCCTGTCGCTACAGGGTGGCAGGATGACTGAGGCTGAATTGGCTGCATTCATGCAGGAACCCTACCGTGAGGGCGCGGTGGCGCTGCGCCGCATCGATGAGCTAGCAAAGGACCCCAATGGGCCAATGCCGCAGTTCGGAGAATTTGCTCCGGAGATTTTGCAAACAACGGTTTTTGGCGTGGCCCCTTGAAGATTTCGACGCAACTTCGAGCAATCTTTTTTTGAACCCTTTACCCAAGCGCAAAGAAAAGGCGCCGTGCGGCATGGGCTCGAGGCGCTCCCGGCCTTTCGGAGTCACCTGACACAGTCGCCTGCAGTTGAGGACGATTCCGTGAGACCTTGGTCCATTGGATTGAGGATTTTGGCTCGGGATTCCCGAACCCGGGTGCACTTGCTGCCCTTCAGCTTGGCTGGACGCCTGCAAAAACCGTCGCGTTCAAGACCCTTGGCGGAAAACGACTGTGCTGAATGACTGGGTCTGACTTGAACGTTGTCTTGTTGTTGTAGATGAATTCGGAATGCGCGTCCCAATCCTTTCGGCCCAGCATCTGGGAAAGGAGTTCCGGATCAAAGATGGTCTTAATCGGCGGGGGAGTAAAGGAAAGGCGTCCTGATGCGCCCTAGACAAGATGGCTTCGTGATCTCAGGCGGCCCGTCCCGAGCAAAAGCGTAGGTTGCGCGCCGAGGCGTGCCGAGCTACACCAATGCACCGGGCCGGTATTCGGTCAGGTCGTTGCGAATTTGCAAGGAGACGGGCCATGGACAAATCTAGCACTTTGTACGTTGGATTGGACGTTCACAAGGACAGCATCGACATTGCCACGGCGGATGCCGGCCGCGACGGTGAGGTGCGCCATGTGTGCAGCACCGGCGGCGATCTTGTGGCGCTGGACAAGGCGCTGCGCAAGTTGATCAGCAAAGGCCACCGGCTGCATGTCGTTTATGAAGCCGGCCCGTGCGGGTTCGTGATCTGGCGCCACCTCACCGCGCTGGGCACGCAGTGCGAGGTGGTGGCACCGTCGTCGATCCCCAAGCGTAGCGGGGATCGCGTCAAGACCGACCGGCGCGACGCGATGATGCTGGCGCGCCTGTCGCGCTCGGGCGACCTCACCGCGGTGCGCGTGCCCGGTGCCGGCGACGAAGCGGTGCGCGACCTGGTGCGTGCCCGCGAGGACGCCGTGCGCGAGTGCCGCAACGCACGCCATCGGCTCAAGGCCCTGCTGCTGCGCGACGGCATCCCCTACGCCGGCAAGACCAGCTGGACGGCAGCCCACCTGCGCTGGCTGGCCACGCTGAAGATGGAGCACGCGGCGCAGCAGATTGGGTTTCAGGAGTACCTGCACTCGATCACCGAGGCCACGGCCCGCATCGCGCGGCTCGAGCAAGCCATGCGCGAAACGTTGCCCGAGTGGAGCTTGACGCCGCTGGTGCAGGCGCTGCAAGCCATGCGCGGCGTGCAGTTGATTGCGGCAATGACGCTGGTGGCCGAGCTGCAGGACTTCCGTCGCTTCGAGAACCCGCGGCAGTTGATGGCCTACGTAGGTCTGGTGCCGGGAGAACACTCCTCGGGGCCCAAACGTCGCCAGGGCAGCATCACCAAGGCCGGCAACAGCGTTGCGCGGCGCATGCTGGTGGAGGTGGCTTGGCAGTACCAGCACAGTCCGCGAGTGAGCCCGATCATCGCCACGAGGCAAGACCAACTGCCCAAGGAGATCACCGACATCGCCTGGAAAGCGCAGCTGCGGTTGAACGCCAAATTCAAGCGATTGGTGGCCCGCCGGGTGATGAAGACCAAGGCGGTGGTGGCGTTGGCCCGCGAACTGGCCGGCTTCGTCTGGGCAATCGGCTGCGAGGTGCAGAACTCGGGCTGGCAGGGCATCAAGAGCGATGCTGAAAGCGCCGCCGCGAGCTGACCGACACGAAGGCAAATACGCTGACCAAGGTGAGAAGACAGGAGGTGCCGACACCCACAGAATGACTCACAAGGCCGGAGGGGGAACGCGGCGCAGCCGCGGCCACTGAGGAATCCTCGACAACGTTATTGGTGGGCCTTGCATTGGCTTGACGCCGGTGTAATGCGATCTCAGTCCCTAGAGCGAAGGCAGCCCCGCGACGTAAATTTGTCTTGAGGTACCCAACCCTCGAATATCAGCATGAACAACCGTCGCACATCCATCACGGGTGGCAACCAAGTGCTCCGTCGCGTTCCCCGTCCGGCAACGGGTATTTATTTCATCTGTGATTGCAGAGGGATGGGTTTGGCCTATTGACAGAGAGAAGCCATATCAACGTTCGAGCTGAGCGGGCGACGACGGCGTGGCGCGCTGGACAGCAAGCGCAAAATGGGCCGAAGGCCCTGCGCTTGATGGCCAGTGCGCCATGCCGTTGGCGCTCCACTTGAGCGAGGGGTCAGGCTTCACTCGGTGAGTGCGCCTCTAGCCACTTCTTCAAAGCCCCATCGACCCTCGTTTGCCAGCCCTCTCCCGTAGACTTGAACGCGTCGAGGACTTCGGGCGAAAGGCGTATGTTGATTGCGACTTTCGGTGGGCGCTTACCTAAGCCACGCTGCCCTGGGAGTCTGCGTGCCGCCAAGGCAGCCGTGACAGCGGCTACGCCACCACCCTGAGTGACGACGGCCCCTTTCCAGAAGCTTGCGACCGACGTGGAGTTGTTTGGGTCGTAGGGAGTGTCTACGACATTCACAGTGTCCGGCGCCGCCGCGATGGCATCTTGGATTTGCTTAGAAGTCAACTTGCGAGAAGAAGTGGTTCGCTTCATGCTTGGTCGCCTTGCGCAGAGAGATCACATGCACGTTGTCACCTCGCTCTGTATAGGTCATGTGGACGACACGCCCGTGCAGCAGGCCCAGGAGGTTGATTCTCATTTCCCCATAGGCGACGCGATCGTCTTCTTGCGTGATGACTGGACCGTCGAAGACGACTTCACAACCGACAAAGTCAATTTTGTGGTCTTTGAGGTTGAGAAGCCGCTTCGAGTCGTCCCAGTTCACCATGCGCTTAGTGTACCCACAAAAAGCGGAAGAGTGAAGCAGGGTGGTTTGTGAAGCCTCAACGTTCGAGCTAAGCGGGCGACGACGGCAGGACGCCAGGCCCGGGCTGGCGAAAATGTACCGCGTACCGCCAGACCGAGCAGGGATCGAGGGTCAGGTCTTGCTGTCACGCAGGGCTTTGCCATTGCCAAACCTTACTGGAAATTTGATTGGTTGATTGCAAGACCTGACCCCTAGGCGGTGCTAGGCGGTGTGAACCCTAGGCGGCGCTCCACAGGCCTGCTTGCTCGGCTTCGCTCATACCCCCCGGCACTGGCTAGTCGCCAGCGCCTTCTCCTTGACTTCGCTGCGCAAAACAGCCAGTCGCTCTCATTTCGGTCGGTGAATCGGGCAATACGAAAGTGAACAGGCCTGGTTGTTCAGGGCAGTGGGTGAGCGGCGCAGCGAAGTAAAGGAGGAGGACCGTGTATGGCACGGTCCGGGGGACATGAGCGAAGTCGCTCGGCCACTGACATGAACCATCTCGCAGACTTCGAGCAATCTTTTTTTGAACTCTTGACCATGGATATGACTGGCAACATCCAGTGTTTGCATAGCCGGGACAAGAAGTCACAACATTGATTTACCCAGGAAAAAGGCCTCCGAGTATCACTACTTGGAGGCCTTTGTATTGGGTCTTGGTCGGGGCGGTGGGAACCCAAAGATGCCTTGTAACCCGCCAAAATGCTAGGTTTCTTGTTTTAAAAAAACGTTCTGTACCCCCTCCTGTACCCCCGCTTTGCCTTGGATACTTTCGACCTGGATCACGCCATTCCAATCTGCCGCCTGCACCCCTGCACCAGAGCGCTTTCGCGATGACCGTGCACAAGTCGCAAGGCTCGGAATTCGACGAGGTGCTGGCGCAGTTTGGAGTCGCCGCCAGGCCGATTGACGTTCGCCGATCAGCTCGAGAACTCGGCAAGGCAGCGCGATGATCACAAGTCCGGTCGTGCTTCGCAGTTGATCCCACATAATTGCCAATTCAAGCAGCGATTCAATTCACCTGCAAAGGAGAATGCTGCTGATCGGCACGGCTGCGGGAACCTTGTTCGCCGTGCTGTTGTGCCGCAAGAATTCTTGCCGATGATCGGCAACGGACCGCGCTGGTCACGCCGGTCGCATATTGGTAGGCAGATGGTT